>JBJXGK010000123.1:0-58547 GCA_046153705.1 Gemmatimonadaceae bacterium
GAACGACGGAGGGGCGTTGCGGGAATCCGCAGCGCCCCTCCTCACACTTCACCCCTCAGACTTCACACCTTGTCTTTCCTGGCTGCTTTCGCCTCGCACAGATGCTTCAACGCCACCCCCGAGAAGTTGCTCGTGAATACCGGGCCGTAGCCGGGGATCTTGGGCGTGCGCTTCTCGTACATCGTGCCTTTGGCTTCATCGTGCCAGATGATGGTCTCCTTCACAGCGACGGTCTTGCGCGCGCAGTTGAACATCGCGACGGCGCGTGAGCCGGTGATGGGGCCTTTGGGTGTGTCGCTCGGCTTGGCATACACCACGCGCACCGTCGCGGTGATGATGGAGTCCTTGGTGGAGACGGATTTCGGGTCGACGTAGACCTTGTTGCCCGTGGACGTCTCGCCGATCTCCTGCCAGCGCTTGCTCGACTGCGTGGCCAGCGGGTCGCGGATGCCGGCCGAGACAAGCGCGAGCAGGATCACGCAGCGAAGCACTTGTCCAGACACCGGTCGGCGTGACCGCGCGGCGTTCGTCGTCAACGATCCTCCCCAGCGCCGCTCAGTCGCCGCGCCCCGTGAAAGTCCAGAAGCTCCCATGTCCCATCTGCGCTCAGCATTCAATCCAGCTCGATGAGCCGCACCACACGGTGGGCGCACGTCCCGCACTTCCCGATGAGCGCGAGCGAGTTGTCGCGGATCTCGGCTTCGACCAGATCGAAGTGCTTCTTGGCAAGGCAATGCGCACAGAAGCCGCTATCGAGGAGCTTCGCGCGCGTGGCCTCGGGAACCTGATCCCACACGGCCTGCGCTTCTGCTGTGAACGTCATCGGGGACCTCCCCTGGTGGCGCGTACATGCCCGCACCTGTCCAACGATGCTCACACGGGGGCGTGGGCGCCAGTCGGCCGTGTGGTCCGCCACGCGATGATCCCCGCCAAGGCGAAGAGTGCACTCGCGATGAGGAACGGCAGGCCCGGCAGGCGCCACGCCACCCCGCCGCGGATCGCCCACGCGAACGCACCCGTGAACAGACCGGGCCCGAGCATCCCTGCGATGCCCATCAGACTCGAGTTCGCCCCTTGCACCTGCCCCTGTTCCGATGGTCCCACCCGTTGCGACATCAGTCCGAGCAACGAAGGATTGAACATCCCGGCGGGTGCGTAGACTGCCACACCGAGCCAGAAGAGGCCCACACCCGGTGTGACGCCGTAGAGGAAGAACCCCAACGTGCCTGCTATCGCACCGATCGCCAACGCACGGCGCTCGCCGAACTTGCGCACCACCGGCCGCACGATGCCGCCCTGCACCACGATGTTAGCCACACCGACCGCGGCGAGCGCGAGTCCCACGTCCTTGGCGTCCCACTTGAGCTGGTAGCCCGCCCAGAGCACGAACACGGACGGGAAGACGGTATGCCCGAGGTTGTAGAGGAAGCTCACGCCCGCGAGTCCGAACAGCTCCTTGTGCGAACGCAGCAGCTTAAGCGAGCCCAAGGGATTGGCACGGGCGAAGCGGAAGGGCGCGCGCTTGTCAGGTGGAAGCGACTCCGGCAGCACGAAGAGCCCGTAGAGCGCGTTGACGATAGCCAGCGTGCCAGCGACGTAGAACGGCAACCGCGGATCGGTCGCGCCGAGGATACCTCCGAGAGCCGGACCGACGACGAAACCGAAGCCCCACGCCGCGCCGACGATACCGAAGGCGCCCGCACGCTTCTCCGGCGGAGTGATGTCAGCGATGTACGCGGCCGCGGTGGAAAAACCCGCGGCGGTCATTCCCGAGAGCACGCGACCGATGAACAGCCACGTGAGCGAGGGCGCCAGCGCCATGAGGAAGTAGTCGAGCCCGAGCCCGAGGATCGACAGCAGGAGCACGGGCCGCCGACCGAAGCGGTCGGAGAGCGCACCCAGGAGCGGCGCACAGATGAACTGCATGAGCGCCCAGGTAGTCCCGAAGATCCCGTACCACTCGGCGGCGCGCGCGGAGTCTCCGCCGACGAATCCCCTGATCAGTTGCGGCAGGACCGGGATGATGATCCCGAACGCCACGATGTCGAGGACGATGGAGACGAAGATGAACGCGAGGGCGGCACGCCGGTTTGACACGAACTCAGGTTCTGGGGTAATAAGCAGGAGAATCGAGCGTCAAATATGTACCACGCCTCTGGAGCGCGTATGTCCGACTGCCTTTCGCCCGACCCGTCCCGACGTTCATTCCTCCGCGACGGCCTGCTCGCGGTCGCTGCGCTCACGGTGGTCGCCGGCGGCGCCGCACCGCTGCATGCGCTCACCCGCCGCTACTCGACGGGTCTCCTCGGTCCGGGGGGAGTGGTCACCTACGATCTGCCCCCTGCCGATGGCGCGACGATCGACAAGTCGAACCGATTGATCCTGGTGCGGTATCAGGGCATGGTGCACGCCTTCTCCCTCGAGTGTCCGCACAAGGGCACCGTGGTCGAGTGGCAACCGAACGCCAGCCGGTTCTACTGTCCGAAGCACAAGAGCACGTTCAAGCCGGAAGGCACGCGCATCCAGGGCAAAGCCCCGCGCAGCCTCGACCGCTTCGCGGTGAAAGTCGACGGGGGCAAGGTGATCGTGGACACCGACGTCGTCATCGACCAAGACAAGGACGCCGGCGCATGGGCTGCGGCCGGCGTGAAGGTCGGTTGAGGAAGGTCGAAGGTGGTAGATGGGAGGCGTAGGTCGGTCCATCTCGCACTGCCCAGCTCCCACCTCCCGGTCACGTGGGTGACGTCAACTCTCTGACGTCACCTCACGCTCCACCGCCGAGCGCAGGATGCTCATGAAATCCTGCGCGTTGGTGACCACGCCCACAGCCTGATGCGTGCCGCGATCCTTGAGTTTGCTCACCAGGAACTCGCTCGCGTCCACACAGATCGTGGGCAGTTCGACGATCCCGCGATGGGGGTCCTCGTAGTAGGCGGGCAACATGTTGCCGACGGCGATCGAGTGCAGCGCGGTCGCGATCATCACCGCCATCGTGCCCTTGATCGCGTGCGCGCGCATCGCTTCCTGCGCCGCGACGGCGTCGGTGAAGACGTCCGGCAGCGGCCCGTCATCGCGGATCGAACCACCGAGTACGTAGGGCACCTCTTCCACCACACAGGCGTGCATGATGCCGCCGGTGATGACCCCCTGCTCCACCGCGGCCTTGATCGAGCCTGCTCGCCGCACGGCATTGATCGCGCGCATGTGCGCCGCGTGGCCGTTGGGTGTGGGATCGCCGTCGCTCGTCATCCCGAGTGTCGTGCCGACCACCGCCGCTTCGATATCGTGCACCGCGACGGCGTTGCCGGCGAGCAGCGCCTGCACGAACCCGTTCCGGATGAACCACACCAGATTGTCGCGCGCCCGCGAATGTACGAGGGCCGGCCCCGCGACCCACAACACGTAGCCGCCGCGGCGCTTCTCCTCCACCAGCATGCGCGCGATGGCGCGGTAGTCGATCGGCTTCTCACGCGAGACTTGGCTCGACATGAAGTGGAACTCACCGTGACCATCACCGTCGGACCGGAATCCGGTCGCGTGCACGAGTACGCCCTCGCTGCCATCCTCCGCGATGCCGACGACGACATGGTCCCCCTGCTTCACGCGGCGACCCTCGCGCACCCACCATACGCCATGCGCATCGCGGACGAGCACGCCGTCCATACGGGGCTCGCGCGGCATCGTCCACTTGCCGTCGGCGCCCTTCACATAGGTCGGGAGATTCGTGGTCGCGAAGAACCCGTCGGGCAGGACCCCATCGTGTGCGGCCGGCTGCGTCCGCGCGCTCGGTGCGTTCGCGAGCGCCGGCGCGGAGAAATCAGGCGGAACGTAGTGGATGGTCTGGGTCATCTCAGAGGATCCGCCGGCCAAGGGCACTGAGAATCAACTCGCAGGCGATCTCCGCGGTGCGATTGCGCTCGTCGAGGACGGGATTCACTTCGACGAGGTCCACGCCGACCAACTTGCCGGTGTCGGCGAGCATCTCCATCGCGAGATGGGCCTCGCGGTACGTCATGCCGCCGGGCACGGCCGTGCCGACGCCCGGCGCCTCGTCCGGATCGATCACGTCCATGTCGAACGAGACCCAGATGCCGCCCGTGCCACGGGTCGCCACCGCGATCGCCTCTTCCATCACGATCCGTATGCCTCGCTCATCGAGTGCGCGCATGGTGAACGCGGACAGCCCCCACTTGCGGATGTGGTTGCGCTCCGGCTGATCGAGGTCGCGGAGTCCGACGAGCGCGACGTCACTGGCCTTGAGTGCCGGGTGTTCGCCGGCGATCGTCGACATCGCCTTGTCGCCGTGACCGAGCAAGGCGGCGAGCGGCATGCCGTGCACGTTGCCGGAGCGTGAACTCGCCGGCGTGTTGAGATCGCCGTGCGCATCCACCCAGATCAGGCCGAGTCGTTCTCCCTTGGTCGCCAGGTGCGCTGCGGCACCGGCGATCGAACCTGCCGCGAGCGCATGGTCGCCACCGAGCACCACGGGGATCTGACCGGCGGCGAGCGCCGCTCGGGTGCGTGCCGCGACATCGGCGCAGACCTCTGTGATGGCGCCGAGGTAGCGTGCTCCGCGCTGTGCGCCCTTGGCGGCGTCTTCCCGGAACGGCACGGCGACGTTGCCGACATCCTCGACGGTGTGGCCGAGTTTCTCGATGCGATCGCGGAGATCGGTGTAGCGGACAGCGGACGGGCCCATGTCGACGCCGCGACGCGAGGCGCCCAAGTCCATGGGGACGCCGATGATCTTGACGGTGGTCATGAGTGGAGGCTACCCAGAGAGCAGCGGATCGGAAGGGGCGCGCATCTCCATGCACGAGATGCAGCGCCTATGCGCAACGCGTGGCATATCCTGTCAGCGCCCCACTCCGGGATCAGCCCTCGAACGCGCTGATCCCGAGCCCCACCAACACCACCACGACAGCGCCAGTCACATTGTGCCAGAGGAACGCGATGCTCGGCACCTGCCAGCTGACCAGGCCGACGACCGTCATGCCCGCGATCAACCCCACGAACGCACCCATCGGGCGGGCGCGCTTGATCATCGCGAGGACGAACACGCCGAGGATCGACCCGTAGAAGAAGGAGCCGAAACGATTCACCACCTCGATCAGCGACCCGAGCGTGGCCGCGTAGGTTGCGACCACACAGGCGAACGCGCCCCACAACGCGGTCGCCCACTTGGAGACACTCAGGTAGTGCGCATCGCTGCCGTCGGCCTTCACGCGCCGCTGATAGAAGTCGACGACCGTCGCAGTGGACAGCGAATTCAGTTCGGCGGCGATGCTCGACATCGCGGCGGCGAGCACGGCCGCGAGGAACAGCCCCGCGAACCCGAGCGGCAGGTGGTCGAGCACGAAACGCGGGATGATGTAGTTCACATCGCGTGACGACTGCCCCGTCACCCGCGCCGCTTCGTCGAGCGCCTCTGTGCGTACGACACCGACCGCCTGTTCCTTCTCCTTGTAGAGTCCGAGCGCGACTTTCGTAGCGGCGGCGTCGCCCGCATCGCGCACGGCGACGGCCTCACGCGCGGCGCTCTCCCGCGCGGCGATCGCCGCATCGTACCGTGCGGTGAGATCGGCGTACACGGCTGGTGATGCCTGCTGTACCGCCCGATCATGCGTCGGGTTGTACAGCATGGGTGCCGGCTGGAACAGGAAGAACAGGAACACCAGCACGCCGATGAGCAGGATCGCGGCTTGGAGCGGGATCTTCCAATACGCGCTCATGAGCAGCGAACTGCGGGCTTCATCGACCGACTTCGCCGTGAGGTACCGCTGCACCTGGCTCTGGTCGGTGCCGAAGTAGCTGAGCATCAGGAACGTCCCGCCGATGATCCCCGACCAGAACGTGTATTGATTGGTGAGGCTGAACGAGAAGTCGAAGACCTGGAGCCGCCCGGCCGCCCCCGCGAGGGCGAACGCGTCATCGATCGGTACCGGCATGCGCATCACGAGCACCACGATGATGGCCGCCATGGTGCCGACGATCACGACCATCTGCTTCACGTCGGCCCAGGTCACCGCCTGCACCCCGCCGAGCACCGTGTAGATGACCGTGGGCACACCGATCAGGGCCACACAGGCCGTGAGCGACCAGCCGAAGATCGCCGACAGCACCACCGCCGGCGCCGAGATGATCGCGCCGCAGGACATGCCGCGGGAGAGCAGGAACAGCAGGCTCGTGAGCGTGCGCGTCTTGGCGTCGAAGCGACGCTCGAGGAACTCGTACGCGGTATACACCTTCGCACCATGCAGGAACGGCACGAGGGTCACACCGAGGATCACCATCGCGATCGGCAGTCCGAAGTAGAACTGCACGAACTTGAGCCCGTCGGTCGCCCCCTGGCCGGTGGTGCCGATGAGCGTCACCGCCGAGAGCTGCGTCGCCATCACCGACAATCCGACCGCCCACCACGGGAGCGAGCGATTGGCGAGGAAGTACCCTTCGATGTTGGTGGTGCCCCGCGTGCGACGCAGGCCGTCCCAGACGACGAACACGAGGTACGCGACGACGATGACCCAGTTGATCCAGTGCATGCCGCTCAGCTCGCGTAGCGCTGCTGAAGCAACCAGAGGAGTGCCAACGTAATGACTTGGATGGTCAGGACGCGGACGAGGGTCTGGCGGACGCGGAGGGACATGGCATAAGAGTACAGATGGGAGATGGGAGACGGGAGATGTCGGGCGAACCTCGGTCGCTTCGACGCCCCATGGTCGACTTCACCTCACCCCGGGATCGATACGTGTTGACACTGCTGCTCGCCCTCTCCGCGCTGCTCACGCTGCCGCTCAATGCCCTCGGGCTGCCGGGGACGTGGGTGTTCCTCGCGGGCGCATCGCTCTGGAAGACGCTCGACCCTGACTGCCCGGTCGCGTGGTGGGCGTTGGGCGCGGGGTTCGCGATCGCCTTGGTCGCTGAACTACTCGAGTGGACCCTCTCGTCGCGCTACACGGCGAAGTACGGTGGCTCGACCCGTGCCGGATGGGGAGCCTTGATCGGCGGCATCGTCGGCGCGGTGGTCGGGGTACCGGTTCCGCTGCTCGGCTCGCTCGTGGGGTCGTTCCTCGGTGCGTTCGGCGGGGCGCTGATCGCCGAGTATTCGGTGCGGCCCGACGAGTCGCACGCGGGTCGGGTGGCGTGGGGCGCGCTGGTCGGACGCGTCGTGGCGGCAGCGATGAAGGTCGGGCTGGGCTTCGTCGTCGCGGTGCTCATCGTCGCGTCGACGATCGTCGGGTAGCCGATGTTCGGCGAAGCGGAGCGGTGCTCAGAGGTAAGGCGAGAGCAACCGCGCGAGCCCGTCCCGCACCTTGATGGGGTACGAGCGCGCATCGACCTCGGCGAGCGTGAGCCGGCGGCCCTCGACGATCCGCTCCGTGATGTGGTCATCGATCCGCGCCGCGCAGGTCGAGCAATAGCTCTCGACGTCGAGCTCGAAGTTGAGGCGCAGACTGCGCGGGTCCCAGTTGGTCGAGCCGAACAGCGACCATCGGCGATCGATCACCAGCAGTTTGGAGTGGTCGAACGGCAGCGGTGAGAGATAGACGTGGCAACCAGGACGCAGCACCTGCCAGAGTTGCGCCATCGCCGCCCACTGGACGATCGGGATGTTGACCTTGGCGGGCAGGACGATCTCGACCTTCACCCCGCGCAGAGCGGCGACCGAGAGCGCGGCCACCATCGCAGGGTCGGGCAGGAAGTAGGGTGTCACCACGCGCACCGACTGCCGCGCGGTCGTGAGCGCGCCGAGGATGACCATTCGCAGGATCTCCAGATTCCCGTCCGGTCCGTCGGCGATCACCCGTGCGATCGTCGTCCCGACGTCGTGCAACGTGGGGAACCAGCCCGGCCCATCGAGCACTTCCTGCGTCGTGAACTGCCAATCCTCGGCGAAGGCTTCCTGCATCTGCCCGACGAGCGGTCCTTCGATGCGGAAGTGCACGTCGCGCACGGGGCGAGGCGGACTGTTCGCGAGGATGTTCCGCGCCTGGATATTGAGGCCGCCGGTGAAGCCGACGGTGCCGTCGATGGTGAGGATCTTCCGGTGATTCCTCAGGTTGAAGAACGCGAGTCCGGCCTGGTGGATGCGCGGGAGGAACAGCTGCACGGAGACCCCGGCGGCGCGCAGCGCCTTGTGCACCGGAGGCCAGGTGTACCGCGCGCCGAACCCGTCGACGAGCACTCGCACCTCGACACCGCGCTTCGCGGCCGCGGCCAGCGCGTCCACGAACGGCCGGCCGGCGGCATCATTGCCGAAGATATAACTGGAGAGCGCAATCGTCCGTTTGGCACCCTCGATCGCGGCGATCATCGCCGGATACGCCTGATCACCGTTGAAGAGCGGTTCGATCCGATTGCCCGTGAGCAGCGGACGGCCCGAGAGCTGCTCGCCGAGCCGGGCCATGGATTCGAGTTCGGGATGCACACCGGATGCGGTGCCGGTGCGCGCGATGCTGATCGCCTGTGGAGTGGAGAGCAGCAGGCGTCGGCGGGCGCGATGCAGCTGGTTGGCGCGGCGCCGGATACGATTGAGCCCGAACACCGCGTAGAGCAGCGCGCCCACGCCCGGTACCAGCCAGACGAGTCCGACCCAGCCGATGGCCGCACGGACGTCACGCTTGCGTGTGACGACATGCACCGTGGCGACGATGCTGGCGCCGAAGGCGACGGCGGCGACGGCGTAGGGCCACCAAACGGGGAGCCAGCTCAGAGCGAGGTCGCGCATCGGGCGGGTGGGAGGGACGGATTCAATGTACTGTAGCGCGAGCGAGCGCTCATTGTCCGGTGGGTGATTGTTGCGGCAACCCTTTCCCCACCCCCAGCGTACTATCGAGGAGTCCCCCGCTGCGTTGCGGCGGGGGCCCCCGGGCGCGAAGTTGAACCTGTCCACTCTCCGGAGCTGCTCGCCACATGAAGGTCACCTTCTCGGTCAACGGGACCTCCCGAACGGTCGACGTCCCCGCCGACATGCCCCTCCTCTGGATCCTGCGCGACTCGCTCGATCTCAAGGGCACCAAGTACGGCTGCGGCCAGTCCCTCTGTGGTGCCTGCACCGTCCATGTGAACGGCGCAGCCACCCGCTCGTGTCAGGTCCCCGCCAGCGCGATGAACGGCAGGAAGGTCACCACCATCGAAGGCCTGTCCGCCAACGCCTCGCACCCGCTGCAGAAGGCGTGGCTGGAACTCGATGTGCCGCAGTGCGGGTACTGCCAGGCCGGCCAGATCATGCAGGCGGCCGAACTCCTCGCCAGTAACCCGAAGCCGACTGACGAAGACATCGACTCGGCGATGTACGGTAACCTCTGCCGTTGCGCCACGTACCATCGCATCCGTGCGGCGATCCACCGTGCAGCAGCGATCGCGGCGAACAACGACGCCGGCGAGGCCCGCGAGGACGCCTCCACCGGCGCCGAATCGCAGGGGGTCGCATGACCAGCGAATCGCGCGTCCTCGCCCGTCGCGACTTCCTCCGCGTCTCCGCGATCGCCGGGGGCGGCATCCTCCTCGGCACGCTCATCGAGTTCCCCGGCGTCGACTCGCTCTCCGCGATGGAACTGGCTGATGAGTTCGTACCGAACGCCTTCATCCGCATCGCCAGCAACGGCCAGATCACCATTCTCGCGAAGAACCCTGAGGTCGGCCAAGGCGTACGCACCATGCTGCCAATGCTCATCGCCGAGGAACTCGACGTCGCGTGGGAGCAGGTGACGATCGAGCAAGCGATGAGCGACGAGTCGAAGTACGGTCGTCAGGTCGCCGGTGGCAGCACCGCGACGCCGACCAACTGGGAGCCGCTGCGCCGCGCGGGTGCGGCCGGTCGGCAGATGCTCATCGCCGCCGCCGCGGCCAACTGGAACGTGCCGGCCGCCGAATGCACCACCGAGGCGGGCGTCGTGCACCATCGGGCGTCACGACGCCGCGCGACGTACGGGGAGCTCGCCGCCAAGGCCGCAACGCTCACCGCGCCGGCGCTCAACACGGTCACGCTCAAGGACCCGAAGGATTTCAAGATCATCGGCAAGTCGATCCCCGGCGTGGACAACGCGAAGATCGTCTCCGGCAAGCCGCTCTTCGGCATCGACATCACGGTGCCCGGCATGCTGTACGCGGTATTCGAGAAGTCGCCGGTGTTCGCGGCCAAGGTCGCCAGCGCGAACCTCGACGACATCAAGGCGCTGCCCGGCGTGAAGCAGGCATTCGTCGTGGACGGCGGGACGAACCTCGCCGGTCTCATGCCGGGCGTGGCGATCGTCGCAGACTCGTGGTGGGCGGCGCGCTCGGCGCGACGCCGCTTGCGCGTCACGTGGGCGACGCATCCGACGTCCGAGCAGAGCTCAAGCGGCTTCCTCGCACAGGCCAAGCAGTTGTTCGCGGGCGCGCCACAGACCGTCGCCCGCAAGGATGGCGACACGGCCGCCGCGTTCGCGAGCGCCGCCAAGACGGTGGAAGCCGAGTACGAGTATCCGTTCCTCGCGCACGCACCGCTCGAACCACAGAACTGCACAGCGCACTTCGCCGACGGCAAGCTGGAGATCTGGGCGCCGACGCAGAGCCCGCAGGGCGGTCGTCAGCTCGTGGCGCAGACACTCGGCGTCAAGCCGGAGGACATCGCCATCCACATCGTGCGCGGTGGCGGCGGGTTCGGACGTCGGCTGAACAACGACTACATGGTCGAGGCCGCGTGGATCGCGCGACAGGCCGGGGCACCGGTGAAACTCGTGTGGACGCGCGAAGACGACATGCAGCACGACTTCTATCGCCCGGCGGGCTACCACAAGCTCAAGGGTGCGGTCGACGCGTCGGGGAAGATCGTCGCGTGGGAGAACCACTTCGCGACCTTCGGGGAGAACGGACGCGCGGCGCCGGCCGCGTCGATCAGCGCCAACGAGTTCCCGCTCACCTTCATCCCCAACGCGCAACTCGGCGTCTCGATGATGCCCTTCGGTGTACCGACGGGGTTCCTCCGCGCACCGACGAGCAATGCGATCGCCTTCGTGTACCAGTCGTTCCTGGACGAACTGGCTGTCGCCGCCGGCAAGGATCCGGTGCAGTTCCGACTCGACCTGCTCGCGCAAGCGGGCGCAGGACCCAGCGCGAATCCGCAGTCACCCGTCGTCGATGCCGCACGCATGAAGGGCGTCCTCGAACTCGTCGCCGCGAAGTCGGGCTGGGGCAAGCGCAAACTGGCCAAGGGCTCCGGCATGGGCGTCGGCGTGCACTTCAGCCACCGCGGCTACTTCGCGGAGGTCGTCGAAGTGAACGTGAGCCCGCGCGGGGAAGTGAAGATCGTGAAGGTCTGGGTGGCCGGCGACGTCGGCTCGCAGATCATCAACCCGAGCGGCGCGATGGCCCAGGTGCAGGGGTCGGTGCTCGACGGCATCGCCGAGGCGATGAAGCAGGAGATCACCATCGAAGGTGGGAAGGCGATGCAGTCCAACTTCGACGACTTCGAACTCCTGCGCATCACCGAGGTCCCGCCGGTGGAGGTGCACTTCCACGTGACGGACTTCCCGCCGACCGGCATGGGCGAACCCGCGCTGCCGCCGGTGATCCCGGCACTCACCAACGCGATCTTCGCCGCCACGGGCAAACGGATCCGCTCTCTCCCGCTCACGCGACACGATCTGAGCTGGAGTTGAGGCGGTGAAGCAGTGGCTTGAGACGCGTCAGGTGCTCGACGTGCTCGGTGCGGCGACCTCGCCCGCTTCGGCCGCCGCACCCGCCGCGGCGCTCGCGACGGTGGTGCGCGTGCGCGGCTCAGCCTACCGGCACGAGGGGGCGAAACTCCTCGTGACCGCCGACGCGGCACACACCGGCAACGTGAGCGGCGGCTGCCTCGAAGAAGACGTGCGCGAAGTCGCGCTCCGCGTGATCCGCACCGGTGTCGCCGAGCGGAGGTCATACTGCGGCAGCGCTGACGAGATCGCGGCATGGGACCTCGGTGTGGGTTGCGAGGGAGAGGTCGACATCCTCGTCGCGCCGGTGCGCGATGGGTGGGTCGCGGAGCGCGAGGCGGTGCGCGCGCAGATCCCGTTCGTCGTGCTGACCGCCGTCGAGAGCGGTGCGCGGCGTTGCCTCACCGGCGGGGAGGCCGCCGCGTACATCGCCGACGGCGACTCGCGCCTCGAGACGATCGATGGCGTGGAGACCTTCGTGGATGTACTCACGCCACCGCCGCGGTTGCTCGTGGTGAGCGGAGGCGACGATGCACGGCACTTGGTGCGCATCGCGCATGAGGTCGGGTTCCGCGTCGTCGTGGCGGACCGTCGCCCGGGACTGCTGCAGCCGGCGCGATTCCCCGTCGGCGTGCGGATCGTCGAGACCGATGCCGCACGGCTCGGCGAGCGCGTGGTGTTGGAGTCCGGCGACTTCGCCGTCACCATGACGCATCACTTCGCCGACGACACCGACTTCCTGCGTGCGTTGCTCCAGAGCCCCGTGCGCTACATCGGTGTGCTCGGACCACGGCAGCGGACCGAGCGCATCCTCTCCGTGATTCGCGCCGACAGTGTAGTGGACGACACACGGATCTACGGACCGGTGGGGCTCGACATCGGCACCGACGGGGCGGAGCAGGTCGCCCTCGCGGTGGTGGCCGAACTCTTGGCGGTGCGGAGCGGACGGCAGCCGCAATCGCTGCGCGAGCGCCGCGCGCCGATCCATCTCACCGCAGACTGAGATGTCGGACGCTCGAGCGACATCCGGCCCGGCGACGCAAGTCGCCGCGATCGTGCTCGCCGCGGGAGCGTCACGCCGGATGGGTCGCAACAAGATGCTGCTCGAGGTCGACGGCGAGCCGATGCTCCGTCGTGCCGTGCGACGCGCACTCGCCGCAGAGTGTTTTCCCGTGGTGGTGGTGGTGGGTCACGAAGCCGAGCAGGCTCGCGCGGCGCTCCACGATCTCGACTGCACGTTCGCGACCAGCCCGGATCCCACCGGCCCCACCAGCACCTCGCTACACGCCGGGCTCCGCGCGCTCGGGCCGAAGGTCGATGCGACCATCGTGATGCTCGGTGACATGGTGCATGTGACCGAGGAGATGCTCCGGGCGCTCGTCGTGTCTTCCGTGACGAAGAGTGCACCGCTCGAGGTATCGCGCTACGAGGACGTACTCGCGCCGCCACTGTTGTTCCGGCGCGCGCTGTGGCCGGAGTTGCTCGCGTGGACCGGCGAAGGCTGCGGCAAGGCCGTGGTGAAAGCACACCAGGCCGAGGCCGCCATGCATGACTGGCCGAGCGAACGGTTGAAGGACATCGACACGCCAGCCGACTATGAGGAACTGACGCGATGATGATGCGGTCAAGGACGCGCTTGGTGGTGGCCTCGTTCGCCATCGCGGTCGTGGCGACGGGTGCCACGTTGAGTGGTGCGGTCGTGCGCGAATCGCTGCCGACGCGACTCGACGACAGTACGTTCTGGCACATCGTGAGCGACCTCTCCGAGCCGGGCGGCTTCTTCCGCTCCGACAACTTCATCTCGAACGAGGGCGAGCTGCAGTACGTGCTCGGCGAGCTTGAGCGGGATGTCGCACCGGGCCGGGCCTATGTCGGCGTGGGTCCGGAGCAGAACCTCACCTACATCGCCGCACTGAAGCCCGGCATCGCGTTCATCGTCGACATCCGCCGACAGAACCTCGTGCAGCACCTGATCTTCAAGGCGCTCATGGAGACGTCGTCGGACCGCGCGGAGTTCCTCTCTCGCCTGCTCTCGCGTCCGCGTCCGGTGGGGCTCGACAGCACGAGCAGCGTGGAGCAGCTGATGCAGGCGTTCACCGTGGTTCGGGCGGATACCGCCATGTACCATCGTACGCTCGATGCGGTCTCTCGGCATCTGATCGACCTGAACGGCTTCGCCTTGGCCTCAGACGACGTCGAGTCGATGAGGTACGTGCTCGGCGCGTTCCAGCAGGCCGGCGTGGCAATCACCTACTCCTTCGGTCAGATGGGCGGCAACCGCGGCTTCGGCTCCTGGATGCCCACGATGGCGGAAGTGATGGTGGAGACCGACGAGCATGGCGTTCCGCGCGGGTATCTGGCCTCCGAGGCCTCGTACCGCACGCTCAAGGACATGCAGGAGCGCAATCTCATCATCCCCGTGGTGGGAGACTTCGGCGGTCCTTCGGCGCTGCGCGGTGTGGCGAAATGGCTACGGTCGCATGACGCGACCGTGGGCGCGTTCTACGCGTCGAACGTCGAACAATACCTGTTCCAGTCGCCGACGGTCGCTTCCGCGTTCTATGAGAACCTCGGCACGTTCCCGACCGATAGCCTGAGCACGTTCGTGCGCTCGGCCTCGAACCGCGGCTGGGTCACCATGCGCAACCCACGGTCGCGGATGGCGCAGATCACCATGCGGATCGAGCCGATGTTGCAGGCGATCAAGATGGGTCGCGTGGCGAACTACGCCGAGCTGGTGATGCTACGGCCGTAGTCAGGGCGCGACAGCCCTCACCGCTTGGCACATCGGTTCAAGGCTTCCCGCTGAACTTCCCGAACTGCGTCATCGCGTCGACGATCGCGGGATCGGTGCGCGCTTCGACTTGGTAGACGCCGGCATTCCCCCACTTCACGTACGCAACGACGCCGAGCAACATCTCGCGCAACGCCGCGTCGGCGTCGGCACCCTCGGGGACCTCAGCGCCCGCTTCTTTCGCGGCGGCGCGGAAACTGCCGACGGCATCGGCCGGCAACGTGTGCGCCTTGCTGTAGGCGTCGAGTGTCCCAAGCGTCGCGCCCGCGGTCGCCACATAGGTGTTGGCCCACTTCAGCGGCAGGTCGAGCTCGTTCACGCGCGCCATCCACCTCGGCGGGTCGGCTTTGCGTGGCGTGCGGACGTCGGGATAGATCCCGCCGCCACCGTACAACGTGCGTCCGGACTTCGACCTGCACGTGGGTCGGCCGATGGTGTCACGCTCAGCGCGTGCGGCCCGGTAGTACTCGCGACTCGACAGATCGCGGTACTGCCGCTGCACCGCGCGACCGCAGGGCGTGCGCACTTGACCGACCACGAGCACGATCACCGATCCATCAGAGAGCGGAAAACCCTGCATCATCAGT
Source organism: Gemmatimonadaceae bacterium (assembly GCA_046153705.1). Lineage (GTDB taxonomy): Bacteria > Gemmatimonadota > Gemmatimonadetes > Gemmatimonadales > Gemmatimonadaceae > Pseudogemmatithrix. The sequence goes on from JBJXGK010000123.1 coordinate 15,060, forward strand.
GACTTGCCGAAGCTCGGTTGTCCGACGATCACCGCCCGATCGTGGTCCTGCAGTGCGCCGGCGACGAGCTCGGATGCACTCGCGGTGCCGTCGTCGATCATCACGACAACCGGATAGTTGCGCTCGTTCTTCCAGAACGAACGTTTCACCTTGCCGGTGTCGATCGCTGCAGCCTTCCGCCCTTCGGACGTATAGACCACGGTGCCCGCCGGCAGGAACTCGCCGGCGACCGTTGCGGCCTCAGCGACCGAGCCGCCGCCGTTGTCACGCAGATCCAACACCAGCCGCTGCATCCCCGACTTCTCGAGCTTCTCGATCGCCGCGCGCAGATCCTCAGCGACCCGCTGACCGGCGAAGGTCGTGATGCGGACATATCCCGTCGTACCGTCGAGCATGAGCGCGGCAGGCACGGCGGTCTCGTCCTCGAATAGTTCGCGCTTGACCACGCGTGCGATCGTCGCCATCGAGCCGTCCGAGCGGCGACGCTCCAGGGTGAGTGTCACGGTACTGCCCTTCGGCCCGGCGAGCAGGATGTCCAACTCCGTCGCGCTCTCGACGCGCACCGGTTTGCTGTCGATCTCCGTGAGTTCGTCGCCCGGCAGGATGTCCTGACGACTCGCCTGCGTTCCCGCTGCGACACGCGACACGATGGGTGTACCACCGCTCACGAAGAACTCGACCGGCACCGGCACCAACTTGCCGGCGCGCATCTCGGCTTCCTTCCCCGGCGAGAGCCGCACGGCGGGGATCACATACGAATGCGGGTCAGTCGACTGCACCATGGCCTGGATGGCGGCCATGAAGAGACGATGGGTGTCGAGCGAATCCGGATGATTCACACGGATCTGATTGAACACCTGACTGAAGAGCTGCAGGTCCTCTGCCGGTGTCCGGGGGCGCGTGACCGGAGCAGCCTGCGCCAGCGCCGCCGAGGAGGCGAGCAGCGCGGGCGCGAGCGGACCGAGCGCGACGCTGACCGCCGCGATCGCGAGGCCAGCGCGTGTGCGGTGCGACCACTGTCTCATTCGGCGCCGCCGAGCGCTGCCATGCGCTGCGTGGCGACCGCGCGGTTCTGATCGCGACGCGGGGCCATGGCGAGGAACTTGGAGAAGTGCTCCTTCGCACCCGCTGCATCACCGGTCTTCTCCAGTGCCTGTCCGAGGAAGAAATACGGCGCGGCATACAACGGTTCGAGTTCGATGGCCTTCTTGAGCGGCGCGACGGCATCGGCGTGCGCCCCGGTGGCGACGAGCGTGCTCCCGTACAGGTAGTGCACGTATGGCTCGTCGGTGGCGAGTTCCGCGGCGAGGCCGAGTTCGCTCACTGCCGTCGCGTTGTCTTTCGCCTTCAGCGCCATCTTGCCGAGTTCGATGTGCGCAGCGAAGAACGCAAGGTCCTCAGCCATCGCTCGGCCGTACGCGGCTTTGGCGGAGTCAGGCTGCCCGAGGCGGTCGTAGAGGATGCCGATACGATGCTCGACCGACGCCTTGGAGTTGTAGTAGACGACTTGTTCCTCCTTGTCCGCATCCTCCTTGCGGAGTTCATCGATCGCGAGCCTGAGCTCCTCGAGGGCTGGCTTGTTGAGGAGCTGGATCGCAAGCGCGGTGGCTTCCTCCATCCGGATGTACGGAGACTTGAACTTCTGATTGGCGATGTCGTACTCGAGCACAGCCTGATCGAACCGTCCCTGTGCGGCATAGAGTCGCGCGCGCGCCAGCGGCGACATCTCGTTCACCTGGTCGGAGAACCACGCATTGATCTCCGTCTGCGACATCGAGCCGAAGTTGATGTTCGCCGCTTGGCGCGCGTACATCAACAGCGCGGACCGCCCGTAACGCTCATAGAGGAACGGGTCGATCTTGATCGCGCGATAGTACATGGCGTCGAGCGCGCGCAGCTCCTTGTTCTCGCGTGCCCGGCGACCGCCCTCGTAGTACATCTTGAGCAGAGGCACCTTGCGCATCACCATCGCCATGCGGCGGCCGTAGAGCGCATCCGGGGACGCGGGGTCGAGTCGTCCCGCCCAATAGAATGCCGCCGACGCGGTCTCTGGCGACTCATCGATGCTGCGCTGACCGAGCGCGAGATAGGCGGAGGCATCGTTGGAGTCCGCGCCGACGGGCAGCTTCGGCCGCTTCGCCGGTTCGCCCATCCGTTGTGCCTGCGAGGGGAGCGCGAACAATGCAGCAACGAACATCAACGACAGTACACGTACCGGACGCATCGTGGCCTCGACGATGGGGGTGGGACCCGCTTCCGCGAACATCCCACACCGACCAGCCTCCGTCAAGACGCGGATCGTGCCGCGTGAACACCGGTTAAGTGCCACCCGCGTCACGTCGTGCTATTGCGACCCCTACGGCAGCTCTCTCCCCTGAATCTCGGCCGCCACCATCGCACAGACCTCCGGCCCACCGAACCGCTTCCGATTGCGCGCCACGATGTCGTACGCCGCATCACGAAGCCGCCGCGGGACCAGCCCACCGACCGCTGCCAGCACCGCCCAAGGCCCGCCGAGGTAGCGCGCGACGGCGAAGGCGGCAGCGGAGCGCACCAGGACTCGCTCGTCAGCCCCCGCACCTTCCACCCAGACCAGCGAGTCGACGCCCACCAACGACGGATATCGGGCCTCGAGTGCACGCGCCGTCACCCCGGAACGGGAAGTGAATCGCAGCGTCCCGCGGCGGTCACGCCGAAGGATGAACTGCACACTCCGTGCGCAGAACGCGCAGTCGCCGTCAAAAAGGAGGAGCGGCGACACGCGAGACGGAATCGGTGAACTGGCCGGTGCGTAGGAAGTGCACCGTGAGCGCGTGCACATCGTCCCGGCGCATGATGAACGAATGCCCTCCGGGGACCTGCACGTGAGCGCGCGCTTCGTCCAACCTCGTCTCCGGCACCTTCACCGTCCGGTCATCACGCGCGGCGATCACCCCGATCTCGGCGACGCGCACCGGCGGCAGTTTGCGCACGGTCGCGGCCGTGTCGGCCTTGAGCTCACGCATCGGGCGGAGCAACCAGCCGAACCACGGGTTGAACGTGTTCGCCGCATGGGCGCCCTGGTTGGGCGGCGCGAGCATGACCACGCGCCCCACGCGCTCCGGCAGGGTATCGCGCGTCAGCACCCAGCGCACGATGATGTTGCCCAAGCTGTGGCCGACGAAATGCACGCGTGTGTGTTGCGGTGTCATGCGCTCATCGAGCCGACGCTGCAGCTTCGTCCCGATCTCACCGATGGAGCAGCAGTAGCTCGAGTAGCCGAACGGCATCACGTCGTAGCCGGCCTTCTCCAGCGCCTTGATCATCGGTCGCATCGACCACGTCGAACGACCGAGCCCGTGCGCCACGACGACGAGCTCGCGTCCGGAGTCCGGTGGGGGGAGCGGGATCGAATCGGATTGCGCGCCCACGACGCCGCTGAGCGCGACGAGTGCCGCCACGGCCCACGCGACAAGGCCGCGCCGATGACGCATGCTCAATGCGGCCATGACAGAAGCAGGTTCCAAGTGTCGCGCTCCAGCACGACGCCCTCGGGGAAATGCGCGACGAAGTCGGCCCGCAAGCGGGGGGCGTGCGTGGTCAGATAGCGCTCCAGCGAGCCACGGTCAGCGAACTCGTAGCGAGTGCGGAACCGACCGTCATCGGCCCGGAAGAAATGCGCCCCGAGGAACAGGCCCGTCGCGAGCACATCATCTATGTGCCGCTCGCGCATGTACACCTCGTAGCGCGTTCGCAGATCCTCGCGCACCGTAGCAGTGACCTCGTACGTGATCATGCAGCACTCTTTTGGAAGTGGTCCTGCCCCGACCCGATCCCCGCCCCGGACGACGGAATCCGCCGCGGCGCGCCATCTTTCTCGTGTACCCGGAAGCTCTCCCGACGGCTCGCCGCACGCCAGCGGTCGACCGAACATTTTCCGACTCCCCATGCCCACTACGCACGCACCCCCGACCTCGGTGTCAGCGTCCGACGGCCTCGCGTTGTTCCTGCAGTTCTGGCAGACCAGGGGCGTTCCGCGGGGCACCGTGCTCATCGTCCACGGGCTCGGCGAGCACATCTGGCGCTACGCGCATGTCGCGGCACACCTGAGCGCGAGCGGCTGGGATGTGGTCGGATACGACCAGCGCGGTCACGGTGCGACCGGTGGCAAGCGCGGGTCGATCCCACGCGCCGACTCGTTGCTGGATGACCTCGATCGCGTGGTCGCGGCCGTGCGCCCGCTCGGGCAGCGGGAGGCGGCGGACCCGCCACCAAACAGCAGGGCTCCGCTCGTCCTGCTCGGACACTCGATGGGCGGACACGTGGCCGCGTCCTACGTCTTGCGTCACCCCGATGCAGTCGACGCGCTGGTACTCTCGTCGCCCGCGCTCGACGCCGCGCTCAGCCTCGCACAGCGCGTGCAACTCGCCGTCGGCGTCGCACTCGTACCGGATCTCCCGATGAACAATCAGCTCGATGCCACGAAGATCTCGCACGACCCCGCGGTCGTGCGCGCGTACCTCGATGACCCGCTCGTACACGACCGGGTCACCGCGCGGCTCGCCAAGTCGATCCTCGATGGCGGCGCGGCGGTGCGGGCGGCCGCGGCGCAATGGCGGGTCCCCACGCTGCTGCTCTGGGCGGGAGACGACCATCTTGTCTCGCCCCGAGGGAGCGCGGCGTTCGCCGCGGCCGCGCCCCCGGCCGTCGTGCGCGCGCAGCGCTTCGACGGGCTGTACCACGAGATCTTCAACGAGCGTGATGCAACGCCGGTGTTCGCCGCGCTCGACGCGTGGCTCGAGCGCTTTCCCCCGAGAGCATGACCCGTCCTATGGGGTGACCTTCACCTCTCGCGTAGCTTCGCCGCCGCGCGTACTCAAGGCGTTGAGTGTGAACGTCGCCTCCTGCCCGGGGCGCACCTGCACGCGCACGCTGATGACCTTGCTCTCGAGTCCCTTGAGGAAGAACTCCGGTGCGCGTCCGATCACGCGCGCACCCGCGCTCCCACGAGTGGTGAGGGCGTCGGGTCGTACGATCTTCACCCGCTTGGCCTGCTCGAGCGCGGTCGGGATGCGGCCGCTGTTGCGCACGGTGACCTTGAGTTCATGCGTCGCCGAGTCGGCGGAGGCTCGGACCCTGCTCACCGCGACATCGGCGATCTCGATCCGCGGCAGATCAATCGCCATCGCGAGATTGAAGAGCGCCTGGTTCCTCGCCCACTTCTCGAGCACCTCCGGCGGGCCGTTCTGCGACCAGAACTTGGGATTCGCCCCGCCGACCTCGACCTCACCGAGCTCGGGATGCTGGACCTTCGTCCACATCTGGTAGCCGGTGCCCCCGAAGTTCTCGTCGTTGTAGCGAAGGACCTCGTACTGGTCCCAGCGACCGTCACCGTTGTAGTCGCGTTCGCGACCGCCGTTCCAGAGTTCGTCGCCGTACCAGATCTGGCCCATCTGGAAGTAGCCGAAGTCCGGACCGTGACCGAACAGAGGCTCGGGCTGTCCCTGACCCGGCGGCGCGAATCGCGTGGCGTAGGTGCGGTACACATCGCCGGCCCAGGGATAGTTCGTCTTGGTGAGACCCACCGAGTCGTAGTACTGCAGCAGCTTCAGGTCCTCGGGGAAGACGCATTCCTTCTCGTCGCAGGTGCTCGGGCCGCGCAGGTGCATCGGCACCTGCGTGTCCATGGAGTTGGTGACGCTGATGTTCGGGTGCGTGAGCTGCCAGAGGTACACCGCGCGCGTCTCCGGCTCGGAGAGCGGGTACTCGCCGGCGCCGAACTGCGTGTTGCCGCGACCAGTGGCCTCGGTCATCGGCCGCCAGTTGTACGGATAGTTGCGATGCAGGTCGAGGCCGCCCACGCCGTCCTCGTTATACAGGCCGTCTTTGTCGTTGTCGACGCCTTCCGGGTAGACCATGTAGTCGCCGCGTCCAGCGCCGACCCCCCGCATCAAGCGGCCCTTCGGATCGAGTGAATCGATGACGAACGTACCCTTCCCCGGCCCGACGTACTTCCGCATCTGGCGCACGTGCCCGTCGCCGTCGAGATCTTCGCCCGCGTCCTCATCGAGCAAACCGTCACCGTCGTTGTCCACCGGCCGCACCGACGAGCGATTGGCCTGGGCGGTGAGCTTGTACATGTCCGCGCCGTCCGGATTGTTGTTGGGGCGCAGGTAGATCGCCTTCTCGTCGAGCAGCTTGGTGATGACGGCGTCCTTGCCGTAGTTCTCGATGAGATGCCAGGCGAGCCACAGGATGCTCTCGCTCGACGTGATCTCGCCCGAGTGACGTCCACCCTCGAAGAACGCCGCCGGTTTGTCGGTGTCCTTCCCCGTCTTCTTGTTGGTGAGCGTGAGCTGCCAGATCGCCTGACCGCCGAACGTGGTGCCGACCTGATACAGATCGACGATCTCCGGGCGCTCCTTCGCCCAGCGCTCCATCCAGTAGTTCAACTCGGCCGTCGTGTGATAGTGCTGGAAATCCATCACCCCCCACTGCCTGGGCTGCATCTCCTTGTAGTTCGCGAGCGGGAACATCGAGTTGCCGTCACGCATGCCCGGGATGGTCAGTACTCGACGCACGGTATCGCGCGGAGGCTGCGGCCCGCCGAACCCTTGGGCGGCGAGCGAGACCGCGGTGAACGCGCCGACGCCGAATGTGAGAACCAGCGGGAACACGCGACGGAACGCCGAGGCACTGCGCATGCGATCACTCACTTGGAAGGGGCCTTAGGAGCAAGACGGGCGGCGAGCCAACCCATCATCGGGATACCGAACACGGCGGCGCCGATCATCCACGTGGGATGCTGGATGCGGACTACGTTGGTCATCGTCCCCGCGAAGAAGATGCCCGCCACGATCCACGCATAGTAGTCCGGACGAGACGGCGCGACGCGCGCAGCCACGGATCCGCCGGCCAACGTCGCCGCGAGCCATCCGGCGAGCATCACCAGCCATGCGTTCGCCGGCATGGTGGCGATGTGGGCCTGCACCTGCGCGGGATCCTTGTAGTCGAAGCCCAGTGGCGCCGGATGCATGCGACCAGCGACGAGGTCGGTCAGGCTGACAAGCGTGACCGCGATCAACATGCCGGTCATGATGGCGAGGAACGCGCGCACGGCGGACGACTCCACGAGGGGAAGTATCCAACCTATCGCGGCGGTCGGTTCAGGGCGAGGGTCGCGTGGGCCGCAGGGCGCGGAGGATCGTGCCGAACGCCTGTCGCCACGTGGGCTGGTCGAGCCGTGTGCGATAGCTCGCGTTCTGATCGAGGAGGAACCGCAGCTTCGCCTCGAACCCCTCCGGATGGATCAGGTCGAACGGCGGCGGCACGGCGGGGACGGCCGCGAGCGCGCGATGCGCGGCCGTGTCGCGCCGGGCATAGACGATCACGTTCTGCCGATACCACCACGCCACGCGCGCGTCGTCCCACACGCGAGCGCGCACCAGGTCGAACGCGTCGAAGCCCTGCGCCGCGAATCGCGCCGCCCACTGCGAGGCGCGTTGTTCGTTCACGTGCTCCGTCCCGCCTTGGAGTGGCGCCGCCGCGCTGAACAGCACCGCGTCGGCTGCCGCGCAGCAGGAGGCCACGAACCCTTCCGCCCGCGACGCGGGCAAGTGCTCGGCCACCTCCACGGAGATGCAGAGGTCGTGGCGCGTGGGCGGCGGGAACGCGCCCGCGAGGTCGGTCGGGAGGAACGTGATGCGCCGGTCGCGCAGCTTGTCACGCTCGACCCATGCGCCGTCCAAACCCGTGAGCGTCGTCGCGCCGAGGGCGCCGGCCGCCGCGAGCCAGGCCCCTTGGCCGCAACCGATGTCGATCACGCGCTCAGGGGCGAGTGGCCCGAAGACGATCGGCAGGATCACTGCCGCCGCGCGCGCGGAGTCGTCCACTTGATCGGCGTAGAACCCGGCGTCGTAGCGTTCGGTGCGCGGCGTGGTCATGCGGACAATCTCTCGCCTCGGCCGTCCAATGGCGAGGGCCGACGGTCTGGGGCATCTTCATGCGGCAGAGCCGTCACCAACTGAGGAATTGACCGTGGACGCAGGAAAGCCCGCCGCGCGCAACAGCACCGCCACCGAAGCCGAGAAGCTGGCTTCGCAGATCGTGAAGCTCGGGCCCGCAGAGGCGGCCGATGCGCTCGAAGACCACTCCGATACAGTCGTGCTCGAGGCGCTGCAGCGGATCAACCCGGCGGTGGCCAGCGACATCATCCCGGAGATGGAGCCCGAGCGTCGTTCCTCATTGTTCGCGTCGGCGCCGCATGCGGTGACGCAGCAGTGGTCGCTGAACCTGACGTTCGACGACGATAGCATCGGGCGCCTGATGGAGACGACGCCCGCGACGTTTCGGCCGCATGAAACCGTGCGCGAGGCCACGCAGCGCGTGCGGGAGTTCACCAAGCGCGCGCTGCTCACCTACCTGTACGTCGTGGACGATATCGGTCGCCTGATCGGTGTCGCCACCATGCGCGACCTCGTGATCGCCGAGGATGAGGACGCCCGTCTCGACTCGCTGATGCTGCGTGACGTGTTCTCGCTTGCGCCGACGCTCAAACTCGACGAGGCGATGAAGCTCGTGGTGCACCGGCATTACCCGGTGTATCCGGTGTGCACGACCGATGGACGACTCATCGGACAGGTGCGCGGCTCAGCGATGTTCGAAGAGCAGGCGTTCGAAATCTCTGCGCAGCCGGGCCGCATGGTGGGTGTTGCCGAGGAGGAGCGCCTGCTGACCCCATGGGGCCGCAGCCTGCGGTTCCGGCATCCGTGGCTGCAGCTCAATCTGCTCACCGCATTCATCGCGGCGGCAGTGGTCGGGATCTTCCAGGCGACACTCGACCAGATGGTGATCCTCGCGTTGTTCCTGCCGGTGCTCGCGGGCCAGTCGGGCAACACCGGCTGTCAGGCGCTGGCGGTGACGCTCCGTGGCCTCACGTTGGGCGAGCTGCGCCCGGGCATGGAACGCACGCTGGTCGCCAAGGAAGCGCTGCTGGGCCTCATGAACGGGATGTTCGTCGGCGTGACGGCGGGTATCGGCATGTACGTCGTGGCGCGCGCACAGGGGAACGCGGCACCCTTGGCCCTCGCGGGCATCGTCGCGCTCGCGATGACGGGGAGTTGCGTAGTGAGCGGCATCTCGGGTGCGCTCATCCCGCTCACGTTGCGCCGCGTCGGCGCAGACCCGGCGACCGCGTCGAGCATCTTCCTCACCACGGCGACGGACGTGGCGAGCATGGGGTTGTTCCTCGGGCTCGCGACGCTGCTACTGACCTGAGCGGGCGCGGAGGTCGAGCCGCAGCTTGATCGACTTGGCTTGGGAATCGTTCGCGGTCGACAGCGCCACGAACCGCTCGTAGTGCTTGAACGCCTCGTCCATGTTCCCTTGCTTCTCGCGCGCGCGACCGAGATAGAGATGCGGCAGCGCCCAATACGGTTCCAGCGTGGTCGCGCGCTGGAGTTGCTCGACCGCACCCTCATAGCGCTGCAGATCGACCAGCACCTGCCCGTACTGCGAACGCAGCACACCGTCGTTGGGCGCGAGTTCGACGGCGAGGGCGTACTCACTCGCGGCCTGCATGGGGTTGCGCTGCACGCGTGAGAGTGCCGCCAGCCCGGCATTGCCGTACGCGAACGCCGCGTTCTCCAACAGCGCCTCCTGGAACGCGGTGCGCGCCTCGGCGTAGTTGCGCTGCTGGGTGAGGATCATGCCGATCATGTAGAGCAGGAAGTGCTTGGAGCGATAGAGCACCACTGTCTGCTTCGCGTCCTGCGCGCGCAGCGCCGCCACGAGCCCGCGTAGGTCGGCGAGCGCCAGCGGCAGCTGGTTCGCCGCCACGTAGGCCAGCGCGCGGTCGTAACGGAGCCATAGCGCCTTCTCCCCTTCGCGATTGATCGTCCCCGTGTGCGGATCGATCGCCTTGGGGAACTCACCATTGGAGTACGCGATCCACGCACGTGTATCGCGACTGTCGGAGAAGGTGCCTGGCATGCGGTCGAAGATCAGGATCTCGAGGCCGCGATGCACGAACGGATTCCGCATCAGCGCGAGCGAACGGAGTGAGTCCGCAGCGAGAACGTCGGGACGCCGCAGGATCGACGGCTCGCTGCGGAAGTACGCCACGGCATCCTCCTGCTTGGCGAGCACGAAGAACGCCGCGTAGCGCGCGAAGAGCGGTTCGGCGCGGGCCGGATCGTAGCGTGTCGCCCAGTAGAACGCGTCCGCCGCCGCACTCGGCTGCGACTTCATGAGCTTCACGCCGAGGTCGAAGTACGGCTCCCAGGACTTCGGGTCGCTGCCGTTTGGCACCGCGGGGCGGAACGGCTCCGCGCCCGTGGCGCCCTGCGCAGACAACGGCGCGGCGACACCGAGGATGGACGCGATGAGCAGCAAGGAAAGAGTTCTCATTTGCGGATCGCACGCACCCTGAGGATGCGCCCTCTCGGACTATCGGTGAGCAGATATACGAAACCATCCGGGCCTTCGACCACGTCACGGATACGCTCGCGCAGTTCGCCGAGGTAACGCTCCTCGAGCACGACGCGCCCCTCGCGGAGTTCGAGTCGGACCAGCGCGCCGGCGAGCGAGCCGATGAGCAGGCTGCCCTTCCAACCCGGGATCGAGTCGCCGAAGTAGAACGTCATGCCCGACGGCGCGATGACGGGATCCCAGTAGTACACCGGCTGCTCCATCCCCTCGCGGGCGACACCATCGCCGATGCGCGCTCCGGAGTAGTCGCGCCCGTAGGTGATCTCCGGCCATCCGTAGTTCTTGCCCGCCTCGGGGTGGTTGAGTTCGTCACCGCCGCGCGCCCCGTGCTCGACGGTCCAGAGCTGACCGGTCTCGGGATGGATGGTCGCCGCTTGGCCGTTGCGATGGCCGTACGACCAGATCTCGGGCTGCGCATTCCCACGCCCGATGAACGGATTGTCGGCTGGCGCACGCCCTTCGCGATCGATCCGCACGAACTTTCCCATGCCCTGGGTAAGATCCTGTGCACGGTCGCGGTAGTTCATGCGATCGCCCTGCGTGACGAAGAGCGTGCCGTCCTTCATCCAGACGAGGCGCGATCCGTAGTGCCCACCGCCCTTCACCTTCGGGCGCTGGCGAAAGATCACACGCGCCTGCTCGAACGTGGAGTCGGTGAGCACGCCGCGCATCACAGCGGTGCCAGCGAGTTCACCTTCGGGCTCGGCGTACGAGAGAAAAACTTCGCGCGTGCGCTCGAAGTCCGGCGCGATCGCCACATCGAGCAGACCGCCTTGCCCTTCGGCGTAGATGGGCAGCAGGCCACTCAGCGGCCGCGAGAGCACGCCGTCCGGCGTCACGATGCGCAGGCGGCCCGGACGTTCGGTGACGAGCATGCGTCCGTCGGGAAGGAAGGCGAGCCCCCAAGGATGCTCGAGGCCTTCCGCCACCGTCTCCACGCGAACGACATCCTCGCGTGGCTCCGGCTGAGGTGATGCGTCCGCACCTCCCGCCGGCGGCGGATCGCCCGCGCGGGCGCAGGCTGCGACGCTCACAAACAGCGACGCAAGGAGGGTCGCGACGACGGGTCTGATTCCGGCGAGCAGGCGATGGTTCATAGGCTGCTAGCTAGTCTATCGGCCGCGGCGTCCGACGCCAGTGCTTGCCGTCACAGCCTCACATGGGATAACTCTCGCGCATGACCGAATCCCGCTTCCGTCCGCTTCGCGTGTTGTTCGGTGTGCTGCTGTTCACCGCCTGCGAGAGCAGCGCGCCACCCGAGCGCATCCTCTACAACGGTCGCATATGGACCGGCGACAGCAGCCGCGCCGAGGTGAGCGCCCTCGCGATCCGCGAAGGCCGCATCCTCGCGATCGGCGACGACGCCTCCATGCGGGCACTCGCGGGCGATTCAACTGTCCTGGAGGATCTGCGCGGGCGTCGCGTGGTGGCGGGATTCCACGACGCGCACTGGCATCTGCCGACGCGACGTACCGCTGACCTCGTGGGCGCGAAGGACCCCGCCGAGCTCGTCGCCCGGCTGCAAGCATTCGCCGCGACGCTCCCCCCGGAGACGTGGATCACCGGGCGAGGGTGGACGCCGGAGATGTTTCCCGGCAACGTCGCACACAAGCGCTACCTCGACTCCGCCTTCCCCGACCGGCCGATGATCCTCACCGACCGCGACGGGCACCAGACGTTGTCGAACACGCGAGCATTGACACTCGCCGGCGTGAGCGCCGAGACACGCGATCCCGCCGGCGGCGCGATCATCCGCGAGCGCGATGGAACACCCACCGGACTCTTGCAGGAGACCGCGAGCGCGCTGGTCCGACGCATGCTCCCTGACCTGACCACCGACGACGTGTACGCCGCACTGCGCTACGAGATGCGGCGTGCCGCAGCGCGAGGGCTCACCGCGCTGCAGATCGCGAACGGGCAGGGGCCGATCGAACATGCAGCGGTACTGCGCGCACTGCGCGAGGATTCTCTCCTCGTGCGTTTGCGGATCGCCGTCCCGTTCGAGAAGGGCGTCAGCGACTCTGCATTGCGCACGTACGTCGCGCTGCGCGATGAACACACGGGGCCGATGCTGCGCTACGGGATCGCGAAGGGCATGCTCGATGGCACCGTCGATGCGGGGACCGCCGCGATGCTGGCACCGTTCGCGATCGGCGGCGGCACGGGCCTCCCGCGCTTCAGCGCGGACGATCTCCAGGCGACGCTCACACGCTACGACTCCGCTGGCCTCCAAGTGGAGCTGCACGCTATCGGCGACGCGTCGATCCGTCTGGTCCTCGACGCCGCCGAGCGGCTCACCAAGGTGCGCGGCGCGAGCGACCGCCGGATCCGGATCGAACACCTTGAAGTCCCCGACCCCAGCGACCTCCCCCGCTTCAAGCAGCACGGGGTGATCGCCAGCACGCAGGCGATCTTCGCCATTCCCGACGCAACGGCACTACAGAACTACGCACCGATCCTCGGCCCCGAGCGCGCGATGCGTGCGATGCCCTTCAAGTCGCTGGACGATGCGGGGGCGATGCAGGCGTTCGGCAGCGACTACCCCGTATTCCCCATGGATCCGCTGCTCGGCATCCATGTCGCCACGACGCGCACGACGGCTCAGGGGACACCGGTCGGCGGATGGAACCCGGCCGAACGGATTGCCGCCACCGCGGCGATCCGCCACTACACCGTGGGTGCAGCGTACGCGGCGTTCCGCGAGAACGAGCTCGGGCGGCTGGTGCCGGGGATGTACGCGGACTTCACCGTGCTGAGCGAGGACGTCATCGAGGGCACGGCGGACGTGTTCCTTCGCGCGAAGGTGCTGCTCACGGTGATGGGGGGGCGCGATACACATCGCGCCACGAGTGGATCCCCACCGTGATCAGGTGCGAGGCGACGCCGGGGTTCTCACCGCCCGTGCCGGCGTTGGAGACATGGTGGAACCGATACGCGACGGTGATGCCCGGCGAATCCGTCGTGCCGATGCGCGCGCCGAGTTCGTAGGACGCGCTGAAGTTGAAGCGCGCCGCCTGGGTCGTCGGGACGCGCTCCGAGAACCACAGCGCTCCCCCTGTGACCGATGTGAAGGGGGCGAACCGGCTCCGCGTTGCGAAGCGCCGCGTGACCACGACAGGTGACCCACCGAACCCTGTGGCGGCGCCGGCGAGAAACACGGACCCGTACTCACCCGTGTCGGGCGTGCGGGTGCAGATCTGCCGAGCCGGACAAGGGAACCCGGTTCCGCGCAGGCTGATCAGTGGCTTCGACATCCGCGCGTATGGCACGAGCTCCATCCCGTATTCCCAGTGCGCGGCACCGACCTCTCGGGAGCCGACACGTCGCGTCATGCGGATTGCGAGCTGCCCGAAACTCATCGCCGGCGTCTCGCCGAGGATGCCGAGCTGTTTCGAGTTGCGGCCCAGTCCGCCCCAGAGCTCCACGCTGCGGGAGAGCGCCGGCGTCACGGTGGCGCTGTCCTGCGACCGCGCATCGCGAGTGAAGAGGCTGGCCAGGACGAGCAGCGCGATCAGTGGACGCCGCAGCACGGCGCGTCGTTCGGTTGGACGCCCCCTCTGACGCGGAGCGTGCGGCACCGCGGACCGCGCGCTCACGCGTCGCCCATCCGCGCCGCCGGACGCGCCGTGATGTCAACGTCCTTCGTCTCGCGGAGGAAGATGGCGCCGATCACGAAGGTCATCGCCGCGACGATGATCGGATACCAGAGTCCCGCATAGATGTCGCCCTTGGCCGCGACGATCGCGAACGCGGTCGTCGGCAGGAACCCGCCGAACCAGCCGTTGCCGAGGTGGTATGGCAGCGACATCGAAGTGTAACGGATGCGCGTGGGGAACATCTCTACCAACATCGCCGCGATCGGACCGTACACGAGCGTCACGTAGAGTACGAGGACCCAGAGGATCAGGATCACCATCGGCGTGTCGATCGCCGCTTTGTCGGCGGTGACCGGGTAGGCCGCCGCCGTGAGTGCGGCGGCGAGTGCCGCGTCGAACACCGGCTTCTCCGCGCCCGCGTCCGCACCAGCCGCGTCGTAGGACGTGATGCGCTCGGTCCCCACACGCACTTCGACCGGTGTGCCCGGCGCGGCCGATTCGTTGCGATACGGCACGCCGCGGGCGACGAGCGCGGCCTTCGCGACATCGCACGGCGACGTGAACTTGCTCGTGCCCACCGGATTGAACTGCACGCTGCACTCCGCGGTGGCCGCCATCACCACCACTGGCGCACGCGCCTGCGCCGACTCGAGCGCGGGATTCGCATAGTGCGTCAATGCGCGGAACAGCGGGAAGTAGGTGAGCGCAGCGAGTGCGCATCCCAGCAGGATGATCGGCTTGCGACCCACGCGGTCCGAGAGCATGCCGAACACGACGAAGAACGGCGTTCCGAGCAGCAGCGAGACGGCGACGAGGATGTTCGCCGTCTGGTAGTCGACTTTGAGCGTCTGAGTGAGGAAGAACAGCGTGTAGAACTGCCCTGTGTACCACACCACGGCTTGTCCCGCCGTGAGGCCGAACAGCGCGATCAGGACGATGCGCAGGTTGCCCCATTCCGCGAACGACTCACGCAGCGGCGCCTTGGACCGCGTGCCCTCGGCCTTCATCGCCTTGAAGAGTGGTGATTCGTCGAGGGCGAGCCGGATCCACACCGATATCCCGAGCAAGAGCAGCGAGACCAAGAACGGGATACGCCATCCCCAGGCGTCGAAGCGTTCGGTACCCAGTCCGATGCGACAGCCGAGGATCACGAGCAGCGAGAGGAACAACCCCATCGTGGCCGTGGTCTGGATCCACGACGTGTACGCGCCGCGCGAGCCCATGGGCGCATGCTCGGCCACGTACGTCGCTGCACCGCCGTACTCCCCGCCGAGGGCGAGGCCCTGCAACAGGCGCAGCAGCACGAGGATGATCGGTGCCGCGATGCCGATGGTCGCGTACGAGGGCAGCACCCCCACCACGAACGTGGAGACACCCATGATCACGATGGTGACCAGGAACGTATGCTTGCGTCCGACAAGGTCACCGAGTCGGCCGAACACCAGCGCGCCGAACGGCCGCACCGCGAAGCCCGCCGCGAACGCCAGGAGCGCGAAGATGAATGCCGCGGTGGGATTCACGCCCGAGAAGAACTGTTTGCTGATGATCGGTGCGAGCGATCCGTACAGATAGAAGTCATACCACTCGAAGACGGTCCCGAGGGATGAGGCGACGATCACGCGGCGTGCCTCGCGTGTGGTGTCCGGGAGCATCGCCATCAGGGATTCATCCAGTAGGAGATCTTGAGCAGCAACGTGTTGTCCGGATGGGCGTTGAAGAGACTGCGCAGATCGCGACTCGCGGCGAACGACCCGGGGTCGGCGCCGTCGACCCGGCCCTGCTGCCACACGAGGAACATGACCGATCCCGGCCGGTATTCCCACCGAACGACCAGGTTCGAATTGAACTGCTTGCTGTTGAAGCCCGACGGAACCCCGTTCCCATAGGGCGCGTAGCGGTCCGCATACCGCGCCGCACGCGGCGCGACCATCTCGCGCCAGTCACGGAACATCCCGCTGGCGATGAACGGCTGCGCATACAGTTGTACGGAGAGCTGCGGCGAGAGCGTCACATTCGCGCGCGCCGTGATCGCCATGATGGTCTGCCCGAGTGCGGCGAACGTGAAGTGCGCGGTGTCGGTGAGCGTGGATCCGAAGTTGGTCACCCACTGCGTGTCGTCGGCGCGGCGCTCGTACGAGCCCTCGAGTTCGATCGACGTGCGCGTGCCGATGCGTCCGAGCACCCCAGCGGATGCCTGCGCTGCCCATGAGCGGCCTTCGTCACCCGCCGCGACGCGGACGTCGAGCTCGGGAACGAGGCGTCTTCTGATGTCGCCATCCAGCGTCACCGAGACGCGATGATACGGCGAGACACGGAGTGCCGGTCCACCGCGGGCGCAGGACACACAATGCTGCGCGCCGAGTTGCGTCGCCGCGTAGGTGATCGACGCGCCCCAGAAGTTCGTCAGCTCCGCCGCCGCATGGGCCTGCAGGTTGAACCCCGTCGCGAGGCCACCCGTGGTCCAGTGATTCTCCGACGTGAGCACGGCGTTCGCGCGGCGGTACCACGTCGTCGGGCGCAGCGAGACGAGTGAGAGTTGGTTGCGTACCTGCGCGTCGTTGATCAGCGTCACCAGGCCGAGGTCGTTCAGCTCGGTGTTCGGCTCCGCGTAGCGCGTCATGGTCTCCCAGCGCACACGGCCGGAGTAGCGACGGATGCTCATCGACGTCACGCCGCCGACGAGCGACGTGCGGGTGGGGTCGTAGGGCTCGTCGCCGTCGGGCCGCTGGTGGAAGTGCACGCTGGACAGCTGCGTCCGCGCGATGGCGGCCTCGGTCCCGCGGGCGATCGAGCGGCCCGAGTAGCCGGAGAACTCCCAGCGCTCCGCGAAGCGGTGATGGCCTTGGAGCAGCAGCGTGTACGCTTCGCGACGGAGGAACGGCTCCGTCTGTGCGTCGAGGTCGCGGGTCAGCGCGGTGATCATGGTACCGAATTGCGAACGCCCTTCACGGAAGTCCTGCACCAGACGGCCCACGAGCGTCCTCGTGCGCGGTTCGATGGTCCGTCCGTTGACTCCCTCTTCCGCCGCAGACGATACCGCAACCAACCCGAACTGTGTGCCGTTGCCGAAGCGGCCGGTCACCTTCGCCGCCGCATCGATCACAGTGGCGCGTGGGTCGTTTGCCGCGCCGCGGAGCTGCGGGCTGCGTCCGATACGCCGCGTGTAGAAGATGCCTTCGCAGGGACCGTTGCAGCGGAACAGACTGCCGCCTTCCTGGAAGAACGGCCGACGTTCGTCGAACCGAACCTCGAACGCCGAGAGGTTCAGGATCGCCGGATCGGCTTCGACCTGGCCGAAGTCCGGATTGATGGTCGCGTCGATGGTGATGTTGCTCGTGAGACCGGCCTTGAGATCGAGTCCGGCGCTCTGGAGCTGCGGGTGCGCGTACTGCGACGCACGCTGCTCGGTCACGTTCTTCGTCACCACGTACGGCATCACCTCGAGGCGCCGGTTGCGCCCGAGACCGTTGATGCCGGTGAGGTCACCGAGTTGCGACGCGAAGGTCTGTTGCGACGGCCGGTACGTCGGCCAGGCGTCCCGCTCGCCGTAGCGTGCGATATCACGCCAGACGCCGAAGCCGAACGTCAACTCCTCCTGCGGCGCGAAGCGCAGCTGGCTGAACGGGATCGCGTATTCCGCGGTCCAGCTGGCGGTGTCCACATCGACCGCCACGTCCCAGACGCCGTCCCACGCGTTGTCCTCCCGGACGTCCGAGTAGACCGTGGCATCCCGCTTCACGCCGGCTGGGTTCACCATGAACTGCAGGGCGTTCCGGCGATCGCGGAACCCGTCGATGACGACCTTGATCCACTCGGAGGGCGTTCTCTCGTCGCGCCGGCTCAGCAGCGCGACGAGCGAGTCAGTGCGCGGGTCGTACGCGCGGACGAAGACATACAGGGTGCGATCATCGTAGGCGACCTTGAACTCGGTGCGGAACCGCGCTGGTGCGGCCTCGCCCGGCGCGAACTGCTTGAATTCGTCGGTCACGGGTGCGGTCCGCCACACCGGCTCGTCATCGCGACCGTCGAGTCGCATCGACGTCTCGGTGCGCACCGCGGTGGCCGTCGGCATGGACTCGGCTTGGGCGCTGAGCCTGAGAGGCGACGCGGCGAGTACGAGTACGAACGCCACGCCGAACGCGGCGGGTCGGAGTCGGTGTGCGAGGGGCATCCATTCTCTACGGGCCGGTACGCCCGAACGCTCGGCGGCGGCGCATATGACCCGGCGTGGCACTACCATCCTCGATGGATCGCCCACCGGTCGACGACCTCGGTGCCCTGATGCACCAGGAACGCGTCGAACTGCGCGGCAGTGAGACACGAGTGGTTCACCAACACCCGGACCCGTGCGCCGACCGGCAGACGGTCCAACAGCGCCGCATCGGGGACCGGTACGATGCCATGCTCCTGCGAGACCGAACTCACACGCAGTCCGAGGTCGTTGCCGTCGGTATCGAGCACGCGACCGTATCCGGCGCCGGGGTCCATCTCCACCGCGCCGCGGTCCTTGCTCAGCGCGATCGCGCCGGCGTCGAGGATGACGCGGCCGCGCCCGCGGTCACGGTGCACCACACTCGCAAGCACGGTCAGTACGCAGTCATCGAACGTGCACGAACCGAGCGTCGCCTGTGTCGCGTCGAAGAACACGTAGTTGCCCACACGCACCTCGTGTACACCATCGAGATGGTCCACATGCGCGATGGAAGGCGTGGATCCCACGCTCACGATGGGCACGCTGACGCCGAGTGTGGCGAGGCGCGCCGAGGCCGCCCGCATCACTTCGCGCTCCTGCGTGGCCACCGCGCGCAGTGCCTCGGCGCCGCGCACATGATAGCTGTGGCCCGCATGGGTGAGCAGGCCGGCGAACCGCAGCGACGTACGCTCGCCGATCCGCTGCACGGTCTCGAGCAGGGCGGGACTCTCGGGATCGACGCCGCAGCGATGGTACCCGGAGTCGACCTTCACATAGACGTCGAGGGTGACCTGCTGGCGTTGAGCCGCTGCGGCAAGTGGTCCAGGAATGCCCGCGTCGTCCGTGATCACGGCCACGCGGACACCGCTCGCCGCGAGTGCGACGACCGCGTCGAACTTCCCGGGCTCGATCGGCACGGCGTACGTGATGTCCTCGAAGCCCGCGGAGGCGAACACGCTGGCCTCGGCGAGCGTGGAGACCGTGATGCCGCCGAACTGGCCTGCGACCTGGCGGCGTCCCACCTCGATGCACTTGTGGGTCTTGACGTGCGGCCGGAGCCGCGCGCCGAGCCACTTCACCCGATCCCCGATACGCGCGATATTGCGCGTGAGGCGCGATTCGTCGAGCAGCAACGCCGGTGTGGGGAGCGCGTCGAACGCGGTCAGGCGCGCACCGCCGCGATGCAGTCGATCTCCACCAAACACCCCGGCTTGAGATCGCGAGTGGGGATGACCGCGCGTGCGGGCTTGGCGCTACCCATCACATTGATGTAGGCCGCGTTGAACTCACCCCAGAGCGCGATATCGGGGACATAGACTTGCATCTTGAGCACGTGGGCGAAATCGCTGCCCGCTGCCTCGAGGATCGCTCGAACGTTCGCGAGGGCGCGCCGCGCCTGCGCCGTCATGTCGCCTTCGATCATCTTGCCGGTCGCCGGATCGATCGGCAGTTGGCCGGCGACGTACACGACGCCGAGGTGGACCGTTGCCTGCGAATAGTGACCGGCCGGCATGGGCGCGTTTGCGGTACTGATCTGCGTGATGGCCATCGGAGTCGGGCGCGGAGGAGGGTCAGACGTCGAGGTAGGGCGACGGACCGCCGAAGTCCGGCCCGAACAACTCACGGCTCGATTTGCGCCGCGGGCCATGATGAGAACGCGGCGGCGGGATCGCTGGCCATTCGTCGGGCGAGATGAGGTCCTTCACCATCTCCACCAACTGATGACTGAGATGCTGCCCGTACTTGAACAGCGCGACGACGCGAGTGCGGTTGCCGAGCAGGAAAGCGAGCAGCGGCGTATCTGCCTTCGCGGCGTTGCAGGCGCGACAACAGAGCACGAGGTTGTCGCGCCGATCGTAGGCCGTCTGGCCGCGACGCGGTGTGACGTGGTCGAGCGTGATGGTGCGCTCGGGGACCTCACGTTCGCAGTACGCACACACCGCGCCGTGACGTTCCAGCAACCATCGACGGGTCTCGACGTAGGCCGCCCGCCCGGTGGGGACGGAGGTGAGGGTCACCTGTCCCTTCGACGGTCCGCCGCGTCCGCGTCCTTTCTTGCGGCGCGAAGCACCGCCGCGACTGGATCGGGACGCCA
The DNA here is from genome assembly GCA_046153705.1 of Gemmatimonadaceae bacterium. Lineage (GTDB taxonomy): Bacteria > Gemmatimonadota > Gemmatimonadetes > Gemmatimonadales > Gemmatimonadaceae > Pseudogemmatithrix. The sequence goes on from JBJXGK010000123.1 coordinate 35,410, forward strand.
TCTATAGAGAGGTATGCAAGGAAGCCATTGGCAGGGAAGATAGTCCCGCCCCGCTGGCCCGCACAGGGTGACACCTGCGTTCACCGCGGATGACGATTTACTTGATATTTGAAGCAATCCGTCGTACCCTTGGACATCCCCTCGAGCGAGGTCGCGCGTGCGCGTGCTGGTCGTCGGTGGCGGGCCGGGCGGGCTCTATGCCGCGATTCTACTGAAACGCCGCCAGCCGGCGGCCGAGATCGTCGTCGAAGAACGCAATCGACCCGACGATACCTTCGGCTGGGGCGTCGTCCTCTCCGACCAGACGGTCGCGAATCTCCGCAACGCCGACCCCGCCAGCGGACGCGAGATCGCTGACGCGCTGCACCACTGGGACGACATCGCGATCCACTTCCGCGGGGACACCATCCGTTCGTCCGGTCACGGGTTCTCCGGCATCGGCCGCAAGCAGCTGCTGCGTCTGCTTCAGGAGCGGTGTCGCGCACTCGGCGTCACGTTGCGGTTCGAGACCGACGACCCCACACCGCTCGAACAGCGCGTCGCGGAGCAACAGTGGGACCTGGTCATCGCCTCGGACGGCATCAACAGCCGCATCCGCGAGCGATACGCCGCGACGTTCAAGCCCGACATCGACCTCCGTCATTGCCGCTACACCTGGCTCGGTGCGCCGCGTGAGTTCGAGGCGTTCACGTTCGCGTTCAAGGAGACGGCACACGGCTGGTTCCAGGCGCATGCGTACCAGTTCGCGACCGGACTGAGCACCTTCATCGTCGAAGCACCCGATGCGGTATGGCAGGCGGCCGGCCTCGCCACGCTCGACGGTGCGGCATCGATCGCGTTCTGCGAGTCGCTCTTCGCCGACACGCTCGGCGGAGCGAAGCTCATGAGCAACGCGGCGCACCTGCGCGGCTCGGCGCAGTGGATCCGCTTCCCGCGCGTCACATGTGCGTCGTGGGTGCACTGGATCGCGGACGGGGCGCGACGCGTGCCCGTGGTCCTGCTCGGCGATGCCGCGCACACGGCGCACTTCTCGATCGGCTCAGGCAGCAAACTCGCGCTCGAGGATGCGATCGCATTGGACCTCCGGTTGGCGCCGCTGTCGCAGCGTGGAGCGTTCGACGCGAGTGGACTCGAGGCCGCGCTCGCTCGCTACCAGGAGGAGCGTGCGGTGGAGGTGCTCAAGCTGCAGAACGCGGCGCGCAACTCCACGGAGTGGTTCGAACACGTCGACCGCTACGCCTCGCTCGCGCCGGAGCAGTTCGCGTATTCCCTGCTCACCCGTTCGCAGCGCATCTCGCACGAGAACCTCCGGCAGCGCGATGCCGAGTATGTCGCCGCGTTCGAGCGTTGGTTCGCGCAGCAGGCGATGCGGGACGTTCCGTCGGGGGCGTCCACCGTGGACACGCCTCGAGGTGCGGCCACTGGCGCGCCGGCTGTCCCGCCGCTGCTCACGCCGTACCGCGTCCGCGGCGTCACGCTCGCCAACCGCGTGGTCGTCTCGCCGATGGCGCAGTACTCGGCCCACGACGACGGGCGACCGAGCGATTGGCACCTGGTACACCTGGGTTCGCGGGCCATCGGCGGAGCGGGCCTCGTGATGACCGAGATGACCTGCGTTGCCGCCGATGCACGCATCACGCCGTGGTGCCCAGGACTCTGGAACACCGCACAGCGGGACGCATGGAAGCGCATCGTCGACTTCGCACATTCGCACGGCAGCGCGCGGATGGGGCTGCAACTCGGTCACGCCGGCGCCAAAGGCGCGACGAAGAAGATGTGGGAGGGAATCGATCAACCGTTGCCGGACGGCGGGTGGCCATTGATTGCGCCGTCGGAAGCGCAATATCTGCGCGGCGTGTCGCAGACCGCTCGCGCGATGACCCGCGAGGACATGGACCGCGTGCGCGACGAGTTCGAGATGGCCACGCGGCTCGGCGCGGAGGCGGGGTTCGACTGGCTCGAACTGCACGCGGCGCACGGCTACCTGCTCTCGGCGTTCCTCTCGCCGCTCACGAATGCGCGGACCGACGTCTACGGTGGCTCGCTCGAGGGGCGCGCGCGCTTCCCGCTCGAGGTCTTCCGAGCCATGCGCGCCGCATGGCCGGCCGACAAGCCGATGTCGGTGCGTATCTCGGCGCATGACTGGATGCCGGGCGGCAACACCGGCGACGATGCCGTGGCGATCGCAACGCTCTTCAAGGATGCCGGTGCGGACGTGATCGACGTCTCGGCGGGACAGGTGGTGAAGGACGAACGTCCGGTGTTCGGCCGCATGTGGCAGACACCGTTCGCCGACCGCGTACGACAAGAGGCGGGTATCGCGACCATCGCGGTGGGCGCGATCTCCGATGCGGACCAAGCGAACGGCATCATCGCATCGGGGCGTGCGGATCTCGTGGCGGTGGGGCGACCGCATCTGATCAATCCGGCCTGGACCTTGAGCGAAGCGTCGCGACTGGGCTTCTCCGGCACGGAGGCGTGGTGGCCGCCACAGTATCGCGCGGCGAAGGTGCAGCTCGACCGCCTCATGGAGCGCGAACGAGCCGCAATCGCCGCGACGTCCGCGGCACCGCCCAAGGGAGAACTCACGTGACCGTGCTGCAGGGACACCACGCCTTCATCACCGGTGCGAATCGTGGTATCGGGGCCGCCATCGTGCGGCGTCTCGCCGCCGCCGGCGCCGACGTCACGCTCTGCGTGCGCTCCGCCGCGAGTGCGGACGCCGTCGCGAAGGACGTCCGGGCCTTGGGCCGCCGAGCGCAGGTCGTGCTGGCAGACGTCACCGACCGCGATGCGCTCACGCGCGCCTGCACCGACGCCGCACGCGCACTGGGGCCGATCACCATTCTCGTGAACAACGCGGGCATCGTGGAGACGGTGCCGTTCCTCAAGAGCGATGCCGGTGTGTTCGAGCGCATGATCGCGGTGCATCTCACCGCACCCGTGGTCGCGACGCAGGCGGTGCTCCCGTCGATGATCGAGCGCGGTGCTGGGCACGTCGTGAACGTCGCCAGCATCGCCGGACTGGCGGGGACGGCCTACGTCGCCGCCTACGTCTCGGCCAAGCACGCGATGGTCGGACTCACGCGCGCACTCGCTGCCGAGTTCGCGCACAAGGGTGTCCGCGTGAACGCCGTGTGCCCTGGATACACCGACACCGACCTCGTCGGCGACTCAGTGGGGAAGATCATCGCCAAGACCGGGCGCTCGCGCGAGGAGGCGATGGCGATGATCCTCAGGGACGCGGGACAGAAGCGGCTGGTGACGGTCGATGAGGTCGCCGACGCCGTGCTGGCGTTCGTGACACCGGGGTCGACGGCCAACGGCGCTGCCGTGCCTCTGATGGGTGACGACACGTGATCCTGCAGGCCAACGACCCCGAGACACGGCTCGACGGCGAGGACCACGAGTCCCTGCGCCTCTGGCTGCGGCTCTTCACCTGCACCACGTTGGTGGAGCGCGAGATCGACGGCATGCTCAAGCGGGACTTCGGCTCGTCGCTCGCGCGCTTCGACCTGCTCGCGCAACTCTATCGGGCACCGGACGGCCTGCGCATGACCGCACTCTCCGAACGTACACTCACCACCAACGGCAATGTGACGTGGTTGGTCGCCGCACTGCAGCGCGAAGGGCGCGTCTCGCGTCGTGTGGCGAGCGACGACCGACGGGCTGCGGTGGTGCGGCTCACCGCGACCGGTCGCCGCCACTTCACCGCGATGGCGCGGGCGCATGAATCGCTGATCGAACGCCTGCTCGCGGCTCTCTCCCCGTCCGACCGCCAGACCATGCACACCCTGCTCGGCACCGTGAAGCAGGGACTCCGCCACGCTTCCGCGAGGACCACGCCGTGACGTCGCACTCGACTTCCCATCCGTCGCATCCCGCCGACGCCATGTCCGCGATGCGCCGCCCCCTCGGCGCGCGTGTCACGACGCACTTCAAGTGGCACACCGTCGTAGACGGACGTGTGGGTGTGATCACGCTCTCGCGCCCGGAGCGCAAGAACCCACTCACGTTCGAGTCGTACGCCGAGTTGCGCGATCTCTTCCGTGATCTGGTGTATGCGAACGACGTGCACGCCATCGTCCTCACGGGCGAGGGCGGCAACTTCTGCTCCGGTGGCGACGTGTTCGAGATCATCGAGCCGCTCACCAGGATGGCGGTGCCGGAGCTGCTCGCGTTCACGCGCATGACCGGCGATCTCGTGAAGGCGATGCGCGCGTGCCCACAGCCGATCATCGCGGCGGTGGATGGCATCGCTGTGGGCGCGGGTGCGATCCTCGCGATGGCCTCTGACCTGCGGGTCGCCACGCCGCGGACCCGCACGGCGTTCCTGTTCACGCGCGTCGGTCTCGCGGGCTGCGACATGGGTGCCTGCGCCATGCTGCCGCGCATCATCGGCCAGGGACGCGCCGCGGAACTACTCTACACGGGCCGCATGATGGACGCAGCCGAGGGCGAGCGCTGGGGCTTCTTCAACAGCGTCGTGGCACCGGAGATCCTGCTCGAGGAAGCGACCAAGACGGCGACGATGCTGGCCACCGGTCCGTCGTTCGCGCATGCAATGACCAAGACCATGTTGCAGCAGGAGTGGAACGTCTCGGTGGATCAGGCGATCGAGATGGAGGCACAGGCCCAGGCACTCTGCATGGGGACGAACGATTTCCGCCGTGCGTTCGAGGCATTCGCCGCCAAGTCCACTCCCGCGTTCGAAGGGAACTGAGCGATGAGCGCTCATCTCGCTTGGCCGTTCTTCGACGACGCGCACCGCACATTGGGGCGCGATGTCGCGCAGTGGGTCAGGACCCCTGCGGCGCAGGCGCTCGGCGATGCGGCGCGTGCGGCCGGCCCGTCGACTGGAACGCTCGACACCGATGCGCTCTGCCGCGCGTGGGTCCGGGCGCTGGGCGAGGCTGGATTCCTCCGTTACACCGTGCCGCGCTCCCACGGCGGCGCGCTCGAGCAGCTCGATTCCCGGGCGCTCTGTGTGTTGCGCGAAGCACTCGCCGCCCATGACGGCCTCGCAGACTTCGCGTTCGCGATGCAGGGACTCGGCTCCGGTGCGATCACGCTCGGGGGAAGCGAGGCACTCAAGAACGCGTGGCTTCCGCGTGTCGCCCGAGGTGAGGCCATCGCCGCATTCGCGTTGTCCGAGCCCGGTGCGGGCTCAGACGCCGGCGCGATGACCACACATGCGACGCGCGTGGGTGATGCCTGGCGCATCGACGGGGAGAAGACGTGGATCTCCAACGGTGGGATCGCCGACTTCTACTGCGTGTTCGCGCGCAGCGATGTGTCGAGCGTGGGCGGCAAGGGGATCTCGGCGTTCCTCGTGCCGGCGGACGCCGTTGGGCTGGTGGTCAGCGAACGGATCGACGTGATCTCGCCCCATCCGCTCGCTACGCTGCGATTCGATGGCTGCTTGGTGCCGGACGCGAATAGGCTGGGTGACATCGGAACCGGCTTCGCCCTCGCCATGCGCACGCTCGACATCTTCCGCACTTCCGTCGCCGCGGCGGCGCTGGGATTCGCCCGCGCTGCCCTGGACGCCACGCTCGCGCAGGCGCACAGCCGCGTGATGTTCGGGGCCACACTCGGCAGCCAACCGCTCGCGCAGGCGATCATCGGCGACATGGCCACGGATGTCGATGCTGCGGCGCTCATGACCTATCGCGCGGCGTGGCAGCGCGACACGCAATCGACCCGCACGACTGCCGTCGCCGCGATGGCCAAGCTCACCGCGACCGAGCTCGCACAGCAGGTGATCGATCGCGCCGTGCAGCTGCACGGCGGCAAGGGAGTGCGCGTCGGCGAGAAGGTGGAACAGCTGTACCGCGACATCCGCGCGCTCCGCATCTACGAGGGCGCGAGTGAAGTGCAGCGACTGCTGGTCGGTCGCGAGATGCTGAAGGCCTCTGCCCCGTCCACTGGAGGGTGAGCCGTGTGAGACCGATGCACGAGAGCGCACATGTCGATGGCTGGCCGCGGGTGCAGCTTCCGCCGCACACCGAGTGGCCGGTGCTCCTGCTCGACGGCCAGTACGACTATCCACCGCAGCTGAACTGCGCCGTGCGCTTGCTCGACGACGCGCTGCGCGAGGGCCATGGTGATCGCGTGGCGCTCGTCACGCCCGACGGCGCGGCCGGGTGGACTGAGACCACGTACGCCGAGCTGGCAGAACAAGTGGATGCGCTGGCGCACGTGCTCGTGCATGACCTGGGACTCGTCCCCGGCAACCGCGTGCTGCTGCGTGGATTCAACGGACGTTGGATGGCCGTCGCGTGGCTCGCGACCATGAAGGCCGGCTTGGTAGCAGTGACGACCATGCCCATGCTCCGCGCGAAGGAGCTACGGGTGATCATCAACACCGCGCAATGCGTCGCCGCGCTCTGTGACGCCCGCCTCGCCTCGGAGCTCGAGACGGCGGCGATGGCTCCGTCGCGCCTGCGCGTGATGCGGATGTGGGGTGGAGCGACCGGTGGGACCCTTGACGATCTCATGGCCGCTCCGCGCGGTGCGTTCCCAGCCTGCCCCACCGCCAGCGACGACGTCTGCTTGATCGCGTTCACGTCAGGGACCACCGGCGTACCCAAGGGGTGCATGCATTTCCATCGCGACGTGATGGCGATGTGTGATGGGTTCGCGGCGCAGGTCCTCAAGCTCAACGCCCACGACCGCTGCATCGGCACGCCGCCGCTCGCCTTCACATTCGGGCTCGGCGGGTTGCTCTGCTTCCCGCTCGCCGCGCGCGCGAGCACGGTGCTGCTCGAGAAGGCGACGCCCGAGACCTTACTCGAGTCCATCGCACAGACCGGGGCGAGCGTGTCGTTCACCGCGCCCACGTTCTATCGTGCGATGGCCCTCGCGATGCACGCACATCCGCAGCGGTTCCCGGTGCCGTCATTGCGCACGTCGGTGAGTGCGGGCGAAGCGCTCCCCGATGCCACGCGCACCCTCTGGCGCGACGCGACGGGGATCGAGATGCTCGATGGCATCGGCGCGACGGAGATGATCCACATCTTCATCGCCGCCGCGGGTGCGGACGTGCGTCCCGGTGCCATCGGCCGCGCGGTGCCGGGGTATCAGGTCGCCATCCTCGACGATGCGCTGAGACCGTTGCCCGTCGGCGAGATCGGCCGACTCGCGGTGCGTGGGCCGACCGGGTGCCGCTACCTCGCCGACCCTCGCCAACGCGAGTACGTGCGCGACGGATGGAATCTCACCGGCGACGCTGCGCTCATGGATGCCGACGGCTACGTCTTCTTCAAGGCACGCACCGACGACCTCATCCTCTCGTCGGGCTACAACATCGGCGCGCCGGAGGTCGAGTCGGCGGTGCTCCAACACCCCGACGTCGCCGAGTGCGCGGTGGTGGGGGTGCCCGACGCGGATCGCGGGCAGGCGGTGAAGGCGTTCGTGGTACTCAAGTCGAACGTCACCGCGAACGCGACGTTGGCGAAGGCGATCCAGGATTTCGTGAAGGCGACCATCGCACCCTACAAATATCCGCGCGTGGTCGAGTTCGTGACCGCGCTTCCGAAGACCGACACCGGCAAGCTCCAACGCTTTCGCCTCAAGGAGACCACGTGACGCATCGTGTGCTGCAACCCGACGGATGGCTTCGGCCGCGCGGCTATGCGAACGGCATCTCTGCGACGGGGCGCACGATCTTCGTCGCGGGGCAGATCGGCTGGGACGCGACACAGCGTGTGGTGCCGGGTGGGCTGGTCCCGCAGGCCGCACAGGCACTGCGGAACATCATGGCGGTGCTAGCAATCGATGGCGCGGGCGCGGAGCACATCGTTCGGCTCACCTGGTATGTGACCGACCGCGAGGCGTATCTGGCCTCGAACGTCGCCTTGGGTGAGGCTTACCGTGCGGTGATGGGAAGACACTTCCCGGCGATGTCGGCAGTGGAGGTGTCGGCGTTGATGGAAGCGGAGGCGGTGGTGGAGATCGAGGCGACGGCGGTGGTGGCGTAGGCTTACGCCAACCGCACCGCCGGCAGGATCATCCGCACCACCGCGCCACCCTCGCGCGCGTTCTCAATCTCCAACACCCCGCGGTGCGCATCCACGATGCCGCGCGAGATGAACAACCCGAGCCCGGATCCACCAACCTGTGACCGCGTACTCACGAACGGTTCGCCGAGCCGTGCCATGAGCTCCGTGGGGAAACCGGGACCGTTGTCACGGATCTCGATGACGGCATCCCCGTTCGCTGCGGTCCTGGTGCGGATCTCGATCAGCGGCGGCCGGGTCGTCAGGTCACCGACGGCGACGGCCGCGTTCGCGAGTGCGTGCACCAGGGCTTGCACGAGACGCGGCTCATCACCCATCACGTGCGGCACACTTTCGAGCCGCAGCCGCGGTGCCGGCGCGCTTTGCATCTCCGGTGCCGCCGCGGCCACCGCGCGCGCGACGACATCCGCCGGATCGAGGAGCCGCAGTTCATCGGTCGATGTCTGGGAGTACACCCGGAGCCCGTCGACGATGCGGTGGATGCGTTGGGCGGCGTCGAACGCATGGGCGAACGACTCGTCCGCACCCGCGACGCCCTTGTCCTTCACCGCGTCCTGCAACTCCTCCAGGCTCAGTGTGAGATACTGGAGCGGGTTGTTGATCTCGTGCCCGACGCCCGCCGCGATGCGCCCCAGGGCAGCAAACCGCTCCTGTACCGCCAGCGCTTCGCGTGCCTCATCGCGCTGGTGCGTCGCCGTGCGCACTGCGTCGGACAACGAGGTGGAGAGTTCCTGCAGGCGCTGCGCATCGTCGAGGAACTTCCGCACGAGCTGTGCGATCACCGGCACCACGAGCCCCAGGTAGCCGAGCTCGCCCACGTAGATGAACTGCAGCCGGCCCATCGCGACGAGCATCTCGAGGATGCCACAGACCACGAACAGCGCGAACCCGAAGACGATCGGCACGGCGCCGCGCACCCCGAGCTTGGCCTGGCGCACCTGCTCGGCGAGGCTCACGACGAGGAACATGATCGTCACCGCGGCGGAGACCGATGCCGCCGGCGTGAGTGTCGGGATGGTGAACGTGACTGCCGGCCACCGCACCACCACTTCCACCGCGCGCGTGGGATCGACGGAGAGCCCGAGGACGCCGAGGAGCGCCGCGAAGAGGATGTGCAGCGGACCGAGCACCCGGATCCAACGCGGCACCGAGCGCCACCGTCCCTCCTGGTCCGCGAACGAGTACCAGAGCCAGGCGACGACGTGCACCGCCGCGACCACGAGGTTCTCGGCAACGACCGAGGTGTTCGGGATGTTCGAGAAGTGGCCGATCAGTGCGATCAGGTCGAACAGGCTGTACAGGCCGGCGGTGAACGCCAGCACCGCCACGATCCGCACTCGACGCCATCCGGCCGCGCGTGAGATCACCACGGCGGCCACGAACGCGGCGAGCTGCAATCCGAACGTCACCGAGGACATCAGGATCAGCACGATCATCGCGGGGCGCTCGGTCGGTCGGAAACGGACTCGATCACTCGGGAGGGACTTGTCCTGAGAGTCTGGGACTGCGGCTGCGCGGCGGTTGCGCATCGGCGGAGGAGAGGCATCTTCCTCTCCCATGTCGAACACCTACGCCGCGATCACTGGCTGGGGGGCGTGCATGCCGCCCGCCGTCCTGACAAATGACGATCTGTCCACCTTCCTCGATACCTCCGACGAGTGGATCACCTCGCGGACCGGGATGAAGGAACGCCGGATCTCCCACGTCACCGCCGTCGAGCTCTCCACCGTCGCCGCCAAGCGGGCACTCGCCTGCGCCGGCCTCGACGCAGCGGACCTCGATCTGGTGATCTACGGTGGCGTGAGCAACGAGGAGCACTGTCCCAACAGCGCATCGGGTGTACAGCTCGCACTCGGTGCCACCAAGGCGGCGGCGGTCGATCTCAACACGGCTTGCACGAGCTTCTGCTACGGACTCGCCACCGCCACCGCCATGATCCGCACCGGGCTCATCAAGAACGCGGTGGTGATCGGGGTGGAACTGATCTCACGGTACATGGACTGGAGCAACCGCAACGTCGCCGTGTTGTTCGGCGATGGCGCGGCCGCCGTGGTCCTGCAGGCGAGCGACGACGAGCAGGGCATGCTCGGCGCGGTGCTCGGCTGCGATGCCGAAGCGCGACAGTCGCTGCGCGTTCGGGGATTCGGCTGCGGTTATGCCGGTTACGGCATCACGTTCGGCGACACACTGTGGGACTTCGACGGACAGGTGATCTTCAAGCGCGCCGTGCAGGCCATGTCGCAGGCGTCGGTGAAGGTGCTCGCGGACCACGGGGTGAGCGCAGAGCAGGTGAACCTCGTCATCCCGCACCAGGCGAACCTGCGCATCATCGAGAGCGTGGCGAAGTACGCCGGCGTCCCGATGGAGAAGGTGATCGTCACAGTACAGAAGTACGGCAACATGAGTGCCGCCACGGTCCCGGTGGCGCTGGTCGAGGCACTTGAGAGCGGACGTGTGCAGCCCGGCAGCTGGATCCTCATGCCGGCGTTCGGCGGTGGCCTCACGTACTGCTCACTGCTCGTGAAGTGGGGCGCACGGGTCACGCCGCTCGGCACGAGTGCGGCGACGTTGCCGCCGGCGACGCAGACCGCGCTGGAGATGGTGAATGCGATCCGCGCCGGTCAGGATCCGCACGGGCGGTCGGAGGCCGGGCTCATGGCGCCGGTGTTCGCGGAGATGCGACTGGCGGCGGACCGCTCGAGCTGATCACTCCACGCGGATCCGGACCTCCGACACGGCGCCGTTGGCCGCGACGGCGCGGATGGTGTGCGCGCCGCCGCGCAGTCGCCACCGCGCATCGCCGAAGGGTTCCCCATCGATGAACCACCGGACCACGCCGCGCTCGCCTGCAGCCCGGAGCGCGAGCGTGGCGTAGTCGCTCGGCACACCGGGCGGGATACGGTACACATCGCCATCGGCCGGAGAGACGATGCGGAAGCCGCGCGGCGCGGCGTCGTCCTCCCGCAACGGCACCACGATCTCCTCCATCGCGACGACCTCGTCGGCCGCCGAGGACTCGAATCGCGCCCCGGCCTGCGTGGTCCACGCGGCATACTGCGCCGGCAGCGTCACACGTCCTCCGCGCACCCAGGTGTCGCGCTCGGTCGGTGCAGTGCCGGGCATGAACCACTCACCCGTGCCCGGGCAATCGCGCGTAGGCAGCATGCCGGAGACGGCGCACACATCGACCCGCTTCAGTCCGAGGGCCTCGGGCGAGGGCAGCAGTCCCGGCGCGTATCGCGCGGACGTGAGCAACACCGTGCGATGGAGCAACGGCCCTGCTCCGGTGACGCCACTCACGCCCTCCATGGGACGCCCGGTCACGTCACCCGCCCACACGGCGACCGTGAACCCACCCGTAACGGCCACCGCCCAGTTGTCGGTGAAATGACGCGACGTGCCGGTCTTCACCGCAGTGGGGAACGGGAAGTCGAACGGCGTGCGCAGTCCGAAACCGGGTATCCGTGCTGCGGCATCTGCGAGTACGTCGAGTGTGAGTGCGGCGGCGCGCGCGCTCACCACGCGGCGACCGTCACCTGGCGGTGCATCGTCATGGGTAGCGTCCCAGCGCCAGTTGCTGTAGACGCCACCGTTGGCCAGCGCACGATAGCCGTTCGCCAGCTCGATCAACGTCACATCACCGTTCCCGAGCGCCAATCCGAGCCCATAGTGGTCGGCCGTGCGCCGCAGCGAGTGGAATCCCGCGAGATGCAGTGTGTGCAGGAACGGCCCCGTCCCCACGCGTTCGGCGAGCAGCACTGCTGGGACGTTGTACGAGCTCGCGAGCGCTTCGCGCGCGCGCACTGGCCCGTGGAACCGACGGTCGTAGTTGCGCGGCTCGTACGGGCCTGCCATCGTCGGGAACGCCGTCGGCACATCGGCGAGCACACTCGCTGCGGTGAGCCCCTGGTCGAACGCCATCGCGTACAGGAACGGTTTGAGCGCCGAACCCGGCTGCCGCGCCGACGTGACGAGGTCGGTCTGACCGTGTCGCGGGTCGAAGAAGTCCGGTGAACCCACCCACGCGCGCACGGCGCCGGTCGCGTTCTCGATCACCACCGCCGCGGCCTGCTTCACGCCCCGGCCCGCGAGCTGCTCGACGGTCTGCCGCACCTCGGACTCGAGCTCCGCTTGCAGTCCCGCGTCGAGCGTGGTGCGGAACAGCACACTCTCGCCGTCACGCGCGCGATCGGCAGCGAGCAACCGTGTGGTGAAGTGCGGTGCGAGGAAGGGGTCGCGTGTGCGCCGCGTGAGCGCCGGCTCACCGCGCGCGCGACTCGCCGCCTCGTAAGGAATCGCACCGCTGGTCACCATGCGATCAAGGACCACCGCGCGGCGCTGCGTCGCCCGACGGGCCGACGTGACGGGATTGTCCCGTGACGGCGCGTGGGCGAGCCCCGCGAGCATCGCGGCCTCACCCACACTGAGTTCGTCGGCCGACGCGCCCATGTAGAATGCCGCCGCGGCGCCCACGCCCACCGTGCTCTGTCCGAGATGCACGCGATTGAGATACTGCTCCAGGATCTCCTGCTTCTCGAGATGCCAATCGAGCCGGAACGCCCAGGCCGTCTCACGGGCCTTCGAGCGCCAGCCACGCGCGCCCGGATCGAGCACTCGCGCGAGCTGCATGGTGATGGTCGAGGCACCGGAGACGATCTTCCCCGCCGTCATGTTGTCACGCGCGGCACGCAGCACCGCACGGACATCCACGCCCGCGTGATCCCAGAACCGTCGGTCCTCCACGGCCACGAACGCGACGATGAGATCCGGATCGATCCTCTCGAACGGGATCCATCGGCCGCGCGCCCCGTCCTCGCCGCGCGTGGAGCGCAACAGCGTGCCGTACCGGTCGGTGATCCTGATGCCCGCGCCATCGGGTGGCGACGTGAGGCCGTCCGGTAGCGGTGTCAGCACCCACGCGGCGAACGCGCACACGCTCGCCGCACCGAGCGCAGCCATCGCGAACACGCTTCGTGTGAGCAAGCGCCGCATGCTACTTCTTCTCCGTCACCACGAACCGCCCACCGTCGCTCCGCCCGTTCACGCCGGGGTTGTACATCTCCTCCGCCTGCGCCGGCAACCGGAGGAACGATCCCGGCGTCGTCGCACGCGCCACATAACTCACGCTCCAAGTCCCCGCCCACAGCACCGCCGCCGAGTACACCACGCGGTCATCGCGGATCTCGCGGAAATCCCATGGTGTCCACCAGCCGGAATCCCAGCGCCCGAGCCCATAGTTGGCATCGAGTCGCCCCTCATCGGAGTCCGCCGCCTGGTTCGGGTCACGGTCGAGTTGTCGCGGTGCACCACCGAGCGTGGTCTCGGTCCGCAGACTGAGATCGATCGCCTCGAGACCCGCCGGCAGCGGATCGTCGAGCACGACGAAGCGCCTCAGGTTCGTCGACGTCACGCGGATGCGTACGCGCACCAGCTCGCCTTCCATCACCGACGTCACTGGTGTGCCGTCGCCGAATTTCTCATACCAGCGCTCCACGCGGATGCCTGACTCGGCCGGTCGCACCGGCGGCGCGAGCGGCACCTCCGTCACCGTGACGTGATAGAAAGACGGCAACTCGGAGACGCCGGTCGCGGCGAACGTGAGTCGTAGTGGCCGTGTCTCGTCGTTCGGTGCCCCGAGGAGGGGTGCGATCGCGACGCTCGTGTCGCGCATCGGCCCAGTCGTACCTGCCACCACTCGGCGTCCGCTGCGTACCACCACGGAGCGCGGTGCCTGGGCCGCCGCGGTCCGACTGAAGATCGCCAGCGCGCGCACCGTCGCTGCCATGCCCTGCGTCGAGCTGTACGGGCTCTGCTGCTCCAGCGCGAGACGTTCGACCAGCGGACCGATGAGCGCCGAACGCGGATTGACCGCCAACAGCGTGGTCAGTAGTTGCGCGTACTCGCGCGTCTCGGAGTGGAAGTACCACCGCAGCGAGTCCGGCGGAAGCGACGCGAGCCGTCCCTCCACCTTCACTCCGGCTTCGATCGGCGCGACCAACTGACGCGCCTCGTTCATCGCCCCGCGCCGGGCGATCACTTCCGCGAGGCGCAAGCGATCCTCTCGGCGCAGCAGTCCTGCCGCGCGCAGCAGTTCGTTCTCGGCCGGCACATCCGGCTGACCGAGGCGACTCAGGACATCCACGGACGAGATCTGATCGGCGTAGCGCGTCCAGCGACTGTCGTACCAATCGCGAAGCGCCGCCGGATTCTGCGCCGGTGCTTCGCGCAGCGCAGTCCGCAGATACTCGGTGAGCCGCGCCAACGGGGCCGAGTCCACCGGGATGCCGAGCTCTCTCGCTTCGGCCATAGCCGTACCGGCATAGGCGCTCAGCCACGGCGACGTCCAGTCCCCGCTGCCCCAGTAGCCGATGCCGCCGTCGGCGCGCTGGCGTCCGATGAGGATCGCAAGCCCCTTCGCGACGTCAGCGCGCATCCGCGCCTTCTCGGACGCGCTCATCGCTCCATCAGCGCGCAGCAGGCCGAGTATGGGCAGCAGTTGCGACGAGATCTGCTCGGTGCAGCCGTACGGGTAGAGTCGCAACTGCCGTTCGATGCCCCGCGCGATGGAGATCGGCGTCGGTCCGACGGTGATGGCGATGCGCGAGCGGGCGGGATCGATCCCGGCCGGAAGTACGAACTCGATGGTCGCCGTATCGCGCAAGGCACCTGCGATGGTCTGTGCGCGGGCTTGATGATCCGGCTTCACCGGCACACTCACTCGCACCGCGTCGAGATCGGCGCCCGAGCGCACGTCGAACCGGAACGTCGCGCTGTCGCCGGGCTCCGCCACGAACCTGAAGCGAGACTCCGCGCCCTTGCCGGCGGCGAGTGTCACCGTGCGCTCCAGCGCCCCCAGCGACTTGATGCCCTGTGACAGCGACTTCACCTGTACCGGCACGGCACGCCCGTCGCGACGATTGATCACGGTTCCGGCGAACAGGGTGTCGCCCGGCCGCACGAAGCGCGGCAACGCAGGACGCGCGACCACAGGTCGCGTGACGAGCAGCGGGAGTTCCGCGTGCCCGAACCGATCCGCGGCGGTGACCGCGACTGCCATCACGCGGAAGGTCGTGAGGTTGTCCGGCAGCTTCGCCTTCGCAGTCGCCGCACCGAGCGAATCAGTCATCACCGTGCCGAGGTAGAACGCGGTGGTCTTGAATCGGGAGCGCAGCACTTCGGAGCCATCAGCACCGCCGCCGCCGCCCGGCGCGCGACGGCCCTTCTCGCCCTCCGCGACTTGCGGCGTCACCGACACCAGATTGCTCGCGAGCCGCAGCCCGAGCGCCCGCGGCTGATAGATGAGGTCCAAGGGGTTCGGCGTCTTGTACGCGGTGAGCGAGAGCACGCCTTCGTCCACCGCCCACAGCGCGATCTCCGCGCGCTGGCCGCGGCCACGTGAGTCGTGCACCGCGAGCAATACCTGCGCCGTGTCACCCGGACGGTACTCCGGCTTGGAGAGTGCCAGCGCGACCTTCAGGCGCTTCACCTCCGGCGTGACCTTGAGCTGCACGTAGCCCACGCGCATCGTCGGGCGGCCCGGATCATCGAGCGTTCCTGGCTTGGCTGAACGGCCGCGCACCATCACCACCGACACGAACGCATTGGGCGCGTGCGCTTCGGTGATCGGGATCTTGATCGTCTGCGCGCCGCTCGTGATCCGGAGCCGGCGCTGCTCGATCACCTGCTCGCGTTCCACCGTGAGCCATGCTTCGGCGTCGGTGAAGGGAGCCGCCAGCAGCACCGTGGCGGTGTCACCCACGTCATAGCGGTCCTTGTCGGCAAAGAGGTCCATCTTGAACTGCGACTCGTCGCTCCAGGGGACGAAGCCCGGGCCGGTCACCCAACGACTGAACGTGGTCGTGGCATCGCGGCCCTCCGAGTCCGTCGCGCTGAGTTCGACCTTGTGCACCCCACCGCCGGTCGGTGTGAGTGTACAGGTCGGCGCCGTCGCGGCGGTGACGACCGTGCAGGTGGCCACGGTGTCCGTCACCCACTCCCCGATCATCTGTGCGATGCCATCGCGCTCGCGCCGCACTCGGTGCCACTCTCGACGGACCAAGCGTGCCGTCACGCGGACACCCGACTCGTCATTGCCGTCCGGACGGATCGCGCGCACGCTCATCCGCTGCGCGTCGCCGGCGCGCCAGAACCAGCTCTCGCCGGCGAGCTTCGCGCCGACGTAGAAGCGCGCCGGATGCACGATCGCACTCGTGATCGCACCCACCGACTGCCGATTCACATCGGTCACCGCGGCGGCGACGACGAGTCGCGCAGCGCCACGCGCCTGCCGCTGCGGCACCTGCACCCGGATGGTGCGCGCCCCAGTCGCGTCGAGCGTGTCGACGCCGCTCGCGAAGTTGCCGAGTTCGGAACCGTTCCGTTCATCCCAGCCCCAGTCGTTGCGGCCGAGCATCCAGCCGTCGGTGTTGGGGATTTCGAGGTCCCAGGGGGATACTTCGTCGAGCCGCGCCTCCCAGTTCACCGCCGCACTGCCCATCGGTGCGCCGAACAGATAACGCGCGGAGATCCGCACCTGCGCCTCCGTGCCGAGCACACGCGGCGGCGTGGGCATCCCCACGTCGATCAAGAACTCAGGCGGACGGAACTCGCCCACACGGAACGATGTACTTGCCACGCTGCGCCAGCTTCCACGGCGCTTCATCTCGATGCTCACCGACTGTATACCGACCGCGGCCGAGGCGGCGAGCGGCAGCTTCATCTCTGCCGTACCGAACTCGGTCAATGCGACGGTGCGCGCGAGCATCTGCTCGCCTTCGCGGTCGCGCACCACCCAGCGCATGGAGTCGCCGGCGGCCGGTGAACGCAGCGAGCCCAGCGTTCCGGCGCGGACGATCGCCTTGAGGTAGACCTCCTCTCCCGGCCGGTAGATCCCGCGCTCCGCGAACACGGCGCCAGCGAGCGGGAATCGCTCGTTGCCCCACGCCGACGGGACACCGAACGTCCAGGAACTCAGGTCGGGGTCGTAGCCGTTCACGGCGACGATCGCGCGGTCGGCGCCGAGCCGCACGGCGAGGTATCCACCTTCGGACTCGTCGGTCTGCTCTTCGTCGTCTGTCGCAGGCGTCGCCAGCGGCGCAGCGAACTCGCGCAACGTCGCCAGTCCCTGCGCGTCACTGCGCGCCGAGGAGACCGGCCGACCCTGCGCATTGTAGAGGAGCACCTCGGCACCCGCGCGCGGGCGACCATCGCTGACACCGGTCACCCACACATACCCTTCTTGCATGCCGATGCGCGCCGTCACGCCGATGTCCGTCACCTGCACGAGAGCGAGCGGCGACTGCGAGAGCTTCGCGTCGGGCTTGAGGCCTGTCCCACTCACCTTCACCGCGTAGAGTGTGGGTGTGCCCACCTGCGTGGCGTCGGGCACGGGCATCACTAGGCCGGTCAGTGCACCACGGTCGCGTGATGCACGCACCGGGATCCGGCGCATCGTCGCCTGCGCGGCGACGGAGTCCCACAACTCGCCGTAGCCCCACGCGTACCGGGTGAGGAATTCCGGTTCCAGCCGCACCGGCACCGGCGCGATGAGCGCAATGAGGGTGTCGGCATTCGCATGCTCCACCGGCAAGGTGCGGAATCCCACGCGCTCCACAGTCTGCTTGCCGAACGGGAAGTTCACGTACGGCTCGAAGCCGGTGGTCGCGATCACACGCCGTTGCGTGGTCCCGAGGCGCTGCCCGAACACGTCGCGGACGAGACTGTCCACCACGACGGTGTATCGCGTGCGCGGCACGTACTTCGCCTCGAGGATCCACGATCGCTGTACCGCCGCCGAGTCACGCACACTGAACGCGATCGCGGGGACGATCGACACACGCTTGAGTACTTCAGCGCCGGCGACGTTGTTGTTGAACTCGATACGCAGCGGACCGCGCGGGCACCCGTCGCCGCCGTAGCAGTCACTCGCGACCACCTTCAGCGGTCCGTACGTGCTGAAGACCCAGCGCTGCAGACCGGCGTCCGCACTCGTGCTGATCTCGTTGGGAAGTCCGATTGAGTGTTGGCAACCGAGCGGCAGCGGCGAGCGCGGGAGCAGCGACACCACGCGCCGGAGGGAGTCACGCGCGACATTGCGACCGTAGCCGCCGGCGGAGCGGTACTCCCACGAGTCGTTCTCCCCGATGGGACGTTGGCCCGCCACACGCAGGTCGATACGCCGCGGCACACACGGCGCGAGTACCTCGACGAACGCCGAGGTCGTGAGTGCCGCCACGTCGACCGCCGTGGAGTATACGACGTCGAACCGCTGTGACGGCGTCGCCTGCGCGAAGTCTTGACCGCTGCCGACCGGATAGCCGGAGAGCAGCCGTGGCCCGCGCACACGGAACGTGAACGTCTCTGGCTGCACGAGCTTCGCGCCGTCCATCGCGACGAAATCGGTGGTGACCGTCACCGATACGCGTGTATCGGGAGCGAACGGGCGCGTCGGACGGAATCGTACCGTCACCGGGTCGCGCCATTCGAACTTGCCTTCGACCGCCGGCGTGATGCGAAGCACCTTCGCGGGATCGACCGAACGTTCGAGCGAGCCGGCCACCGGGCGATCGAAGCTGACGCTGATCTCCGCGTCCTGCTCGGCTTCACCGGTGGGGGTGGTGCGGATCACGCGCAGAGGCGCGGAGATCGACGCGACGACCGTCGCGGCACCGGCCGCGAGGAGTGGCAGGAGGCGGGAGAGCGTCATCCTATAGAATGCGACCGTGGTCGCGGCGCGACAATAGCGGCGCTGTCACCTTCTGGCACCCTCTGGCACCCTCAGGCACCTTCTGGCACCGAGGCCGTTCGCCGACGGCGGACCCACGTGCTACGGCGCCCGGCGCAGGCGCTCGATGTCCCGGAGTATCCCCTCCACCGTCGCCTCCACGATCACCCGCCCCTTCTCCCGGGTCGCCAGAGTCGCGTCACCCCAGACCCCGGTGGGAGAGTACGTCTTCCCGTTCCCTTGCACCCGCGACAGCCCGCCGGTCCCCTGCGGCGCGTCGTCCTTCACCGCCTTCGACATGTCCACGCGGTCCGGGTACATGTACAGCATCGCTGACGTCTCGGACTCATCGGCATGTGTGCCGCGTACCTGCTGGGACACCCGCTTCTCGGCTTCGCCGGCCACTTCCAGGATGTTCGTGTACTCGAAGCGGATACCCTCGGCGCGGAGGATCTCCGCGGCGGCGGCCAGCGGGCGCGCGGTGGAGACGCCGGTGTTCAGCACGTAGAATCGCTTGGGGCCGTATGCCGCGAGGCTGCGTACGATATCCACCACCAGGTCACGCGCGGTGTCGAACCGCAGATGCGTCGAGCCCGGATACTCGACGAAGCTCGGATAGAAGTGGTAGTTGATCGTCGGCGCGATGATCGCGTCCGCCGCCTTCAGTACGCGGCCGCGGTAGTACTCCGCCAGCATGCGATCGTTGTCGAGCCGGAGATGCGGCCCGTGTTCCTTCGCCTCGGCGCCGAGCGGGATCACGATGACCGCGTCGGGGGTCAGCAAGCGCTCGGCTTCCACCCAGGTGAGATCTCCGAGCACCACGCCGCGCGGGGCCAGTTGCACGGCACCTTGAATGGGACTACCGGTGGTCCGCTGCGCCTGGACACGTATAGGCACCACGGCGATGGAGGCGAACGCGAAGGCGAACGCGGCGGCGATCGCGAGGCGAAGCGGTCCGAACGTCATCGACATCTCCTTGAGAGCGGACCCTGCGAAGATGCGACCTGCATGGCGCGGGCACCACCCCGGCGTTTGACCCTGACCACCCGTCCCCGTCATCTTTCAGGTTGCGACACGCCGCGGAACCTGCGGCGATGGCGCTTTCCCCCGACTCAACACCTCCGATGCCGATCGGCCGTTCCATCCTGCTCGCTGCTGCCAAGAGCGAAGCGCTCAACTCGTTCGCACTCAAGAGCCGCGTCGTGAAACGCGCGACCAAGGCCTTCATGCCGGGTGAGAAGCCCGAGGACGCGCTCGACGCTGGCGCCGAACTCGTGAAGGATGGTCGGAAGCTCATCTATACCAAGCTCGGCGAGGCGCTCACGCAGCTCGCCGACGCCGACAAGGTGCGCGACCATTATCTGTGGTTCTTCGGCCAAGTGAAGGCGCGCGGCCTCCCGGCGCACGTGAGCATCAAGCCCACACAGCTCGGCCTCGACCAGTCGGAGTCAGCCTGTCTCGCGCATTGCCTCGCGCTCGCCGCGAAAGCCGAATCGGTCGGCTCGGCGCTGTGGCTCGACATGGAAGACTCCACGTACGTCGATCGCACCCTCAAGCTCTACGAAGCGGTGAAGGCGAAGCACCCGAGCACCGGACTCGCGCTGCAGTCGTACCTGTTCCGCACGCCCAAGGACCTAGAGCGCCTGCGTCCGCTCAAGCCGGTCATCCGCTTGGTGAAGGGCGCCTACGCCGAGCCGGCGAATGTGGCGTTCCCGAAGAAGTCGGATACCGACGAGGCGTACTATCAGATCGCGAGCACCATGCTCGAGATGGCGACCACGGGCGAGTGCACACCGATCCTCGGCACACATGACATGCCGCTCATCGGCCGCATCATCGCGCGCGCGAACGAGCTGAAGCTCGCGAAGGGCCGCTACGAAGTGCACATGCTCTACGGCATCCGGAGCAAGGAGCAGCAGCGCCTGCGCGCGGACGGGCACGCGGTCACCGTGCTGATCAGCTACGGCGATGCCTGGTACCGATGGTACATGCGTCGATTGGCGGAGCGACCGGCGAACGTGTGGTTCGTGGTCAAGTCGTTCTTCGGCTGACACAAGGCGCCCGGTCTCTCGAGAGATCGGGCGCTGGTGCATGAGGGGGCATCACCAAGTGTTAATGCGCCTGTTCTCGAACCTTCATGCGTCCTCAATGAGGACTTAGGGAGAGCACCCGATCTTCATGCCAAGCACTCGGCGCGTTGTGGCGTCGAGCACAGCGGGCTCACTGAAGAACGAGAGGTGTCCCATGCTTGGTCAGTTATTGGAGTCGCGCCCGCAGCGTACCCGCGCGACCGGTGCCGCGATATTCAGCGCGGTGATGCATTTGGCGATCATCGGCACCGCGATCGCGGCGACGGTGGCGCAGCCGACGGAGCCGACCGCACCGCCGGAGCGACTCGAGCCGCCGATCTACGTCCCGCCGGCGCCGCCCGCACCACCGGTGGCCGCCGGTCCCATCGCGCCGGCGCCGCCCGATGCTCCGGCCACTTCCGCCGAACCCGACTTCGTCCTCCCACCACTCGAAGTCCCGGTCGGACTGCCACCGATCCCGCCCATCTCGTCGCCCTCGCTCGGCGAGCCGGTCATAGGTAGTCGCGTGACCAGCGGCATCCCCGGCGGCACTGGCGATACCACCACCAGCGGTCTCCTCCCCACCACGGCATTCGGCAGCGATGAAGTGGAGAAAGTCGCCCGCGTGCTCGGCACGCAGAAGCAACCACGGTATCCCGAGATCCTGCGCCAGCAGAAGCTCGAGGGCAGCGTGCTCGCGAGTTATGTGGTCGGCACCGACGGCCGAGTGGAGGCCGAGTCGTTCCGCTCGATCGACGCCACACACCCGTTGTTCGAAGTCGCGGTGAAGCAAGCCCTCCTCGGCACACGGTTCCGTCCGGCGGAGGTCGGTGGGAAGAAGGTGCGCCAGCTCATCGAGCAGCGGTTCGTGTTCTCACTCACCCGCTGATGGCGCTACATTCGGCGGATGACCACTCCAACCGCCGTCACCTTCTCGCGCTGGGAGGACATCCAGCGCGAGAAGGTCACCGACCAGATCTCGCGCCGGCTGATCACCGGTCAGGACATGATGCTCGCGCACGTGTTCCTCGCCAAAGGCGCGGTGGTGCCCAAGCACCAGCACCACAACGAGCAGTTCACGTACATCCTCGAGGGTGCCCTGCGCTTCTGGATCGGTGACGAGGAGCAGCAGGTGATCGATGTGCGCGCGGGTGAGGTGCTGCACATCCCGTCGAACGTGTGGCACAAGGCCGAAGCCCTCGAGGACACGCTCGACATGGACGTCTTCAGCCCGCCGCGCGCCGACTGGTTGAACCACACCGACACGTACTTCCACCAGAAGTAGTCGTGAATCTCGGAATGCAGGGCCGCACCGCGTTCGTCGCCGCATCGAGTCAGGGGCTCGGCCGCGCGATCGCCGAGGCGTTGGCCGCTGAGGGCGTGCGACTCGCCCTCTGTGCGCGGACGGAACGTATCGCAGTCGTCGCGAGTGAGATCGCGGCGACGTACCAGGTACGGACGGTGGGCATCGTCGCCGACGTGTCGGTCCTGCAGGATGTCTCCCGGGCGGTGGAGCAGGCGTCGGAGGCGTTCGGCGCGATCGACATCCTCGTGACCAACGCTGGCGGTCCGCCACCGGGGCCGTTCGAATCGCACACGAGCGAGGCGTGGCAGAAGGCCGTCGACCTCAACCTGATGAGTGTGGTGAATCTTTGCCGCGCCGTCGTGCCCGGGATGAAGGAGCGTCGCTGGGGGCGCATCCTGAACGTGACGTCCATCGCCGTGAAGCAGCCCGTGGAGGGGCTCATCCTCTCCAACAGCGTCCGCGCCGCCGTGACCGGATTCGCACGTACACTGGCCAATGAGGTCGCACCGTACAGCATCACGGTGAACAACCTGCTGCCGGGCTATACTCGCACCGAACGCCTGATGAAGCTCGCCGATAACATCGCCGCGACCAAAGGGATCACAAGCGAGGCCGCGTTCGCGGCCTGGGAGCATCAGATCCCGATGGGTCGCCTCGGCGAGCCGGCGGAGTTCGCAGCGTTGGCTGCGTTCCTGGCGAGTGAGCGCGCCGGATATGTCACGGCGCAGAACATCGCCGTGGATGGGGGGTGGATCAAAGGGCTGGTGTGAGCGCCCGCAGCACCCGGAAGCCCCCATCCAACGACGAGTCGTTCAGCGCCGCGAATCCGTGTCCGGAGGCCGTTACGGCCGATACCGCCACGCCTCGGCCCGCGGCCCCGTCCCGTTCCCGTACCCACCGGCGATGAGCGCACCACCATCCGCCGTCCGCGCCACCGCCGAGAACTGCCCCGCCATGCGCGGTGTGCCATCGACGAGTGTGAACGCGTTCGCTCGCGGATCGTACACCTCCGCTTGAGG
>JBJXGK010000124.1:0-75766 GCA_046153705.1 Gemmatimonadaceae bacterium
TCGATGGCGTTCAACGACAGCGGAAGTGTGCCGTCGGGGCGGACCATGCCCTTCACTTCATCGAAGAGCACGGCTGCGAAGTCGAGCACGTCGTCCTTGGGCCCCGCGAGGCGCACGTACGAGAGGAACTCGCTACGGCTCTCGATCGGGGAGAGCGAAACGTGCACGCGAGCCGCAGGGCGAGGGGCGCGCGCGAGGATCTCCTGCTCGAGCTCGTCGATCTTCGCGGCGCGCGTCATGGCGGTGACACGGGCGAGGTGGTCCTGGGTGGCGATCTGGATCATGAGGTCAGATGGCAGAAGACGGATGGGGGATGGTGGAGTGGTGCGGGACGCGGGCAACGCCGATGACGGTCGTCGGGAGCAAAAAGCGCGCCGCGCGTGCTACTGGAAGACCTCGAAGATGCCCGCGGCTCCCATCCCCCCACCGATGCACATCGTTACCATCCCCGTGCCGCCACCGCGCCGCTTGAGTTCGTGGAGCAACTGCACGGTCAGCTTCGCGCCACTCGCCCCCAACGGATGCCCCAGTGCGATCGCGCCGCCGTTCACATTCACGCGCGACGTGTCCATATCGAGATCCTTGATCACCGCGAGCGCCTGGGCCGCGAACGCTTCATTGAACTCGATCACCTTCATATCACCCAGCTTCATCCCCGCACGCGCGAGCGCCTTGGGCACGGCCTTCACCGGTCCGATGCCCATCACGTCGGGCTCCACGCCCGCCGTCGCGAACGTGACGAACCGCGCGATCGGCTTGAGTCCCACTGCATCGGCCTTCGCCCGCGTCATCATCAACACCCCGGCCGCACCGTCCGACAGCGGCGACGCATTGCCCGCAGTCACGCTGCCACCAGGCTTGAAGGCCGGCGGCAGCTTCGCGAGCCCTTCGATCGTCGTGCCCGCTCGAACCATCTCGTCCGTGGCGAACGGGACCTTCTCCACGGTCTTCTTCGCGCCGCTCCACTTCACCCGTTCCACGGTGATCGGCACGATCTGTTCATTGAACACGCCAGCGGCCTGCGCCGCCGCGGCCTTCTGCTGCGAGCCGAGTGCGAACTCGTCCTGCATCTGTCGCGTGATGCCCCAGCGCTTGGCCACACGCTCGGCGGTGAATCCCATGCCGATGTTCGCTTCGGTCATCTCGGGATGCAGCCGCGTGTGGTAGCCTGACATGGGGACGGCGCTCATCATCTCCACGCCGCCCGCCAGGATCACGTCGTTCATCCCACTCATGATGGCCTGCGCGCCGAGTGCGATGGTCTGGAGACCGCTCGAACAGAAACGGTTGACCGTCATGGCAGAGACTTCGATCGGAAGCCCCGCGCGCAGTGCCGCGAGCCGCGCGTGATTCAGACCTTGGCCTGCTTCCGGCATCGCGCAGCCCCAGATCACATCATCGATCTGACTGGCGTCGAACTTCACGCGCCCCACGATGGCCTTCATCACCTCCGCGGAGAGGTCGATCGGGTGGGTAGAGGCGAGCGAACCGTCCTTCTTGCCGCGAGCGACTGCGCTCCGAGCGGCCGATACGATCACAACTTCGTGTGTCATGGTCAGTTCCTCAGGGGCTTGCCGGTGGTCAGCATATGCGTGATCCGCTCCTGCGTCTCCTTGGTGCCCAAGAGCCGCAAGAAGGCATCACGCTCAAGATCGAGTAAGTCCTGCTCCGTCACCTCGCGGGCGGGTCCGTCTCCGCCGCAGAGGATCACGGCGATCTCGTGCCCCAGTCGGACATCATGCGCTGATGCTTGCCCTGCCTCCTTGAACGACCACAGTGCGTAGTCGAGGTTGCCCACGCCGGCCTTGCCCAACGCGGTCATCGTGCGCGGCAGCGGTGTGACGTAGTCCGCCGCGAGGTCGAGTACCCGCGCCTTGGCGTCGGCCAACAGCGTGTCGCGGTTCATCGAGATGCGGTCGGCGTGCGGACGGAGGAACCCCATCGCCCGCGCTTCATGCGCCGAAGTGCTCGTCTGCGCGAGTGCGATCAACTTGAACGCGCGCTTGATGCCTTCGAACGGATCGGCTTCCTCGTACGCCTCGAGTGCCTTGGTGAAACGGAACGCGAGTTCCTTGGTGCCGCAGCCACCGGGGATCAGGCCTACACCGACCTCGACCAATCCCATGTACAACTCGGCGTGCGCCTGCACGCGATCGCAATGCAACGAGATCTCCGTGCCACCGCCGAGCGTGAGGCCGAACGGTGCGGCGATCACGGGGAAGGGCGCGAAGCGGAAGGACATCACGGTGTCCTGGAAGCGCTTCACCATCGCTTCGACGGTCTTCCAGTCGCCGGCCTGTACGACCTGGCCCACACCGGCGAGGTTCGCACCGGCGGTGAAGGTGCGCGCGTCATCGTTGCCGATCACGAGGCCGTGATACTTGCCCTTGCCCACCGTATCGATCGCGATGGCCGCCATGTCCATGACGCCGGCGCCGAGGGTGTTCATCTTGCCGCTGAACTCGAGGCAGAGCACACCGTCGCCGAGGTCCATCAGACGCGCCTCGGGATTCTCCTTCACGACCTTGTTCGCCTGACGCAGCAGCGCGAGCGAGATCTGCCCCGGGATGGGCGGCACGGCGATGCGGGCGTCCTTGTCGAGTGCGGGGATCATCTCCACCGGCGCCGCTGCGCTCGTGTCCACCGAGTAGAACGACGCGCCCGCCTTGGCGAGCATCGGCGGCACGGTCTTGCCGCGCTTGGTCATCTCGGCGCGCAGCCACTCGAGGCCCATCGCATCCATGGCACGGAACGGGCCCATCTCCCAACCGTAGCCCCATTCCATCGCACGATCGATCGCGGCCACATCGTGCGCGAGCTGCGGCGCGAGCGTGCACGCGTAGGCGAACTGTTCGACGAGCAGGTCGCGCAGGAACTCGCCGTGTCTACCGTCGATGTCCTTGGCTTTCGCCACGCGCGCAGCACTCGGGAGCTTGGAGATCTTGTCGATCGCGTCGGTGGAGAAGCGACCCTGGTCCTTGTACTCGAGCGTCTTCCAGTCGAGCGCGAGGATCTCCTTGCCGTCCTTCTTGTAGAAGCCGGCCTTGGTCTTGTCACCCAAGCGGCCGCTCTTCACGAGTTCGTGCACGAAGGGCACGAGGGCGAGGTCCTCGCCGGTGGTCTGCGAGAGCCCGGCGGTGACATGCACCAGCACGTCGAGCCCGGAGAGGTCGCCGGTGCGGAAGGTCGCGGTCTTGGCGCGCGCGATGAAGGAGCCGGTGAGGGTGTCGACCTCGGGGATGGTGAGATCGTGCTGTACCATCAGGCGTCCGGCGACGACCATGCCGTGCACACCCAATCGATTGGCGACGAACCCCGGTACGTCCTTCGCGAGCACGATGCCCTTGCCGAGGATGCGCTCCTGGAAGTGCCGCATGCTCTCGAGCACATCGCTCGACGTCTCACCCGTGGGGATGAGTTCGAGCAGGTGCATGTAGCGCGGCGGATTGAAATAGTGCGTGCCGAGGAAGCGCTCGCGGAACTTCGCGTTGCGACCCTTGAGCAGGATCGCCATCGGAATGCCCGAGGTGTTGGACGTGACGATGGCCTCCGGCGCGATGCGCTCGAGCTGGGCGAAGAGCTCCTGCTTCGGCTCGGGCTTCTCGATGATCGCTTCGACGATCCAACTGCAGTCGGCGAGCAGTTCGAGGTGGTCGG
The DNA here is from genome assembly GCA_046153705.1 of Gemmatimonadaceae bacterium. GTDB lineage: Bacteria > Gemmatimonadota > Gemmatimonadetes > Gemmatimonadales > Gemmatimonadaceae > Pseudogemmatithrix. The sequence continues at coordinate 3,658 of JBJXGK010000124.1, forward strand.
CGGTGTTGCCGACGGTGATGCGTGTGTGCGCGGCAGGGTCGAGGAAGGCCGCGGGCTTCGCTTTCCTGGTGCGCTCGAGTCCGTCGCGTGCGGGCTTGGAGCGGTCGGGGGACTTGGGGTCATCGCTGCCGGGGATGTCGAGCAGGACGACGGGCACACCTGCACTCGCGGCGAGGGCGGCGATGCCGGCCCCCATCGCGCCGGCGCCAATGACGCCGACTTTCGTGATCCGCATTACGGACTCCGAGATGGTGGTGATGCGGGGGAAGCGACCCGAGGGCCGCTGGGCCATCGCAGGGCTTTGGCCGGGTGCATGGAAGCTAGTGAGCGTGCGGCTGGTCGGCGCGAGTCCCCGGGACTAGCTTGGGCCAAGGCTCCTGCCTCCTGACCCCACGTCATGCTCCGCCAACCCGCTGTTCACCCTGCCTTGATGGACCGCGCCAAAGGGAGCCTGCTCGGGCTCGCGGTGGGGGACGCGCTTGGCGCGGCGGTGGAGTTCCAGACGCCGGGCAGCTTCGAGCCGGTCACCGGTATGCGCGGCGGCGGCTTCCATGGACTCGGGCCCGGCGAGTGGACCGATGACACATCCATGGCGCTCTGTCTCGCCGAGTCGTTGGTGACGTGCGGACGCTTCGATGCGCGCGACCAGATGGAGCGGTATCTGCGCTGGTATCGCCAAGGGCACTTGAGCAGCACGGGCAAGTGTGTGGATATCGGGGACACGGTGCGTCAGGCGTTGGAGCGCTACGAGCGCACCGGCGAACCGTACTCGGGCCTCACCGACCCGCGCACGGCGGGCAACGGCTCGCTCATGCGCATCGCGCCGGTGGTGATCTGGCACGCGAACAACCCGGCGTCGGCGATGGCGGCCGCCGCTGCGAGCTCGCGCACCACGCACGGCACGGCGGCGGCGATCGACGCGTGCCGCTACCTCGGCGGGCTGATCTCGGGTGCACTGAACGATGTGCCCAAGGCGACGCTGCTCTCGCCGCAGTTCTCGCCGGTACCCGGGGCATTCAGCGATGAGCCGCTCACCGAGGTGATCGCGGAGGTGGCAGCGGGGTCGTTCCTGCGCCGTACACCGCCGGAGGTGCGCGGGACGGGTTATGTGGTGGAGTCGCTCGAGGCAGCGCTCTGGGCGTTCGCGGTGACCGACAGCTTCGCCGACGGTGTGTTGGCTGCGGCGAACCTCGGTGAGGACGCCGACACCACGGCGGCGATCTTCGGTCAACTCGGGGGCGCGTACTATGGTGCGTCCGCGATCCCCGCCGAATGGCGACTGCAGTTGGTGAAGCGGTCGTTGGTCGAGGAATACGCGGAGCGGCTCGTGTTCGAGCGCCCGCGGAACGATCACTGAGCGCGGTGTGATCAAGTACCTCGGTTCCAAGCGTCGGCTCGTCTCGCAGATCGTCGCGCTCGCGAAGGCGATCCCCGAGGCCCGCACGGCACTCGACCTGTTCACGGGCACGACGCGGGTGGCGCAGGGGCTCAAGACGGCGGGCTTCACCGTGACGGCGAACGACTGCGCGTCGTACAGCGGAGTGCTCGCGGAGGCCTACATCGCCACCGACGCCACCAGGGTGGATACCGCGCGCATGACGGCGCTGCTCGCCGAGCTCGATGCGCTGCCGAGTGAGCGTGGGTACGTGACGCGCACGTTCTGTGAGGAGGCCCGCTACTTCCAGCCGGCCAATGGCGAACGGATCGATGCCATCCGGGCCGGGATCGACCGGCTCGCGCGCACGCCGACCGAACGCGCGATCGCGCTCACGTCGTTGCTCGAGGCGGCGGACCGTGTGGACTCCACGACGGGGTTGCAGATGGCCTACCTCAAGCAGTGGTCGTCGCGGAGTCATCGCGCGCTCTCCCTGCGCATGCCGGCCTTGCTGGCCGGCGCGGGCCGCGCGCGGTGCGAGGACGCCCTGGTGTGCGCCGCGCGCAAAGGGACCTACGACGTCGTGTACCTCGACCCGCCGTACAACCAGCACTCGTACTACGCCAACTACCACATCTGGGAGACGGTAGTGCGTGGTGATTCGCCGCCGAGTTACGGTATCGCGCGCAAGCGCACCGATGTGCGGACGACGAAGAGTGCGTTCAATCTGCGCGGTGCGGCCTGGGATGCGCTGCGCGACGTGGTGCGTCAGGTGCGGGCCCGGCACGTGATCCTCTCGTTCAGCAACGAGGGGTTCCTCACGGACGGCGCGCTGCGCGCGTTGTTGGTGGAGCGGTTCGGTGAGGTCGCGATGGTGCCCGTGGACTCACCGCGGTATGTGGGCGCGCGGATCGGCATCCATAACCTGCGCGGTGAGCGGGTGGGCGAAGTGAGTCACCTGCGGAACACGGAGTGGCTGTTCGTGGCGGGTCCGGACGCTGCAGGCATCGTCGCGCGCGCGGGCATGGGTGCCGCAGCGCCGCCGGACCCCGACGCGGCGCCGTTCGAGGAAGCGAGCTGAGCATGGGGAAGGCACATGGGGTGCCGATGCGCACGGTGCTCGTGGTCGACGACGAGGAGACCGTACGGCGTGTGCTGTTGCTCACGCTGACGTCGGCGGGGTTCAAGGTGCTCACCGCAGACGATGGCACGCACGCGCTCGCGGTGCTCGCCGCCGCACGCGACGTGGTCGACCTCGTCCTCACCGATGTTGTGATGCCCGAGATGAGCGGGGTGACGTTGGCGCAGCAGGTGTTCGCGCAGGATGCGGCGGCGCGTGTCTGTCTGATGAGCGGGTACCTCAACGACCCGGCCGCGATGCAGCGCGAGATCGGACATCCGGTGACGTTCGTGCGGAAGCCCTTCGACGTGGACGAACTCGTGGCGCACCTGCGGGGCGCACTGGGGTCGGCGTGATGCCACCTTCGCACGCAAAGGCCATCGCCCATTTGAGTCAGGTGGATCCGGTGCTGGGCCGGTGGATCGCCGAGGCCGGCCCGTGCACGTTACGTCGTGACAACGCGGGGGCCCATTTCCACCACATCGCGCGTTCCATCGTGTATCAGCAGCTCTCGGGCGCTGCGGCCTCCACCATCTGGGGGCGGGTGCTCGGGTTGTACGGCGGCACGATGCCCGAGCCGGCGCAGGTGATCCGGACGCCCGACGCGACGCTGCGCGGGTTGGGACTCTCGGGCCGGAAGGTGGAGTACATCAAGGATCTCGCGCGGCACGCGCGATCCGGAGCGCTCCCCGAGGACGCGCTGCACGCGATGGACGACGACGAGGTGATCGCGGCGCTGACGCAGGTGCGCGGCATCGGCGAATGGACGGCGCAGATGTTCCTGATGTTCCGACTGGGTCGGCCCGATGTGTTGCCGGTCCTCGACCTCGGGGTGAAGAAGGCGGTGCAAGCGTTGTACGGACTGCGAAAGCTCCCGAGTGAGGAGCGTCTCGCGAAGATCGGTCGGGTGTGGGCTCCTCATCGCACGGTGGCGGCGTGGTATCTCTGGAGAAGGGTGGACAATCCACCACAGTGACTTTGCGGTCGCCGATGCCGGTGTCGGCCTCGGAGTTGTTCGCGTGGCACGAACGTCCGGGCGCGTTCGAACGACTCTCGCCGGGCTTCATGCCGGCGACGGTGATCTCGCGATCGGGCGGCATCACGGATGGCGCCCGCGTCTCGCTCGCGGTTCCGGTGGGTCCGGTGAGCACACGCTGGGACCTGGAGCACGTGGGCTACGTGCACGGCCGGGAGTTCCGCGATGTGCAGCGCAACGGTCCGTTCGCGTCGTGGGAGCACGTGCATCGCATGGAGCCCGAGGGCGCGACGAGCGTGCTCGAGGATACGATCACGTACCGATTGCCGGCGCCGCCGTTCGGCGCGCTGGTGGCGGATGCGTTCACGCGCGGGCGTCTGGAGCGCCTGCTCGCGTGGCGCCACGCGATGACGCGGCTCGACCTGGAGCGGCATCTTCGATATGCGGCGACGGGCAAGCGCAGCGTCGCGATCACCGGCGCGAGCGGGTTCCTCGGCCGGGCAATGGTGCCGTTCCTGACCACCGGCGGGCACCGCGTGCGGACGATCGGTCGTGGATCCTCCAGCGATGCGTCGTGGGATCCGGCGCGGGGTGTACTCGACCCGCATGCGTTGGACGGCGTGGACAGCGTGATCCATCTCGCTGGCAGTTCGGTGGCGGAGCGATGGACCGACGCCAACAAGCGGGAGATCCGTGAGAGCCGACTCAAAGGCACGCGGTTGATCGCGGAAGCCGTCGCGCGGGCACCCAAGCGCCCGCGCGTGCTCGTCAGCGCATCGGCGATCGGCATCTACGGCAGTCGCGGCGACGAATGGCTGGATGAGACGAGCGCGCTGGGCGATGACTTCCTTGCGGAGATCGGGCGCGAGTGGGAGGCGGCGACGGCGCCGGCCCGTGACGCGGGCGTGCGCGTGGTGCATCTGCGCACGGGGATCGTGTTGAGCCCGAGTGGCGGTGCACTCAAGAAGATGTTGTTGCCGTTCCAGCTCGGCGCCGGCGGACGTCTGGGGCCGGGAACGCAGTGGATGAGCTGGATGTCGCGCGAGGACTGGGTGGGCGCGGTGTATCACGCGCTGCAGAACGAGTCGGTGGCGGGCGCGGTGAACCTCGTCGCGCCGGAGCCGGCGACGAACGCGACGTTCACGGAGACGCTGGGGCGACTGTTGCATCGGCCGACGATCGCGGCGGTGCCGACATTCGCGTTGCGAGCGATCTTCGGCGAGATGGCCGGTGGGACCATCCTCGCGAGCCAGCGGGTGCGACCGGCAGCGCTGGAGCGCAGTGGATTCGCGTTCGCGCACCCGAGCTTGAGCTCGGCGCTGCGGTTCGAGCTCGGCCTGCTCTGAGCCCGCGCCCCGTGGTGAGGCCGCGCCGCGTCCCGTAGATTCCGCGAATGGACCTGCGAGGCGCACGCGTGGTGGTGACGGGGGGCTCCGGCTTCCTCGGTCGCAAGGTGGTGGCGGTGCTGCGCACGCGCGGCTGCGCGGAGGTGTTCGCGCCGCGCTCCAGGGAGTTCGACCTGCGTGAGAAGTCGCAGGTGATCGCACTCTACCGCGAGCTCCGTCCGCAGATCGTCGTGCATCTCGCTGCGGTGGTGGGCGGGATCGGCGCGAACCGCGCACACCCCGGGCGATTCTTCTTCGACAACCTCGTGATGGGAGTGGAGACGCTGGAACAGGCGCGGCTGCACGGCGTGGAGAAGTTCGTCGGCATCGGGACCATCTGCGCCTACCCGAAGTTCACGCCGGTGCCGTTCAAGGAGGACGATCTGTGGATCGGCTATCCTGAAGAGACCAACGCCCCGTATGGGCTCGCCAAGAAGATGCTGCTCGTGCAATCGCAGGCGTATCGGCAGGAGTATGGGATGAACGCGATCCATCTGTTGCCAGTGAACCTCTACGGGCCCGGCGACAACTTCGATCCCGAGTCCTCGCATGTGATCCCGGCGATGATCAGGAAAATGGAAGACGCGCGGTTGGCGAGCCGCGACGAGGTCGTGCTCTGGGGTGATGGCTCGGCGACGCGCGAGTTTCTCTACGTCGATGACGCCGCCGAGGGTGTCGTGCGCGCGACGGAGTCGTACGACGGCGTGGAACCGGTGAACCTCGGCAGCGGTCGCGAGATCGCGATCCGTGACCTGGCGCCGATGGTCGCGCAGGCGACCGGATTCGCGGGGCGCATCACTTGGGATACGAGCAAGCCCAACGGCCAGCCGCGTCGTGGGCTCGATGTGTCGCGCGCGGAGCGGGAGTTCGGGTTCCGCGCGACGACGCGGTTCGAAGACGGGCTTGCGACGACGGTACAGTGGTACCGCGCGCATCTCGCCGGGCGGGCCGTTGAGCATCGCGCCACCGGATGACGAACCCCGCGGCCGGCTATATCGACTTCCATAGTCACTTGATCCCGGGCGTGGACGACGGGTCCGCGACGCCGGAGCAATCGGTGGAGTCGTTGCGGGCGTTCGCGGCGCAGGGGGCCGCGGCCGTGCTGACCACTCCGCATTTCGATGGCTCGCTCACGAAGATGCCGGTGGCGCTCGCCGCGCGGCTCGGGGTGTTCGACGCCGGCTGGGCGCAGCTCGTCGCCGCACGTGAGGCTGCACTCGCCGCCGAACCGGGGTTGGTGTTGCCGGAGATCAAGCGCGGCGTGGAGTTGATGCTCGACGATCCCGATCCGGATCTCTCCGATGAACGGATCAGGCTCGCGGGCGGCGTGTTCGTTCTCTGCGAGTTCCCGGCGATGCAGCTGCCACCGAATGCCGAGTGGGCGATGCACAACCTGCGTCAGAAAGGCTGGCGTCCGGTAATCGCGCATCCGGAGCGGTACCGGAACCACGACACGCGGCTGTCGGTGCTCTCGCGTTGCCGGTCCGCTGGCGCGCACCTGCAGGTGAACGCCGGGTCGTTGATCGGGCAGCACGGCAGTCGCGCGCAGTTGGTGGCGTTCGCGCTGCTGCAGGCGGGGTGGGTGGACTATATCTCGAGTGACTACCACGCGCGCGGGACGCCGGCGACCGCACGTGCCGTGGAGGCGCTGGTGGCGCGTGGTGCTGCGGCGCAGGCCACGCGCCTCACGGTGGAGAACCCGGCGCGGTTGTTGGCCGGCGAGGGACCCTTGCCCGTGCGGCCGTTGGATGCAGAAGAGGCGCCGTCCTGGTGGACGCGCCTCTTGAGGAAGGTCGCGGGGAGCGACTGAGCTTCTTCCTCCTCAGGCTCAGCGCTTGAGTCCGCGCAGCTGCAGCTCGAAGTCGAGCGAGTTGGTCGCCAGCGTGACCGCCACCTCGAACGACACCTGCCCCGCGATGACGCGGTCGGCGAGGTGCTGGTCGAAGGTCTGTGTGCCGTATTGCGCACGGCCGTCACTGAGCGTCTGCCGCAACTCGGCGAGACGCCCCGCGTCGGCGAGCACATCGCGCACCGCGGGCGTCATCACGAGCACTTCGGCGGCGACGACACGACCGCGGCTGTCCGCGCGCGGGAGCAGGCGCTGCGCGACCACGCCGCGCAGCAACTCGGTGAGCTGCAAGCGCGCGGAGTCCTGACGGTCGGGAGAGAAGTTCGCGAGGAGCGTGCGCAACGCGGTGGTGGTGTCGTTCGCGCGGACCTTCGCGATCACCAAGCGGCCCTGTTCGGCGGCGCGTACGGCGACCTCGACGAGCTCGGGCGTGGCCAAGTCGCCGATCACGATGACGTCGGCGTCCTGATCCATCGCGGCTCGCACGCCGGTGAGATACGAGTCGGTGTCGATACCGATCTCACGCTGCGTGACCGCGCAGCCGTTGTTCTTGTGCAGGTAGCGGATGGCCTGCTCGACCGACACGATGTGGCGGCGACGGGGGCTCTTGGTGTTGAGATGATTGACCAGCGCCGCGACCGTGGACGAGCGTCCCGCGCCCGGCGTACCGGCGACGAGGATGAGCCCGAACTCGGCGAGACCGATCGAGGCGAGCACATTCGGCAGCGAGAGCGACTCGAAGGTCGGCAGCGTGTCCGGGATGACGCGCAGCACGATCATGAAACTCGATCGCTGCTTCAGCAGGCTCAACCGGAATCGTCCGATGCCCGGCGCGCTCCAGGGTCCGGAGTAGTCGTGCACCGCGTCGATGTCGGGCGTATTGGCCGACGTCGCGAGGATGTGCATCGTCATCTCGTACGTGTTGAGCGCGGAGAGGACAGACGTGTCGAGGGGGACCAGGTCGCCGTCGACGCGGGCATAGACGACGTCACCGGCGCGGATGTGGATGTCCGTCGCGTTCCGCGACACCGCTTCCACGAGGATCTTGCGAAGGCGTTCGACTTCGGCGGGGGAGGCGGTCACACGCAATCGCGGGTCGACCGCTGCCGACGGGTCGGGGCGGCCCGGCTCGTTCCCCTTCTGCGAGTTGAGCACGATCGAAGTCGCGGGTTGGGTCGGTCGTTCGTCAGTCGTGGACGGTCTGAGCGCAGCTGGTGTGGCGCTCCTAGCACGGACGAGTCTATCGAGAGAAGGTAAACACTGGCCGACAATTAGCCTGTGACCTACCTTGACACTTCACCCTCGCACATGCCCATCGAGACACCTCGCGACGGAAGCGCTCACATCGCACGGCTCGGCGCACGCCACAGGGCGGTGCGTCTGCAGCGGCGTCGCTTCTGGCGTGAGGTGTGGTACGGCGCCGTGATGATCGCGTCGGACTTCGTGACGCTGGCGGGTGTGTTCGTGGTCCTCTCGATGCTGCCGCTGTCTGCCATGGGTCCGCTGCTGGGCCCGGACGGCGACGCGTTCCTCGGCTTCCTGTTGCCGAACGAGCCGGTACCGCTGGCGCGTCGTCTCACGGCGTTGGTGTTCTGCCTGGTGGCGACGCGGTCGTACTCGTACACCGAGCGGGAGGCGCATTCCGGGCGCATCCTTGCGGCGCTGCTACTCGGCTTGGCGCTGCCGCGGTGGACGGAGATCTGGACCACGTTTCTGGTGCCGCGTGCCACGGCATTGGGACTGGTACTGGCCGTACTGGTCACCGCGCTGATCATCCAGCGGCGGATCCTCGCGCACGCGCTGCGCGCGGTGGATCCGCGAGCGCTCGAGCCACATCGGACGCTGATCGTCGGGCCCGCGGATGTGATCGAGGGTGTCCGGGCCGACTGGAGCAAACGTGCCGAGGCGTCCACCGACAGCCACGCGTCGCCCTCGTTCTTCGCGCTGACTGCCGAGTGGCCGAGCGACCGTCCGCACGGGCCGGGCGAGTTGTACGATGCGCTGTCGTCGTCTGGCGCGGACGCGATCGTGCTGGTGGGGCCGGTGGACGATGCGGCGCTGCAGAGCCTGATGATCGCGGCCTCGAGTGCAGGCTGTCGCGTGTTCGCGACGCGTCGACGCGCGTTCCAGCGTCTGGACGAACCGAGCTTCCTTCTGCGTCGGGCGGAACCTCTGGCGTTGCTGAGTCGGCCGGCGTTGGTGGGCGTGCAGTTGGTCCTCAAGCGATTGGTCGATACCGTGGGAGCGACGCTCGGCTTGGTGGTCGGCGCGCCGCTGGTGCTGCTCATCGCTGTGGCGATCCGCCTCACCTCGCGCGGACCGGTGTTCTTCCTGCAGACGCGGGTAGGGTTGGGTGGGGACCCCTTCACCCTCTTCAAGTTCCGGACGATGGTGGCCGACGCTGAAGAGCAGCAGGCCGCGCTGACCGCGGCCAATCAGTACGCGGCGGACCCGTTGTTCAAGATCAAGGGTGACCCACGGCTGACGGCAGTGGGGCGCTTCCTGCGTCGATCGAGTCTCGACGAGATGCCGCAGCTCTGGAACGTGCTCCGTGGCGAGATGTCACTGGTGGGGCCACGGCCGGCGCTACCCTCGGAAGTGGTACGGTATCAGCCGCATCACTTCGTCCGGTTCGAGGTGTTGCCGGGGATCACGGGACCGTGGCAGGTGAGCGGCCGCAACGCGATCACCGACTTCGAAGCGGTGGTGCGACTGGAGGCGGCGTACATCCGCGGGTGGACGGTGTGGCGAGACCTGTGGATCCTCATGCGCACCATCCCTGCGGTGCTGTCGATGAAGGGTGCGTATTGAATCTGGACGGTGTTTCGTCCAGTTCCGCTCGATCGTATCTACCGTGACACCGAAGCACGCCCGAATCCTCGTGACCAGACCTGTCATGTCGTACCAGATCCGGCGCAGCGCGCTGCTCGCATGTGCCCTGCTCATCGCTTGTGGTCGTAACCAGCCGCGCACGATCGCCCCGTTGCCTGCGGCGATGCTGGAGCCGTGGACGACACAGCCGGGCGACCAGATCCGCATCAACGTGTGGCGTGAGCCTGAGCTCACCGGCGAGGTGTTCGTGCAGAACGACGGCACGGCGATCGTCCCGGCACTCGGACGGTTGAAGGTCGCGGGACTGACGGCGGACTCGCTGAACGGCCTCTTGGTGGCGATGTATCGCACGCGGATCGTCGGCACGCCGGTGGATGCGCGGTTGATCCGTCCGCTCCCGGTCTTCGGTTCCGTCCGCTCGCCCGGTGTGTATCCCGTGGACCCGACATCCACCACCATCCAACTCATCGCGCGTGCCGGCGGCACCGTCGGCGCCGAGGGAGTGCCGCGCGTGAAGCTGCTCCGTTACGACGGCACCGAGGTGGAACTCACCGTCGAGCAGTCGCTCGGTGCGCTGAACATCCGGAGCGGTGATGCGATCTTCGTGCAGGACCAATCGTGGTGGATCCGCAACCAGCGCCAGGTGAACACCGTGGCCGCGGTGTCGACGATCATCGCCTCGGTCGTCTCGATAATCTTCCTTCTCGGGCAGCAGTGAGCGCGAGATGACGAACCTCCCGATTCCGGTGCCGGTCGAACCCAACACGCCACTCGACCTCCGGCGTGGCTGGCAGACCATCTCGCGTAGCGCGTGGATCATCGTCGTCTGCGTGGGTCTGGCGGTGGCGGCCGGCGTGGTCGCGGCGCGGCGCGTGGAACCATTGTACCTCGCTGAAGTCACGGTGCGGATCGACGAGCCGAACGCGGGTGCGATGTCCGGCCAGATGTTCTTCGGTCCCGACTATCAGCAGTTGCTGGCGACGTCGACGGAGATCATCACGAGCCGCAACCTCGCGCTTGAGGTGGTCGACTCACTCGGGCTCCGACTCGCGGTGGTGCAGCCGCAGCGAACGCCGCGCAGTGCGGTGGTGTCTTGGGTGGTGATCGACGACTCCGTGAGCGACGTCGAGTTTCGGTTCCAGCGCGTGCGCGGCGGGTACGAGGTACGGCAGTTCCCGCGCGACACACTACTCGGCGTGTTCTCCGATACGCTTCCGATCGCGCTCCCCGGGCTGCGAATGCAGCTGTCCGCCGCCGGCCGATTGCAGGAGCGGATGTCGTTCCTGCTCGTGGACCGGCTCTCGGTCGCGAACGGACTGCGCAGTGCGCTGGACGTGACGCAGACCAATCGCGATGCCAACGTGCTGCGCGTCTCGTTCCGCGGCACGGACCCCGAGCTCACACGCGAGATCCCCAACGTCGTCGCGCATCGGTTCGTGCGCCGCAAGATGGACCTCGAGCGGGTGAGCGCGCGCTCCACGGTGACCTATCTGCAGGCGCAGCTGACCTCGCTCAACGACCAGCTCTACGAAGCCGAAGGCCAGGTCCGCAACTACCTGCTCACCGAAGGCATCACGACGCCGACGGATCAGGCCCAGTACTTCTTCACCGAGATCAACGACCTCAAGAGTGCCGCGGCGACGCTGCGTGGCATCCGCGAGCAGCTGCAGCTGGCGCTCGCCGGTCCGGCGAACGTCGATTCGCTCACGCGCCGCCGTGAACTGCTGGAGCGCATCCTCTCCACCGATGCCTTCAGCGATGCGCGCATCGCGGAGTCCGAGGTCGACCGGCTCGCGTTGCTGGTGGACGAGCGGAACATCCTGCTGGCGCGTCGCATGCCGACCGACCCTGACGTGCTCGCACTGGATCGTCGCATCGACGCGGTGCAGGACGTGATCGAGGACCGCGCGCGCCGGTTCCTCGGCAGCGTCAACGCACAGATCGCGGTGCTGAACGACCGCGTGGTGAACCTCGAGGAGGCCCGGAAGAAGATCCCCGAGCAGCAGCTGACGTTCGAGCGCCTGGAGCGCGGGCGTCGTGTGCTCGAAGACCTCTCCATGATGGTGCAATCGCGCCTGAAGGAAGCGGAGATCACCGCAGCGGTGCAGGATTCGTCCGCGCAGGTTCTCGACGAGGCTGCCGGAGCGCCGGCGATGATCTCACAGTCCAAGTCGATCATCTTCGCGATCGCGGTGCTGGCGGGGCTGGTGGTGGGTGTGAGCATCGCGTTCCTGCGTGAGTGGCTCGACACGACCATCCGCACGGAGCAGGACCTCGCGGCGATCGCGGGCGTGGCGGTGGTGGGGATCATCCCCAACCTGCAGCAACAGATGAAGACCGGGATGTATCGCTTGGGTCCGCCGACCGCCGTGGGGACCCGGGGCGATGCGCCGCGGGAGGATGGTCCGGCCGCCGGCCGCGACTATCACACACCGGCCGCCGAAGCGTATCGCTCGCTGCGCACGAACCTGAATTATCTCACGCCGCCCAAGGCGCCCCGGGTCATCGTGGTCACCAGTGCATTGCCAGGTGACGGCAAGACGACCACCGCGGTGAATCTCGCCGTCACGCTCGCGCATCAAGGTCAGCGCGTGATCCTGATCGACGCCGAGACGCGTCGTGGGACCGTGCACGACGTGTTCGGCATCTCGCCTGCACCGGGCTTCTTCGACCTCATGTACGGGCAGGCCTCGCCCGGCGAGTGCATCCGTCGTGTGGCGATGGAAGGCGGCGGTACGATCGACGTGCTGCCATTGGGTTCCGCTCCGAGCGTGAACCCGGCCGACTTGCTCGTCGCCCAGCGCTTGCAGCCGTTGTTCGAGCGCTTGCGCCAGCAGTACGACTACGTGCTGATCGACACGCCGCCGCTGAACCTCTTCACCGATGGTGCGCTGATCGGCTCGCAGGCCGACGCGCTGTTGCTCGTGGCGCGCTCGGACCGCACGGAGCGCGAGGAACTGCGCTTCGCCGTCGCGCAGCTCCGGAACGTGCAGGTGAACCTCGCCGGTGCGGTGCTCAACGACGTGGAGTTCCGTCGCAGCTCCCGGTACCGCGCGGGATACGGCTACTACTACGACTATGGTCGCTGATCGCGCGCCGAGACTGCCCACGCGCAAGTCGCGCGGCGGTACGCCCGTCATCGACGAGGCGGAGCCGGAGCTCGTGCCCGACATCTTCGATGCGGGTGCCGACCGTCCACCGTCGTCCGGTCAGTTCGGTGCGGCGACGCTCGTGGGCCTGGTACTGCTGGCGGTCGAGCTGCTGGCGGCACCGTTGGTCCTCGGGATCAGTCTCGTGGTGTCGCTCGCAACCTGGTGGCTGCTCGACACGTCGTGGTCGGGTCGTCGTCGGCCCGGTCGTCGCCGTGGCCTGAGCTCGCGGCTGCTCTATCTCAGCACTTTGATGCTCGTCGGGCTCTGGCTCGGCGTGATGTTCATCTTCCGCGCGAGCGATCCGGCACTGTCATCGGGATTCACGACGACGTTGCCGGTGATGATCTGGGGTGTGGACGTCTCCCTGCTCGAACGGCTGAACGGCATGGCGCAGCCCGCGACATCCTCGGGGTCGCTGCCGGTGTCGATCGGCGCGGGCGGCTTCGCGCCGTTCTCGCTGTTCGTGCACGGCACGGCCTCGACCGTCGCGGTCAGCCTGCTGGGCTACGCGGTGTCGTCGGCGCGACGGCGGTTGCGCCGCAAGCTGCGCGAGAAGGGCTTGATGCCGATGACGCGCGAGTCGCGCCCGTTGAAGGTCCCGCAGACAGGTCGCTGAGACGCGGGTGACGACACACCCGCCGATCCCCATCGCGGCGCCGCGCGAGTCCGCCTCGGCGGTCCCGTCGCTCGCGACGATCGCGCTCACGGGCTATCTCGTGCTCACGGTGGCTGGCCTCGCGGGCGCGGGTGGACGCGCATTCGCGCCCATCTGGGCGGTCGCCTCGGCGGTGACGGCGCTGGCGCTCGTGACGCGGATGCCGGGCGGTTATCTCGCCTTCATCGTCACGCTCTGGTTCTACACGCCGCTGGTGCGGCGCATCCTCGACATGCACCATGGCTACATCCCGCAAAGTCTCGCGCTGGCAGCGCCGGTACTTGCGAGCACGGTCTCGGTGTGGACCGTGATCCGGTTCGCGCGCGAACTGCGCGGCACCCTGTTCGCGCCGGCCATTCTCGTGATCGCAGCGGTCACGTACGGGTTCCTCGTCGGCGCGTTGCGCAACGGGTTCGTGCCGGCGTTCTATGCGTACCTGGCCTGGCTGTCGCCCGCGCTCGTGGGGCTGCACACCGCGCTGCACTGGCGACGGTACCCGGAGATGAAGCGGGTACTGCTGCGGACGCTGGCATGGGGGGTTGGACCCGCGGCCCTCTACGGAATCTATCAGTTCGCGGTGCTCCCGATCTGGGACCGCATCTGGATGATCGGCACCAACCTCCAGTCCATCGGCGCACCGGAACCCTTCGCACTCCGTGTCTTCGGTTCGATGACGATGCCGGGCACGTTTGCCGTCGTGATGCAGGTGACGCTCCTGCTGCTGCTCTCAGCGGAGGTGCGTGGTCGCTTGCCGACGTTGGTGCTCAGCTTCATCGGTCTGCTGCTCTCGCGCATTCGCACGGCGTGGCTCGGATTCGTCCTCGGGTTGGTGTTGCAGTTCATCACGCAGCCCGTACGCAAGCTGCCGCGCAACTGGATCACCATCGCGGTGGTCGCCGTGCTCTCGCTCCCGGTGATCACCATCCCGCGGTTCCGAGAGGGCATCGCGCAGCGTATCTCCTCGCTGACGACCGCCGGTGACGACTCTTCGGTGAAACAGCGCCTCCTGGTCGCGCGCGCTGGGTACGCCTTGGTGCTGGACTACGCCGAGGGTGCCGGCTTGGGCGCGACGGGCAGTGCGGTCACCAGGAATGCACGCGGCGGCATCCGCAACTTTGAGAACGGATTGCTCGAGGTGTTCTACCTGTTCGGCTGGCCTGGGGGGCTGATGTTCTTCCTCGGCCTCCTCGGTATCGTGGTGCAAGGCATGCGACTCGCCGATGCGCAGTTCGATCCGTTCGCGAACGCCGTGCGCAGCGCGGCGGCCGCCTTGCTGGCGAGTCTCCTCATCTCCGAGATCTTCACCGGTGCCGCGGGCACGTTGTTCTGGGTGTTGATCGGCTTCGGCGTCTCCGCGCACGCCTATAATCTCGCGTCGGGAGCGACGGTGGCGTACCGTCTGTCGCAGGCGCGGTTCCGATGACGACGGCCGCGCGGCGCATCGCCGAGAACCGCGCGGCACACGACCGGATCAGTGGCGCGACGTATGCGGCGCGCCATCCGGAGATCTACAACGACGTGGAGCAGGCGCGACTCGTCGAGGCGGTCGCGCGTGCGGTCGGCTGCATCGCCACGGCGACCGTGGCGCCGGATCGCGTGATGCTCGAGCTCGGTGCAGGGCCAGGGAATCTCACCGAGAAGCTGCTGGCCCACCCAGGCACCGTGTTGGCGACCGATCTCTCGACCGGGATGTTGGAGGCGCTGCGAATGCGTCTGGGCGGCAATGGTCGACTCCGCACGCAGCCGCTCAACGGCTCGGACCTCAGGGAGTTCGCCACGGCCAGTGTCGACATGGTCGCGGCCTACTCCGTGCTCCATCACGTGCCTGACTATCTCGCACTGGTCGCGGAGTGCGGGCGTGTGGTGCGGCCAGGTGGGGTGGTGTACTTCGAACATGAGAAGGCGCCGGGCTACTGGTCGCCGACGCCGGCGCTGCAACGGTTCCTCGAGACCGCCGTGGTGTGGCCCGAGAAGTCGTGGACGCGCTTCCTCGATCCCCGACGCTACTGGGCGCGTGTGCGTCCATGGCTGATCTGGCAGCGCTGGGGCGATCCGCGCTGGATGCCCGAAGGCGATCTGCATATCTGGCCCGATGATCACCTCGAGTGGACCGAGATCGAACAGCGGCTACGCACGCAGGGATGCGAGCCGGTGGTCGTCGAAGACCATCTCGCGTATGAACCGCGGTTCGACCGTGCGCGCTGGGAATCCGCGCGGCACGAGGCCGCCGACACCCGCATGTTCATCGCAAGGAAAGTCGCATGACCCCAACGCTCACCGTCATCACGCCGTCGTACAACCAAGGTCGCTTCCTCGCAGAGACCATGGACTCGGTGCTCTCGCAGGGCATCGCCGACCTCGAGTTCATCGTCATCGATGGTGGCAGCACGGACGAGAGCGTCGAGGTGATCAAGCGCTACGAAGAGCACTTGACCTATTGGGTGTCCGAGAAGGATCGCGGGCAGTCGCATGCGATCAACAAGGGACTCGCGCTGGCCACAGGGACGTGGGTCGCGTACCTCAACAGCGACGATGTCTACCTGCCGGGCGCCCTGCAGTCGCTCCTCTCCGCGCTCGAGAAGCGGCCCGGCGCGCGGTGGATCGCCGGTGGCGTCGTCGGCTTCGGTACTGCCGACGCACCGGTGGATGAATGGCATCTGCCCGTCGTACCGGAGTCGATGCTCGATCTGCTCTCGTCGCGGTTCCAGATGGCGCAGCCCGGTCATGTGTGGTCGCGCGAGTTGCTCACGTCGGTCGGCGGATTCGACGAGTCGTTGCGCTATCTGTTCGACATCAACCTCTACGCCGCCTTCATGGCACGTGGCGAACGGTGTCACGCGCTGCAGCGCCCGGTCGCCGGCTATCGATTCCACGCCGCGAGCAAGACGGTCGCCGAAGGCAACCTCTTCGAAGCGGAGTGGGACATCATCCGCGCCCGCTACGTGAAGACGCTCTCGGCACTCGATCGCTGGCGGTTGGAGCAGCGCATCGGGATGCTGAAAGCGCAGGCACTCATGGTCGAAGCGGCGGAGGCAGCGGAGCAGGGGAAGAAGGACGACGCGAGTGCCGGCATCGCCGCGGCGTTCCGGCGTTACCCTGGGGTCCTGTTCACGCGCGCAGCGGGTGGTGCGCTGCGTCGTTGGCTCGGTGCCTGAGCGATGGCGCCGCTCCGCGTCCATTTCGTCTGTACCGGACTCGGCCGCGAGGCGCGCGGGTTCGAGACGTTCACGCGAAGTTGCGCGGCGGCACTGCGCGGTGAATCGTCGATCGAGCTGACGGTATTCGCCGGCGGACGCATGGGACATGTGCCAGGTGAGCGGGTGGTGCCCAACCTCCCGCGCCGCTCCCGCGCCGCACGAGCGGCTGGCATGCTGATGCGTCGTGATCCGTACTTCATCGAGCAAGGCACGTTCTTCCTTGGCTACCTTGGCACGCTCAAGCGCGAGCAGCCGGACCTTCTCTACTTCGCCGACCTGAACTTCGGCAATGCGGTGTGGCATTGGCGGCGGCGCAGTGGTGCGAAGGTCCGCTTGCTGTTCTACAACGGTGGCAACACCACCATGCCGTTCACCCGCTGCGATCACGTGCAGGTGCTGACGCCCGCCGCCCGCGACGGCGCGCTGGCACGTGGCGAGCTGCCCGGGCGACTCACGGCGTTGCCCCACGGTGTCGACTTCGAGCCCACGTGGCGTCCACCGACCGCCGACGCGCGAGCATCGGCGCGTCAGGCCCTGCGGCTCCCACAAGACGGCGAGGTGCTGCTCAGCGTCGGTCAGCTCGATCGCTCGATCAAGCGCACGCATCTATTGATCGAGGCCGTTTCCGCGCTGGAGGGACCGAAGCCGTTCCTCCATCTGGTGGGGGCGGACGGTCCGGAGCGCGTCGACCTCTGCGCACTCGCCAGCGCACGACTCGGGGATCGCTGGCGCTGGGAGATCCTCTCACGTGAGCAGATGACGCTCGCCTACGCCGCCGCGGACCGTTCGGCGCTGCTCTCCCACGGCGAAGGCTTCGGCTTGGCGTACGTCGAGTCGCTCGGTGCCGGACTGCCGCTCTTGGTCCACGACGACGCGACCACGCGCTATGTCGTGGCCGACGCGGGGATCCGCCGCCCGATCTCCGACGCGCATACGGCGCTCATGGCGCTTCGAGTGCTCATGACTGCGCCGACTGACGCGGCGAGCAAGCAAGCGCGTCATGACGATGTCCGATCGCGATTCGCGTGGGACGCGCTGCGTGCACAGTACCTGGCGATGTTCCAGCGTGCGGCGACGTCGCCATGAGCATCCCTCGGTGGTCGGTGGTGATCCCCACCTTCGATCGTGTGGAGACACTGGCGGTGTGTCTCGCGCGTTTGGCGCCCGGTGCGCAGGCGCTCGCGCCCGATCAGTACGAGGTGATCGTCACGGATGACGGTCGCCGCGATGCGACGCGCACGTTGCTGGCGCTCAAGTTCCCGTGGGCCCGATGGGTGGCGGGGCCAGCGCGTGGGCCGGCGGCGAACCGCAACAACGGCGCGGCAGAGGCACGCGGCGAGTGGCTCGTCTTCACTGACGACGACACGGTACCGTCGCGCGAATGGCTGTCGGCCTTAGTCGCGGCGAGCGCGTCGCATCCGGAGGCCGACGCGCTCGAGGGACGTACCACCTGCGCCGCAGGCTTCGGCACGCCGATGTACTACGCGCCCGTGAACGAGACCGGCGGGCGCTTCTGGTCGTGCAACATCGCCGTGCGCGCCGAACGGTTCCGCGCGATCGGTGGCTTCGATGAAGGCTTCACGCTCGCGCACATGGAGGACCAGGACCTGCGCGAGCGATTGTTCGCGGCCGGTGTGCGCATCCCGTGGGTGCCCGAGGCGGTTGTGGACCACCCGCCGCGGCGCCAGCCTTCCGGCGCACGGCTCGGTGCACTGCGCGCCGCGGAAGTGCGCTACTTGGTGAAACGAGGCGCGCCGGAACCGCTCAAGTGGCGATTGATGCGCGGGATCGCCTCGTTGCGCTTGGGAGTGGTGCGGTCGCTGCCGCTGGGCCTCGATTCGGCGCGCGCAATGGTGTCGTTGCTGCAGGAGCTGTGGACGGTGCAACGCCACTTCGGCGCGTGGGAGCGCACGGCGCGTGCGGAGTTCCCCGCGCCCGATCCCCTGCGTGTCGCACAGTCGGGTGAGTCGGGTCGGACATCCGTGCCGGTGGGTACGCGATGAACGGCGGCCCCACCACCGTCTCGGTGATCGTGCCCGCGTACCAGCGGCCGGAGGCGCTCGAGCGCTGTCTGCGTGCGCTCGCACGCCAGACGCGCCGCGCCGACGAGGTGGTCGTCGTGCTCCGTGTGGGAGACGACGCGACCATCGCGGCCGCGGCGCGCGTCGCGTCCGAGCCGTCGACGCGCTTGCGGCTCGAGTCGGTCACGACGCCTGGGGTGGTCGCGGCGATGCAGCGAGGGCTCGACGTCGCCAGTGGGGAGATCATCGCGCTCACAGACGACGACGCCGAGCCGAGGGCGGACTGGCTGGAGCGGCTCGTCGCCACGCTGCAGCGGGATGATCGCATCGTCGGCGCCGGCGGGCGCGACTGGCAGTCGCTGGAACGCGGCGACGCCAGCGATGTGGGGCGCGTGCAGTGGTTCGGGCGCGTGATCGGCAACCATCATCTCGGCGCGGGACCGGCTCGTGATGTCGACCTGCTCAAAGGCGTGAACTGCGCGTTCCGCGCCGCGCCGCTGCGCTCGGTGGGATTCGATGCCCGCCTGCTCGGCGGAGGCGCGCAGCTACATTGGGAGCTCGCACTGTGCCTGCCGCTACGTCGCGCGGGCTGGCGTCTCGTGTACGACCCCGCCATCGCAGTGGACCATCACGTGGCGGTTCGATCCGGTGACGACCAGTTCCATCGCGGGCGGTTCGCGGTCGAGCCGTTCACGCAAGCTGTACACAACGAGACGCTGGTGTTGCTGGCGCATCAACAGGGGATGGCGCGGTTGGCGTATCGCATCTGGTCGGTACTGATCGGGACGACGGCGAATCCGGGTGCGCTCGCTGCGCTCCGGTTACGTCTGCAGGGGCACTCGTGGGCTGCCGACGCATGGCGCGCCGCGCGGGACGGACGTGCGCGTGCGCATGCGACGTGGGCCGCGACCGACCAGCGGGTGCCGCTCGCAGCACCCGCCTCGGCCGCTGGTGCGGCCGGGCCATCGCGGAGTGATCGATGACCGATCTCCGCGTGATGGTCGTGATGCCCCTCGCCGAGCAGCTCGGGGGCGGTGAGGTGATGTTCCGGCAGCTGATGCAGCACGGGCGCGGGCAGGGCATCGAGTGGATCGCGGTGTTCACCAAGGACGGCCCGATGGTGGCTGAGACGCGCGCGCTCGGTGTGGAGACGCACGTCGTGGAAGCAGGACGGATCCGGGAGCTATGGCGGCGCTGGCAGGCGATTCGTCGAATCGCCAGCCTCGCGCGCGAGCGTCAGGTCTCCCTGGTGTTCGGCTGGATGGCAGCGTCACAACTCCTCGCGGGCCCGGCCGCGTGGATCGCCGATATCCCGGCGGCGTGGTACCAGGTCGGGCTCCCGGAGCCGGACTGGATCGACCGGTTCGCGACGTTCTGTCGCGCACGCGGGATCCTGGTGCTCTCCAAGGATGTTGCGACCGCCCAGGCACGGGTCGCACCGCGCCGCGAACAGCGTCTCATCTATCCTGGTGCCTCGTTGGAACGGTTCGACGCCGTGCGCGGTGAGTCGCCGCGAGCGCTGCGCGAGCAGCTCGGTCTTCCGGTCGACGGCCCACTGATCGGCATCGTCGGTCGGCTCCAGCGCTGGAAGGGCATGCACACGGTGATCTCGGCGTTGCCGGCAGTGCACTATACCCACCCCGACGCGAAGGTCGTGGTTGTCGGAGGATCGCACAACACGGAGCCGAGCTACGGCGAAGAGCTGCGCGCGCTCGCCGACGTGCGCGGGGTGGGTGACGCGGTGCACTTCGCCGGGTTCCAGGCCGACGTCCCGCGCTGGATGCAGGCGATGGATATCGTCGTGCATGCGTCCGATCGCGAGCCGTTCGGCATCGTGGTGGTCGAAGCGATGGCGTTGGGCAAGCCGGTGATCGCTGGCGCACTGGGCGGGCCCGCCGAAGTACTCGGCGATGGTGAGCACGGACAGTTGGTGGCGTTCGAGGACGACGCAGCCATGTCGCGCGCGATCATGCGTTATCTCGACGATCCGGAGTTCGCGACGCGTTGTGGTGCAGCAGCGGCGATCCGTGCACGCGACTTCACGGCGGAGCACTACGCGCAACAGGCCACGGCGGCGATCCTCGAGTTCGCGCTCGGTGAGAATCCGTGAGCCGGCGCCCACTGCGGATCCTCCACGTGCTGAACACCGTTCGCGAGACCGGGAACGGCATCATCAACACGGCGATGGATCTGGCGTGGGGGCAGGCGCAGCTCGGGCACAGTGTCTCGGTGGCCTCGCAAGGCGGAGAATACGAAACGCGGCTCGTCGAGTGGGGAGTCGCGCATCATCGGATCGACCAGACCCGGCGCGTTGCGACGTTGTGGCGTGCCGCGTGGGCGATGCGCGCCTTGCTGCACGAGACGACGCCAGACGTGGTCCACGCCCACATGGTCACCGGCACGTTGCTCACGAGCGTGGTGCGGAGCGGCCGCCCGCCGCTGCTGGTCGCGCACGTGCACAACGTGTATCAGCGGAGTGCGCGCTGGATGCGCCGCGCCGATGTCGTGCTCTGTTGTGGCACGTCGGTGCGCGCGACGATGCGTGCGCAGGGCGTGCCCGACACGAAGTTGCGGGTGGTCCTCAACGGGACGGTAGGATCACCACGCCTCCGCGTCGCCGACGAGGTCGTGCCGGCGGCGATCGCGAAGCCCGCGATCGTCACCGTGGCAGGGATGAACGCACGCAAAGGGATCGATGAGCTCATCGCGGCGTTCGCTCGCCTCGCGGACCGTCATCCGGGCGCACAGCTGCACCTGGTCGGCGACGGACCGGAGCGCTCGCGCTTCGAGTCGGTCGCGGCGGCCACCTCCTGTGCTGCCCGCATCCACTTCCACGGCTTCCAGCGCGATCCCACGCCCTTCCTGCGGGCGGCGGACATCTTCGTACTGGCGTCGCGCCGTGAATCCTCGCCCATCGTGATCGGCGAAGCCCGCGCCGCCGGGTGTGCGATCGTCGCGACCGCCGTGGACGGCGTGCCGGAGACGCTCGACGACGGACGCGCCGGTGTGCTGGTACCGGCACAGGATGTCCCTGCGCTCTCCGACGCACTCCATACCCTGCTCGCGGACCCGGCGCGCCGGGCCGCACAGTCCGCGGCCGCGCGCAAAGGCCTCGAGCGGTTCCATGTGACGCGCATGGTGGACGAGACCCTCGCCCTCTACCGAACTTTCGTCACATGATGTCACTCGCCTTCATCGCGCTGGAGGTGCACCGTCGTGGCGGCCAGGAACGTGCGGCTGCGGAGGTGCTCAGCCGTCTCGCGTCGGATGTCGAACTGAGTGTAGTGGCGAACGTGTGTGAGCTCCCGGGTGTCGCACACCGCTTCGTTCCGGTGGGATTGCCCACTGGCCCGACCGTCGTGCGCACCATGCGATTCGCCCGCGCCGCGACCCAGGCCGCACGGACCGTGGGTGCGACGCTCACCCAGAGCATCGGCGCGGCCGCGCGCGAGGCGGACGTGATCACCGCGCAGTTCTGCCAGGCGGCATTCACCAGGCGGTTCGGCGGACTCCGCGGCGGCAGCGCGCTCCGACGCATCTGGCAGCGTGCGGCCCAACTGCAGTTCGTCGCGTCCGAACGGCACGCATATCAGTCCGGGCGATTGCGCCGCGTGATCGCGGTGTCCACCGGCGTGGGACGCGAGTTGCACGAGGAGTACGGCGTGCCGATGGACCGCATCACGGTCATTCCCAACGGCGTCGACCACGCGGTCTTCCGCCCGCTCGACGGTACATCCAAGCGCCTCGTGAGGATGCAACTCGGATTGCCGAGTGATCAATGCATCGCGTTGTTCGTCGGCGGCGACTGGGAACGGAAGGGCGTGCGCGATGCGATCTCCGCGGTCGCCGGGATCCCGGACACCATGCTCGTCATCGTGGGCGCGGGTGAACAAGAACCCATGCGACAACACGCGGCGAAGGTCGGCGCGACGGCCCAAGTACGGTTCGCCGGCATGTCGACGGTACCGGAGAAGTGGTACCAGAGTGCGGATTACCTGCTCTTCCCGTCGCGCTACGAGGCGTTCTCGCTCGTCACGCTCGAAGCCGCCGCCTGCGGTCTGCCGATCATCGCGCACCGCATCAATGGCACCGAGGACCTCATCCGCGATGGGGAGAACGGCTATCTCTGTGAGATCGGCGCGGACGCACTGCGTGTGCATGTACAGCGGTTCCGCGACGACCAGATCCATCGGCGGCAGATGAGTGAGCATGCGGTCGTGGTCTCCAAGCGTTACGCCTGGGATCGCATCGCGGCCGAGCAGTTGGCGGTGCTGCACGAGGTGAACGCGTGAGTCCGCTCGCGGCGACTCGGTTGCACGCGCTCCAAGTCGGACTCGGCTGGCAAGGCGAGGAGGCCGGCGGCTTGAATCGACTGTTCGCCGCGCTGGCGGAGCGACTGCCCGACGCGGGCGTCAGTGTGACCGGGCTCGTCGCAGCGCGTCGGGCGCCGGGTATCATCACACGGGATGGCGGCGCAGTGACGGCGCGGATCGACGCGTTCGCGGCACCGGGTGCCTCGAGTACCGCTCGCATGCTCGCGGCACGTCGCGCGGTGCGCCGCGCGATCGCGGCACAGCCTCCGGACATCCTGGTCTCGCACTTCGCGCCGTATGGGGCCGCACTCTTGCCGTATGCCGAACGCATCCCGTTGCTGGTGCACTTCCACGGCCCGTGGGCAGGCGAATCCCGTTCTGAGGGACGGGGGTCGATGTCCACGTGGTGGCGTGCACGCCTCGAGCGTCGGGTGTATCGCCGCGCGACTCGCTGCATCGTGCTCTCCGAGGCCTTCGGGGACCTGTTGCACAGACAGTACGGAGTCCCACGCAGCCGTATCGTCGTGATCCCCGGTGGCGTGGATGTCCGCGCGAGCGCTGATCTCCCTGACCGCGCCACCGCACGCGCACGGCTCGGATGGGACACCGCGGCACCGACGGTGCTCGCCGTGCGTCGATTGGTGAAGCGCACCGGCATCGATCGTTTGATCGCGGCAGCGCCGGCGGTACGCGCAGCCGTCCCGGGTGTGCGCATCATGCTCGCCGGCGACGGACCCGAACGCGCGGCGTACGAGGCGCAGATCGCCGCCGCAGGACTCGGTGAAACGGTACGCGTACTCGGCTTCGTCCCGGAGGACGCGCTGCAACTCGCGTATCGCGCCGCCACCGTGACCGTGGTGCCGACGGTCGCCTTGGAGGGATTCGGGCTCATCGTACCGGAGTCGCTCGCCGCTGGCACACCGGTGTTGGTGACTCCGGTGGGCGGGCTGCCGGAGACCGTGCGTGCGCTCGACGCGTCGCTCGTCCTGCGCGACAGTTCGAGTGACGCGATCGCCGACGGACTCGTCGCGGCACTGACCGGCCGCCAGTCACTGCCCGACGCCGCGCATTGCACTGCGTTCGCGACAGCGCACTACGATTGGGCTCATATCACCTCACGAATGGCGGAGCTCTTCCGCGGGATCGTGAGCGCGGCGAAAGTGGGGGCGGCGTGAACGCCCCGCGGGTCCTGTTCCTTACGCAGAGCGCGGAGCTGGGTGGCGGGGAGCTGTCGCTGCTCGACCTCTCTGCGCATTGGCCGAGCGACCGGGAGGTGATGGTGCTCGCCGATGGGCCATTCGTCGAGGCACTGCGCGCGCGGGATGTGCCGACGTCGATCGAGCCACTCGGCGCGCTGGCGTCGGTGAAGCGTGGGACGGGGGCGCCCGGACTCGGTGCACTCACCGATGTCGCGCGACTGGCCACGCGTGTGGCGAAGGCCGCGAAGCCGATGGACGTGATTCACGCCAATTCGCAGAAAGCGTTCGTGGTGGCCGCTGCTGCCGGCCTCCTCGCGCGCCGACCGGTGGTCTGGCATCTGCGCGACATCCTCTCGACCGCGCACTTCTCCGCAGCGAACATCCGCGCGGCCGTCCTGTTGGCCAACGCGCGCGCGTCTGCGGTGATCGCGAACTCCGAGGCGACCGCCGAAGCGTTCCGCGCGGCCGGGGGCAACGCGGATCTCGTGCAGGTCGTGCACAACGGGATATCCGCCGACCGATTCGATGCGGTGACGGTCGCGCAGGCCGCCAACGCCCGACGTGCGCTGGCTCCGGATGCCGCGTGCGTCGTCGCGGCGGTATCGCGTCTCGCGCCATGGAAAGGTCAACACGTGGTGATCGCTGCAGCACAATCGCTCCCTGATGTGCACGCGTGGATCATCGGTGCCCCGCTGTTCGGTGAGGATGACTACGCTGCCAAGTTGCGAGCGCAGGTGAAGGCACTCGAAGTCACGGACCGTGTCCAGCTGCTGGGGGACCGTCATGATATCCCGACGCTGCTGCGGGCGGCGGACATCGTGGTGCACAGCGCTGTGGATGCCGAGCCATTCGGGCGCGTCGTGGTCGAGGGGATGCTCTCGCGCCGGCCGGTGATCGCAACGGCGGCGGGTGGCGTGCGGGAGATCATCCGCGACGGCGACACGGGACTTCTCGTCGCGCCTGGCGACCCGGTCGCGCTCGCAGAGGCGATCCGCCGGGTCCGCGCGATGCCGGCCGCTCTTCGCGCGGCGATGGTACAGCGAGCCTACGACGATGCGGTCTCGCGATTCTCCGTCAAGGCGATGGTGTCCGGCGTGGTTCGCGTGCTGACCGCGGTCGTCAGCGGCCGCCCACCCCGATCGTGAGTCGTACGATCGGCCCTGCGGCCTGATCGACCGGACCACCGCTCACCGCGACACCGCGATATGTCCAGTCAGCACGGTTGGGCGCCACGCGATAGCCGCCTCGCACGCCCACCGTGATGCCCCGACGCTGCGCCCGCTGCCGCACAACGAGCAGTTCCGCCGCGAGCATGGGCTCGTAGATCCAGTGCGCACCGCGAATCCGACTCTCCGTACCGGGGCTCGCGAGCACCTCAGCGAAGGTCGGCGCTGGTGCGGTGGGCGCCGTCGCACCCCCCGTACGATCACCCACGATGAGGTCGAAGCTCCCGCGCCCGACGCCGAATGAGGGCGCGAGGCTCAATCGCCCGCGCGGGCGGAGATCCCAGCCGACGACGAGGGTGGTGTACTGCGCCTCGAGTCGAGCGGAGCGACCGCCGGGTGTGCTCTCCTCGCCTGCATCGAGTCGCACATGTTCTGCGCCGAGTCGAAGAGGACCCCACGAGGTGAACGCTCCGCCGCCAAACCCGATCGCATCGTCGGAGACCGCGAAGTACGACGCGGCACCGAGCAGCATGTTGATCCCGTCGGTCTGCACCGAGCCGCCCCCGGTGCTCGCGAAGACGGACCAGCGCGCAGGGTAGACCGGCGCTCCACAGCCGCAGTCCTGTGCGCGCACGACGCGCGGCGCACCGAGGAACGTGAGCAAGACGAGGACCGGGACCGCAGGGCGGAGTCGACGCATGGCGTGGGCGAGAGTGTCTTGATGAGTATCGGCGCGTCCGGGCGTCAGCATGAGCCATTCGACCTTTACGGCCCGTACCGAACTCCCCGCGACCGGAACCTCGCATCGCTCCCTCCTCCACCGTCCAGCATCTACAAGGCGGGCTGCTTCAAATGATGCGAAGTCGCCCTCTGCCAGGCCTGCGCCACCTTCAGGAGCGCTTCCTCGCCGAACAGCCGTCCCACGAACGTCAGCGATACCGGCGTGCCGTCGTCCTTGAACCCGCTCGGCGCGATCAGAGCGGGATGTCCGGTGAGGTTCGTCGCCAGCAGTTGGCCGGAGCTGGTCGGCGCGACGATCACGTCGACGCGCTGCATGAGCAGATCCCACTGCTGGATCGCGAGCGTGCGCACCCGATTCGCATTGATGTAGTCGACTGCGGGGATGAAGCGTGCGGTGCGGAACGTGTTTGGCCACGCTCCCGCGCCTTGCTGGGCCAGTTCCTTCACGCGGCCGCTGCGGGTGAGTTCATCGAACGCCGCGCCTGCCTCCGCCGTGAGGATGATGCGCATGGCGTCGTAGGCCGCGACCGGGATCTCCACCGGGATGAGATCGATCCCGAGCCCGCGCAGTACGGTGAGCGCGGCATCGTCGAACGGCTTGGTCGTGTGGCCACGCTCCAAAGGCAGATCGAACGCACTCTGTACGAATCCCACCCGGATCCCGCGCAGCGGCGCATCGCCGTCCCAGTTGAAAGGAGCGGCATGCACGGTCTGATCCTGTCCGTCGGGTCCGTGCAGTGCAGCGAAGATGAGCGCGCAATCCTCCACCGAGCGTGCCATCGGCCCGAGTTTGTCCATCGACCAGCTCAGTGCCATCGCGCCCGTACGCGGTACACGGCCGAAGGTCGGCCGCAGGCCCGTCACACCGCAACGAGTGCTCGGCGACGAGATCGAGCCGAGTGTCTCCGATCCGATCGCGAAGCCCACGCACCCGGCGGCGGTCGCTGACGCCGGACCGGCCGAGGATCCGCTCGAGCCTTGATCGAGTTTCCACGGGTTGCGCGTCATCCCGCCGTACCAGCGGTCGCCTTGCGCGAGTTCGCCAAGCGTGAGTTTCGCGATGAGGACCGCACCCGCCTCGTCGAGCCGCTGCACGACCGTCGCGTCCGTATCGAGCATCTGCTGGCGATAGGGCGCCGTCCCCCATGTGGTCGGATAGCCCCTCACCGCCAGCAGGTCCTTCGCGCCCCAGGGGATGCCGTGCAGCGGCCCACGGTAGCGGCCCTTCGCGATCTCCGCGTCGGCCGCGCGCGCCTGTGTGAGTGCCCGTTCACGCGTGAGCGTGGTGACGCAGAGCAACTGCGGGTCGAGCCGTGCGAGCCGATCCAGATACATCGTCGTCAGCTGTTCGCTGCTCACCTGTCGACGCCGCACCCGCTCGGCGAGCTCGGTGAGTGACGCGTAGGCCAATCCTTCGAGTGCCGACGGCACGGCACCGAGCGCGGGGCGAGAAGGGCGGATGGGACGCTGCGCACCAGTGGGCACGGCATCGGCACGTGGTAGAGGCGTGAACACCATCGCCGGGGCGACGCTGTTGTCGAGCGGCACCTGATGCAGTGCGTCGAGCTGCGCCGTCTGTCGCTTGAGTCCCGCGAGCATGAGTGTGCGGTCCTCCTCGCTGAAGCTCACGCCGGCGATCTCGGCGGCAGCGAGGATCGACGCGTCGGTGATCTCCACGCCAGCGGCGACCTTCGCCCAGAGCACGCCGGGGAAGAGCGTGGCGCCCACACCGAGGGCACTGCAACGCGCGAGGAACTCGCGACGTGCTTCAGCGAGCACAGAGGACATCAGGACTCCGGGTGAGGTGGTCGCGACGAATCTGCATCGCGGGGTGCCTGCGAGCGAGTGGGCGGAGCCAGCGCATCAACCGCCCCTGATTATCTTCCCAAGACTCCTCCGACGTGCCGGCGATCGGACGGGTCCGCTCGCCTCTTCACATGGAGTCCCCGTGCCGCTGATCCCGTTCGACACGCTCCCCGACGACGCGCGCCTCTGGGTGTTCGCGGCCCGCGCGCCCCTCGACGATGTCGATGAGAAACGCCTGCTCACCGCGGTCGATAGTTTCCTGCTCACGTGGAGAGCGCACGATCGTCCGCTCACCTGCGGACGCGAGTTCCGCGACGAGCACTTCCTCGCGGTGGCGGTCGATGAACGCGCCAGCGATGCGTCGGGCTGTTCGATCGACGGGCTCTTCCGCGTGCTCAAGGGTATCGAGGAAGGCATCGGCACCACGATGGTCGGCGGCGGGATGGTGAACTTCCGTGCGGCCGGCGGCTTGGTGCTCACGTGCACGCACCATCAGTTCGAGTTGATGTCACTCGAAGGCGCCGTGGATGGCGACACCATCGTCTTCGATACGACGCTGACGTCGGTCGGGGAGTACCGCACGCGCTTCGAGCCGCGCGCGCGGGACTCCTGGGCCGCGTCGCTACTGGTTCAGGCGCGCAAGTAGTCGGGCTGCCAGTCGGTGATGGCCTGCTTGATGGCCCTCGGCGACGCGAACTCCCCCTTGAGCGTCCGCTCCACCAACGTCGGCAGCTCTGCATCGCCGGCGAAGCGCAGGGCGACCAGCTGGCGCACCGTCAGATCCGGGATGCGCGCGTGCATCCCGGCGGGCAGCACTTCCTTGAGGCGCAGGCGCATCTCGAGACGGATCACCCGGTCCTGCACCTTGAGCGCCATGAGGCGCGAGGCGAACACACCAGCCGAGATGGCGACGGCCAGGAGCGCCTGACCCGCGTGCAGGAGGCTCGGGTTCCGGATCGCGTGCCAGATCGCGTGCAACGCCCACAGCATCGTGACCGGTGACGCGAGGAAGTGGAACAGCGGGAAGTAGCGGGCGTGGCTCTTGTAGGACTGGCTCATGGTGCCTTCGAGAGAGAGGGGAAAGGGAGCGGATCGTACAACGGCTATGCTCTCGTCGCGTCGCGCGCGTGCCGCTTGAGGCGGGCGACCATCGCCGAGAGTCCGGTCTCGCGCGCGCTGAGCCCGAGTCCCTGCATCATGCGCGACACGAAATCGTCGGGGATCGCCAGCGTGGTCGCCGGCGGTTGCTCGTTCACGGCGGAGAACACGATCGCGAGAAAGGCGGCGATCGTCGGAGATTGGCGCACGTTCACATCGGCGTAGAAGTGCAGTTTCCCGTCGTGGACCTCGGGGAACAGGTCCACGCGCGTCTGGCACTCGGGAACCGTGAACGCTGCACGGTCGAGTATCGCGAGTCGCTCGGGCAAGGGCTCCAACTTCTTCGCGTAACCCACGAGCGACTGCATCTTCTCCTCGCGGCTCATCGCGGCGAAGCGGTCGAGCACCTTCGCGATCGTCGGGGGCAACACCGCCTCGCTCATCGCTCCGCCACCAGCAACTCGCCGCCGACGTCGGTGCGGAGTGCGGACAACAAACGTTGATGCGGCACCGCCAGCGCGTACTGCGAGGCGATCCGTTCGCGGGCCGCGTAGCCCGCCGCAGGCCAGGCCGCTCGTGCCACCCACGCTCGCGAGAGTGCGGCACGGATCGCCTCCACGGTCACCGCCGCCGCCACCCATCCGGTCTTGCCTTCTTCCACCACTTCGTCGTTCCCTCCCACCGGGGTCACCACGGCCGGGCGGCCGTGCGCCATCCCTTCGACCAGCGCGAACGGCGTGCCCTCTGAACGCGACGGGAACACCAAGAGGTCCGCGGCGGCGAACGCCGCGCTCACGTCCGAACCGTGCGGAAGGAGTCGGACGCGCGTCTCGTCGAATCCGTGATTGGTCGCGAGTCGTCGCAGCAACCTGGCATGCGACCCGCCGCCCTGCAGCGTCAGCACCCAGTCGCGGGTGCGCCACTCAGGACTCGCCAGCGCATCGAGCAGGAGATCCTGCCCTTTGTACGTGGGATCGAAGCGCGCCAACGTGAGCAGTCGCACGGTGCCCTTCACCTGCACGGGCTCGGCCTTGGCCACGCGCTCGCCGGCCGCGAGGGTCGACGCCGTCACGCCGTTCACGGCCGACTCGGCGTTGGGCAACGGTGCGCCGAGGGCGCGCTCCAGCGCGCGGCGGTTGCGCATCGAGACCGTGAACAGGCGCTTCGCCGCACGCGCCAACACGAGCGCAGCGTCGGTGCGATCGTCGTCGACGAAGTGATACTCCTCCTGTGCATGCTGGAGCACCAGCCAATACGGGATGCCTCGCGCCGCGCAGGCCTCACCTGCCGGCACACACCAGTTCATATCGCCGAGCCCGGCGAGATTGAACCACACCACATCCGGCGCGATCGCCGCCAGCCTCGTCTCCCAGCGCGTGCGCTCCGGCACCACGGTCCCGGTGAGCCGACTCAGCATGCGCGTGCGCAGCGATTGCGGCATGAGTTCGGTCATCGCATGAAACTGCACCGCACCCGAGCGGATCGGCTCGGGGTCCCGTTCGCGATACTCCGACGGCGCGAGCAGGTGGAAGTCCACTGAAGGCGCGACCGCCGGGTCTTGCACGAAATGCCGCCACAGATTGTGCGCCCCGCCCGGTACGGCGATGAAACTCACGATCAGCACCCGCGGTTTCCGTGCGCCGAGCAGTGGCGCACTGCTCTGTTGCTGACTCATGGCGCCACCGTGCCGTGCTGTGGCGCTCCACCCTCGCGCGCCAACTCCCAACGTGCGCTCTCGAGATACGTGCAATCACCCGCAGTCCACGGATAGTCATCGCGATGGACACCGTCCATCGTCACTTCGATGGGGCAGATGCCGTGCAGCTCATCGAACATCGTATTGGTGCGGCGGTCGGAGAGGAACGCGCGGACGGTGTAGGCACCCTGGAAGAGTCTCGCGCGCGGCAGGGTGAACCGCAGCGTGTAGCGGCCGGCCTCGCGACGGAAACGCGCCTCCGGCTCGAAGCACCACAGATGCACGATGTTGCGGTCCGCATCGTCCACGAGTTTGCACGAGAAACACAGGGTGCTGGCCGGCTCCGGGACGTCGAGCTCGAACTCGAGCGCGAGCGCCTCGCCGTGGCGATGGACGCCGCCAGGGTCGGAGGTGAGCACGCGCGCAAGACGGACATGGTTCCCCGCGCGACCGCTCGCGACGTACTGCGCCGGGGTCGCTGCACCGCCGCCCTGGAGCGCGCGGTACTGCGCGATCCCGGCCGCCGTCGGGCCATCGAAGCGGCATTCACCGCGGTCCAATAGGAGCACGCGCTGCGTGAGCGCCGACACAGCCGCCATCGAGTGGCTCACGAAGATCACCGTGCGCCCCTCGCCCGCCACCTCGCCCATCTTGCCCAAGCACTTCCGCTGGAACTCGGCGTCCCCGACGGCAAGCACTTCGTCCACCACGAGTACCTCGGGCTCGAGGTGCGCGGCCACCGCGAATGCGAGGCGCACATACATCCCGCTCGAGTACCGCTTCACCGGCGTATCGAGGAACCGCTCTACCTCCGCGAACGAGACGATGGCGTCGAAGCGCTGTGCGATCTCACGCCGCCTCATGCCGAGTATGGCCCCGTTCAAGAAGATGTTCTCGCGACCGGTGAGCTCGGGATGGAAGCCCGTGCCGACTTCGAGCAGACTGCCGACCCGCCCGCGCAACCTTACCTCACCTGTGGTGGGCGGCGTGATGCGCGAGAGGATCTTGAGCAGCGTGCTCTTGCCCGCACCATTGCGACCGATGATGCCCACGGCACTGCCCGTGGGAATGCTGAACTCGACGTTGCGCAGGGCCCAGAGTTCTTCGTCGCTGGCGCCACTGAGTGGCGCACGCACGAGCTGGCCGAGTCGTTCCACCAACGTGGTCGCCTGCGGACGGTGCGAGAGCACGTAGCGCTTGCCGAGTCCGCGCGCTTCGACGGCGACGGCTGTGTTAGCGCCGGTGGTCGCGCGGTCAGATGACATCGGCGAACCTCCGCTCCAGTCGCCGGAACACCGTGGCTCCTAGTGCGAGCAGGACCAGCGTCGTGATCACCGCCGACGTTACGCTCCAGGCGGGCGGCATCGCCGTGCCGAGCAGCGACGCGCGCAGACCCTCCAGCAGCGGTGCGACCGGGTTCAGCCAATAGAGGTCGCGATACCGCTCGGGTACGACGCCTGCCGCGTACGCCACCGGACTGGCGTAGAGGAGCAGTTGCATCGCCACGGGCAGGACGTGCTGTACATCGCGATAGCTCACCATCAACGCGGCGCCGATGAGTCCCAACCCGAACGCGAGCGCCACGAGGGCGAGCGCCCACAGTGGTGCGAGCAGCATGGCCGGCGAGAGTGCGACCCCGAGCCAGAGCATGAGCACGACGAGCAGCGTGAGGGCTACGACGAGATCCAGCAGCGCCGCCGGAACCACCGAGCCGGGGATCACCGCACGCGGGAACCAGACCTTGGCGATGAGTCCGCTGTTCTGCACGAGTGAACTGCTCGCACGCGTCACGATCCCGCTGAACAGGCCCCAGCCCGCCAGCGACGCGAACGTGAAAACGAGGTACGGGATCCCGTCGCTGGGGAGTCCGGCGATGGTCCCGAAGACGAAGGTGAAGATCAGCGCGCCGAGCAGCGGTTGTAGCGCCACCCACGCCACGCCGAGCACCGTCTGGCGGTACCGGAGCGTGAGGTCGCGTCCGGCGAGTGTCCACAGGAGGTCCCGGAACTCCCACAGATCGCCCACCAGGCCGAGCGATCGGGCGCTGTCCGGCCGGATGATGAGGGTCGGGGGGGCAACGGGCCCGGGGCCGGAGGCGTTCATTATTGTGAAATAGGTCACTCACCTTCCGGGAACACAATCCCGGCCTCAACAATAGATACCGTATGACACGCCACGAGCTTCCTTCCAGCGAGATCACGCCCGAGTCGGCGTATCTCGATCGCCGCCGCTTCCTCGCCGCCGCCGGCATCGTAGGCGCGGGCCTGCTGGCCACCGGCTCGCTCAGCCGCGCTGCCTTCGCTTCCGGGCGCGCGCCGCAGCAGAAGTCGCTCGGCACGCCGTATGGGCTGCAGCCCGGTGACGATCCGACTCCCGAAGAGGACGTGACGTCCTACAACAACTTCTACGAGTTCGGCACCGGGAAGGGCGATCCGGTGGAGAACGCGCAGGGGTTCATCACCAAGCCGTGGACGGTGAAGGTGGAAGGCCTCGTGAAGAAGCCGGGCAGCTATCAGCTCGAGGACTTCCTCAAGCCGTCCAAGGTCGAGGACCGCATCTACCGCATGCGTTGTGTCGAGGCGTGGTCGATGGTGATCCCGTGGCGGGGGATCATGCTCGCCGACGTGCTCAAGCGAGCGGAGCCGACGGCGGGTGCCAAGTTCGTCGAGTTCACCACGCTGATGGACCCCAAGCGGATGCCCGGACAGCGGTATCCGGCGCTCGACTGGCCGTACAACGAGGGCCTGCGCCTCGACGAAGCCATGCACCCGCTCACGCTGTTGGCGACGGGAGTGTACGGGAAGGAACTGCCGCCGCAGAACGGCGCGCCGCTGCGGCTCGTGGTGCCGTGGAAGTACGGCTTCAAGGGCATCAAGAGCATCGTGCGGATCCGGCTCACGGACAAGATGCCGGCCACTTCGTGGGCCCTAGCGAATCCGGGTGAGTACGGATTCTACGCGAACGTGAACCCGCAAGTCGATCATCCGCGGTGGAGTCAGGCGACGGAACAGCGGATCGGACGCTTCCGGAGGATCCCGACGCTCATGTTCAACGGCTACGCCGACCAGGTCGCGTCGTTGTACTCGGGTCTGGATCTCCGCCGGAACTACTGAGTGGCTCCGCTGGGTGGCGTAGCGCGTGAACCGCGCGGCTTCGGTGCGCTCATGATCGTCCTCGCGACGGTGCCTGCGGTGTTCTACGTCGGCGCGATGATCGGCGATCTCTTCTACGGGACGCGCTTCCTCGGCACTCGGCCCATCGAAGCCGGCGAACACAACCTCGGCAAGTGGACGTTGCGTATCCTGTTCGCCTCGCTCGCCATCACTCCGCTGCGGCGCATCACCGGCTGGAACTGGCTCGCCAAGCACCGTCGCACCCTCGGGCTGTTCGCCTTCGCCTACCTCTCGCTGCATCTGCTCACTTGGACGTTGCTCGACGTCCAGCTGTTCATCAGCGAATACGTCGGCTGGCCCGACGTGCAGAAGGATCTGCTCAAGCGTCCGTACATCACGGTCGGCATGCTCGCGTTCCTGCTGATGATCCCGCTCGCCGTCACCTCCACCAAGGCGATGATCGCGCGGCTCGGCAAACGCTGGCGAGTGCTGCATCGACTCGTCTACGTCATCGCGATCCTCGGCGTGACGCACTTCTTCATGGCGGTGAAGAAGGACATCCGCGAACCGCTGGTCTACGCAGTGATTCTTGCGCTTCTGCTGGGGTGGCGGGTCTGGGAGCAGCGTCGCAGTAGATTGCAGGGTGCCTCCACGCCCGCGCCCGCCTGAGTACGACGCCTTCGCCGTCGCGGCCCCCGGGCTTGAGCCGCTCGTCGCCGCTGAACTCGAAGCACTCGACATCCGCGCCGAGGCTGTCCTCGGTGGTGTGATGTTCCGCGCGAACATCGGGATCCTCGCCCGCGCGCAGATCGGCCTCCGCACGGCGAGTCGCGTGGTGGTGCGCGTGGCGGAGTTCCGCGCAACGGCGTTCAGCGAGTTGGAGCGCGAGGCGCGCCAGTTGCCGTGGGGTCGGTTCGTCGGCGAGCGCGCACGATTCCGTCTCCGCGTCACGTGCAAGAAGTCCAAGCTGTATCACTCCGATGCGGTCGCCGAGCGCGTCGCGGCCGCAGTGATCCGTGCGGTGCCTGGCGCAGTGTGGGAGGAGGCCGCGGGCGAGCCGGACGACGTGTCGGCGGCTTCAGATGAGCCATCGCCGTCGCTCGCCGAGGCGCAGTTGTTCATCGTCCGCCTCGACCACGACCGCTGCACCATCAGTGCCGACGCCTCGGGCGAGTTGCTGCACCGTCGCGGCTATCGGTTGGCGGTCGCACGAGCTCCGCTCCGCGAGACGCTGGCGGCCGCCATGCTGCTCGGAGCGCGCTGGAACCCGGCGCAGCCGCTCGTCGATCCGCTCTGCGGATCAGGTACCATCCCGATCGAGGCGGCGATGCTCGCGCGCGGCATCGCGCCAGGACTCGCGCGGCCGTTCGCGGCCGAGCACTGGCCCGAGGCCCATGCGCCGGCGTGGTCGAAGGCGCGCGAGCGCGCACGCGAGGCGATTCACCCGCACGCGACCGCACCCATCATCGGCGCCGACCGCGACGACGGTGCGATCACCGGTGCGCAGGCGAATGCGGCACGCGCCGGTGTCGCCGCGGACATCGAATGGCGTGTGGCCGCGCTCTCGGCGCTCGAACTGCCCCCGGGCCCGGGGCTGATCATCGCGAATCCGCCGTATGGCGTACGCGTGGGCGAGTCGGGTCCGCTCCGCGATCTCTTTGCCCGATTCGGGCAACTCATCGCCTCGCGTGCGGCCGGCTGGCAGGTGGCTCTGCTCAGCGCCGACCGCACCCTCGACGATCAGATGCGTCTGGACTTCGAGGAGCGATTCAAGACGAGCAACGGAGGTATTCCCGTTCGGCTGGCCGTCGCGACGGTCAGAACTCGAAGCCGAACGCGAGATTGAGGTGCTGATTGGTGCGCTTCCCGGCCGTGTACTCGGTCGCGAGCTGCCGCCATTCCAGACCGACCAGTACCGGACCCACCGGACGCAGATGCAGATGTGTCTCGGTGACCTGATTCTTGATGCGGCCGCCCGGGAGCACGTGTGCATCGCGCGGATCGTCCACGCCGACGCCGACGCCCCAGAGCACGCGCGGCGAGACCTGCAGGTTCAGCTGTCCCCAGCCGGCGCGTGTGCGTACTCCCACGCCGTTCACGCCGATGCCCTGCGAGACGCCCCCGCCACCGAGGCCGCGCAGCGCCTCACCTTGGAACGCCTCACCACGGAGCTCGATCCGCGTGCCGATCGGCAGGCGGAGCGTCGCGGCGAACGCCTCGGATTTCTGCGTCTCATCGACAGCGTTGTCGATCCACCCACGGTGCGCGCCGACGGTGAACACACCGGGCCGCTCGGCCTCGCCCCACGAGACGCGCACGGCGCTCTGGAAGAACGGACGCTTGGTGCGCTCGGCCGGATCGAACTGCGTGTCGAACAGGCCGTTGGGGTCGCCGCTGGTGGGTGCGAGGACCGCGCCTTCGAGTCCGATGCGCACCTTGCCGGCGGTGTGTACGCCGGCGCGGAGCTGGGGCAACCAGAGCCACAGGTTGCCGGCCGCCGTGAACCCCGGCACGCCCACCGAGGCGAGCGACACCGGGTCGACGCCGGTGATGAGCGGTTGCTCCTGTCCGGCCATCAGCATGCCGTGTTTCCAGGCGAGCGACGCGCGTGCGGTGCGCAGCCGCATGAGCGGGAAGGTACGTCCGCCACTCGACGGCAGTTGCCCGCCGAAGAAGTCCACGTCGATGTCACCGACGAAGTCGCCACCCGCGACGTCCGACGCGGTCACCGCGAGCCCGAGCGTGGTCTGCCGGATCCCCATCGCGAACCCGCCGGAGGGTCCGGCCGAATCTGGGCGTGAGAAGACCGGGACATCCACGTTGTTCGTTCGCGACGTATTCATGAAGGCGTTCATGAGCACGCGCCCTGAGAACTCCAGTGACATCCGCGACTTGGTCCGCACTCCGCTCGAGGCTTCCGTGGCGAGCTGATCACGCAGTAACTGCAGCGCGGCTTCGGCGTCTTCCATGCGACGGGCGAGCGAATCGAGCCGAGCCCGAGTCGTATCGGCGGTCTGGGCGCGGAGGGTGACGGGCGTCACGCTCAGCAGCGCGAGCAGCGTGCCGAGCGCGGCCCCGCACAGGAATTGCAGAAGAGATATGCTTGACCGGGGCGAACGCCGACGAGTAGCGTTCACACTATGACTGAGAGAGACATGGGCGGGCATCGGGGCACTCGTTGCAAATGGTCGCAGGGTACGGCCGCACTGGTGGCCGCCGTCTGGGTTGCCGTGTTGCTGGCTCCGGCTCCGGCGGCTGCGCAGGCGTCTGTCAATGGACGCATAGCCATCACCGAACGTCCCGGCGAGGCGACCACGGATTTCAACGCCACGGTGGTGTACCTCGTCCCTGCGGATTCGGCTACCAAGCCGGCGGCGCAGAAGCCCGGCGCGGCCAACCCGAAGAACGAGAAGACCGCAGCACCCGTGATCGCGATGAACGGCCGTGCCTTCGTCCCCCACGTACGCGTCATCACGCCAGGGATGAAGGTCGAGTTCCCCAATCAGGACCCGTTCAGTCACAACATCTTCTCCACGGCGCCGGGTGCAGCGTTCGACCTCGGGCTCTATGGTGCGGGTAAGTCGAAGGACGCGACCTTCAAGCGCGCCGGGGCGTTCCCGATCTACTGCAACATCCACCCGCGCATGACGGCGTTCGTGGTCGTGGCGCCCTCCCCGTGGTACGCGCAGGCCGGCAATGACGGGCGGTGGACCATCGAGGGCGTACCCGCGGGCCAGTACACGCTGCACGTCTGGCATGAACGCACGACCGAGGTGAAGCAACGCGTCACCGTGCTCGCGAGTGGTCTCGGTGACGTGAGCACCACTCTCGATGCGCGCGGCTTCAAGTTCTCCCCGCACAAGAACAAGTTCGGCAAGGAATACGACAAGAACAGCGCGGTCCGGTACTGACGCGTCCCTTCCGCCCCGGTCTCCGTGAAGCCTCGCGGCCTCAGCCTCACCCTCAAGATCTTCCTCGGCACCGCGCTCGTCGTGGTCGCCATCGTCGGCGTGACGCTCGCCATCACCGCGCAGCAGGCCAGCAAGACCGTCGATGAATCGGTGACGCGTGTGCTCGGCTCGGCGCGCGATGCGGTCGATGCGCAGCTCGAGGGCGGTGCGAAGGGACTGCTGGAGGCCTCGGCGACGTTCGTCGAGAACGCGCAGTTCCGCTCCATCGTGGAGTCGCGTTCCGGTGCCGATGTGCTCGACCAAGCGGCCGTCGCCGCGACGTCGCTCAACGCGCTCTGGGTGCAGATCACCGACGCCGAGGGGCTCCGGCTTGCGAAGAGTGATGAGCCGGGCGCGGCGGAAGTCGATATGTCCGGCTCCGCCGAGATCGCTTCCGCACTCGGTGATGAGGGAACCACCGGTTTCGGCGTCACCAAGGACAGTCTCATCGTGCAAGTCGCCGCCGTGCCGATCTACGGCGCCGG
This sequence comes from Gemmatimonadaceae bacterium, assembly GCA_046153705.1. Lineage (GTDB taxonomy): Bacteria > Gemmatimonadota > Gemmatimonadetes > Gemmatimonadales > Gemmatimonadaceae > Pseudogemmatithrix. The sequence continues at coordinate 41,787 of JBJXGK010000124.1, forward strand.
CAAGATCGTCGGCGCGATGCTGGTCGCGCGCGCGATCGATGACGCGTTCGCGGCACAGTTGAAGCAGCAAGGCGCGAGTGATGTGGAGATCATCTTCCATACGACGTCCGCCAGCGGCAGTCCCGTCATCTCGGCGAGCACACTCGGCCGCGCACCCGAGGTCCTCGCTTCGGTCGAGGCGCTGCCGGAGACGGTGGACTCCACCGCGGAGATGCGTCTTGAACGTGACTTCGATGGGATCCACTATGTCGGACTCGCCGAGGTGCTCAACAACTCCAAGGGCGACCCGGCTGGCGGCTACCTGATGCTCAAGAACCGCGACGCTGAGTTCGCCGGGTTCAAGCGACTGCAGCAGTCACTCCTCTTGTCGGGTGGTATCGGCATCCTCGTCGCAGGCGTGCTCTCGCTGCTGCTCGCCCGTGGCATCACGCGCCCAGTGAGCAAACTCGCCGAAGCCGCCCGCCGCGCCGCTGACGGCGACTACGCCACCGAGATCCCACAGACCAGCGGCGACGAGATCGGCGTTCTCGCCGGCGCGTTCCGAAACCTGCTCGGCGACCTGAAGGAAAAGCAGGCGCTGGTGGAGTTCCTCTCGTCCGGTGATACGGCGAAGACCGTCCAGTTGCCGACCATGTCGGCGACGGCGGAGCAACGCATCGAGCAGGGTGGCTTGGTGCCAGGCAGCCGATTCGCCGGACGCTACGAGGTGAAGGAGATCCTCGGCGAGGGCGGCATGGGCACCGTGTTCAAGGCGGTCGACGGCGAGCTCGCTGAGGTGATCGCCATCAAGACGCTGCGGACGCAGTTCCTTGCGCAGGACCCGACGGCGCTCGATCGGTTCCGCTCGGAGATCCGTCTCGCCCGCAAGATCTCACATCGCAACGTCGTGCGTACGCACGACATCGGCGAGAACTCCGGCGTGTACTACATCACCATGGAGTTCGTCGACGGCACGTCGCTCAAGGACCTCATCAAGGCCCGCCGACGCCTGCCGCTCGCTGTCACGCTCTCGGTGGGCAAGCAGTTGGCGCGTGCCCTCGAGGTCGCCCACGAGATGGGGGTGATCCATCGTGACATCAAGCCGCAGAACATGGTCGTCGAGCCGGACGGCGTACTCAAGGTCATGGACTTCGGCATCGCGCGCTTGGCGTCTCGGAAGCCGGAGAGCGGCGTGACGCAGGCGGGCATGATCGTCGGCACGCCCGAGTACATGGCCCCCGAGCAGGTGACCGGCGGCGAGGTCGACCATCGCGTGGACATCTACGCCGCGGGCTGCGTCCTCTACGAGTGCCTCACCGGCCGTCCGCCGTTCCAGGCACCGAGTGCGTACCAGCTCATCGCCAAGCTGCTCGAGGAAGTCCCCGAGCGCCCGGCGAAGCTCAACCAGGACGTCCCGGGGCCACTGGATGCACTGGTGATGGCCATGCTGTCCAAGGACCCCGCCGGCCGCCCACAGACGGCCTTGGCCCTGCACGATCGGTTGGCCCAGATCGGCTGACCCCCGATTAGATTGGAGGCATGTCGACCGAGCCCATCGCGAGCGTCTTCAACGACGCCTACGCCGCCGAGCAGTTCGAGGCATATCGCCGCGATCCGCAGTCCGTTGAGGAGTCATGGCGCCAGTTCTTCCGATTCGCCGAACAGGCTGCAGGACTCGCGCCCGCGAGCAGCGCCGCCGTTGGTGAGCGCCCGAGCGACACTGCGTTCGCCGCGAAGGTCGCCGGGATCGCACGTTATACCACCGCGATCCGCACCTACGGCCACATGGCAGTGCGGCTCGATCCGCTCGGCGAGCCGCCGCCGGGTGCCCCGGAGCTGACGCTCGAGTTCTACGGGCTCGTCGATGCCGACCTCGATCTGGTCAGCGGTGCCTCGCTCGGGTTCCCGCATCTCGGCACGGGTCGCGATGTCGCGGAACGCCTCAAGAAGCGCTACTGCAACAATCTCGCGGTCGAGGTGGGCCATCTCGCGTCGGAGGAGGAGCGCGCCTGGTTCCGCCAGCTCTTCACCGAGGAGAAGCTCACCGCGCCGCTGACCGCCGACGAGAAGAAGGCCGTGCTCCGCCGCCTCACCGAGGTCGATGGCTTCGAGCGCTTCCTCGGTCGTGCGTTCGTGGGTTACAAGCGGTTCTCCATCGAGGGCACCGACGCGTTGGTGCCGCTGCTCGACACGGCGATCGAACGCGCGGCCTCGAGCGGCGCCAAACATGTCGCGCTCGCGATGGCGCATCGTGGCCGCGTGAGCGTGCTCAACCACGTGCTCGGCAAGCCGACCGCACTGATCTTCGCCGAGTTCCAGGGACGCCACGACCACCTCGCTGGCTCGTCGACGGGTGACGTGAAGTACCACCTCGGTTACGAGGGGACGTCGAAGACCGCACAGGGCGAGATCATCGTGTCACTGGTGCCGAACCCGAGCCACCTCGAGGTCGTGAATCCGGTGTTGCAGGGCCGTGCCCGGGCGTTGCAGCGCACATCGGACCGCCGCGTGATGCGGGACCAGGACGTGGTGCCGGTGGTCATCCATGGCGACGCGGCGTTCCCGGGCGAGGGTGTCGTCCCTGAGACGATGAACCTCTCGCGGCTCAGAGCGTATCGGGTGGGCGGCACGATCCACATCATCGTGAACAACCAGATCGGCTTCACCACCGACTCCATCGACGCGCGCTCGACGAAGTACGCGAGCGACGTGGCGAAGGGCTTCGAGGTGCCGATCATCCATGTGAACGCCGATGACGCCGAGGCGGCGATCATCGCCATGCGCATCGCGATGGCCTACCGTGCGCGATTCGGAAAGGACTTCCTCGTCGATCTCGTCGGCTACCGCCGCTGGGGCCACAACGAGGGCGACGAGCCCAACTTCACGCAGCCGTTGTTGTACGAGAAGGTCCGCGCCCATCCGACGCCGCGTCAGGTCTGGGGCTCGCGCCTCGTCGGCGAAGGCCTCGTCACGCAGTCCGAGGTCGATGCACTCGATTCCGACGTCGCGGCCGGCTATCAGGCCATCCTCGACAGGACCAAGGTCGAGCCGACCCCGCCGCATCACGCTGAGCACGGGTCGGCGCCCGATCCCCTGGTGTTGACTGCGGTGCCGGAGTCCGAGCTGGTGAAGCTCAACGAGGCGATGCTCAAGTACCCGAGCGACTTCACGCCGCATCCGCGCCTCGCCAAGCAGTTGGAGAGGCGGCGTGAGGCGATGGGCGACGCAGGCGGCATCGACTGGGGTCACGCCGAAGCGCTGGCCTTCGCGTCGATCCTCGCCGACGGCGTCCACATCCGGATCTCGGGCCAGGACGTCGAACGCGGGACCTTCTCGCACCGCCACGCGGTGCTCAATGACGTGCATACGGCGAAGAAGTACGCGCCGCTCGCCAACCTGCCCGGCGTGGATGCGTCGTTCGAGGCGTACAACTCCGCGCTCTCCGAGACCGCGGTGATGGGCTTCGAGTACGGCTTCAGCGTCGCCGCGACCGACACGCTCACGCTCTGGGAAGGACAGTTCGGCGACTTCGCGAACGTCGCGCAGCCGATCATCGACCAGTTCCTCGCCGCGGACCACGCGAAGTGGGCCCAGAGCTCCGGTCTCGTGCTGCTGCTGCCGCACGGGTACGAAGGGCAGGGTCCGGAGCATTCGAGTGCTCGACTCGAACGGTTCCTTCAGCTCTGCGCGGAAGGCAACATGCGTGTCGCGTATCCGAGCTCGCCGGCGCAGTACTTCCACATCCTGCGGCGTCAGGCGTTCCACAAGCGTCGTCGGCCGCTGGTATTGATGCAGCCGAAGTCACTGCTGCGACTCGCGCAGGCGGCGTCGCACGTGAAGGACCTCGCGGATGGCACGGTCTTCCAGCCGGTGATCGACGATCCGCAGGGCGCGAGCAAGCGGGCCAAGGTGCGTCGACTCATCTTCTGCACGGGCAAGATCTACTACGACCTGCTCGCGAAGGGGATCCCCAAGTCGGCGGCGGTGGTGCGCGTCGAGGAGCTGTATCCCTGGCCGCACGAGATGATCGCGAAGGTCGTCGATAGCTATCCGGAGATCGACGAAGTCGCCTGGGTGCAGGAAGAGCCGAAGAACCAAGGCGCGTGGAGCTTCGTCGCGCCACGATTGCGTGTCTCCACCGGCAATGCGCTCGTGATCAAGTACTACGGACGCCAGGAGCGCGCGAGTCCCGCCGAGGGGTATCCCGCCGACCATGCCGCCGAACAGGCACGCATCGTCGACGAAGCGCTGCAGGAACCCGTGAAGTCGGGTGGCGGACGGCGCAACACGGGTTCAACGGCGCGTGTGACCTCTTAGTGAAGGAGTGGTGATGTCTCGGCGTCTGTTCCCGACGCTCCTCGCGATCCTCACCGTCTTCGCCGCGCCGCGCACTGCATTGGGGCAGGAGCGCGGCGCGGCCGCGTTGGAGCAACTGGTACGTGGACTCCCCGTCAACGCGCGCGTGCTCATCATCGGCGCGCATCCGGACGACGAAGACACGCAGCTCATCGCCTGGCTCGCCCGCGGGCATCAGGTGCACACCGCGTATCTCTCGCTCACCCGCGGCGACGGCGGGCAGAACATCATCGGAACGGAACTCGGGGAATCACTCGGCGCGATCCGCAGTGCCGAGCTCCTCGCGGCCCGTGCGATCGACGGGGGCGAGCAGTACTTCTCGCGCGCGTACGACTTCGGCTTCTCGAAGAATGCCGCGGAGACCTTCCAACAGTGGGATCGCGAGGCACTGACCACCGATGTGGTGCGCGTGATCCGTGCGTACCGGCCGCACGTCATCGTGTCCGTGTGGTCCGGCACGCGCGCCGACGGGCATGGTCATCACGAAGCCGCGGGACTCCTCGCGCGTGACGGGTACGACCACTCCGCCGACACGCTGCGGTTCCCGATCCAGCTGCACGGGCACCCTTGGGCGGCGAGCAAGTTCTACCGCGGAGCGTGGGCACGTGCGTTGCCGGCGACGCTGACGTTCAATGTGGGTGCGTACGATCCCGTCCTCGGGCGCAGCCCCGCCGAGCTCGCCGCGGTGAGCCGTTCCGCACACCGGTCGCAGGGCCAAGGGGGTCTCGAACGACGCGGCGTGGTGCGGTCGCGACTCACGCGCGAAGCGACGCGGGTGAACGAGGGTACTGCGGCGGATCAGGAGACGTCGCTGTTCGATGGGATCGACACCAGCGTCGCCCGCGTGGCCGCGGTGGTGCCCGCGAATCGGGCGGTGCTGGAGCGCGCGTCCGCGCGCATGGCGTGGGTGCAGCGCGCGCTCGATCTCCGGCGGCCAGGCGGTGTCGTCGATTCGCTCGCCCATCTGGTGAGTTCGCTCGAGTTCGCGCGCGGGTCGGCGACGCGGTGTGGCTGGGGCGCGGTGCGCCGTTCGCTCCCCGGCGTCGCGAGCACGGTCGAGTGCTCCCCGGCGCAGCTCGACCTCGACGCGACGCTCGACCGTATGCTTTCACGCGCGAAACAGGCACTGCTCGTCGCGGCAGGCATCGCAGTCGAAGTGACGGCCCCCAAGGAACTCCTCGCGTTCGGCGACTCGATGGATGCGCAGGTGACCATCCACAATCGAGGCGCGCACGTCATCCGCTGGGATGATCTGCAGTTGACCAACGCGCCGCGCCGCTCCTTCGACGCGGTGGTCATCCGTCCCGATTCGAGCGCGACGGTATCCCGTCAGGTCATGGGATTGGTCGACCATCGCCCGTGGTGGACCGGTGGGCGCAGCGGCCGACCGATGTTCGTCGACTCGCGCTCGCCGGTGAGTGGCATCGCGCAGGTGAGCTACGGCGCGACGGCATCGCTCGCCCCCAGTGTGTCGATCGCCGAGGGGTCGCGGCGGCTGTCTGACGCCACCGTGTGGCTGAGCATCGGGGAGATCCCGATCTCGGTCTCGATCGGTGAACTCCAGTTCCGTTACGCCGACCCGGTGCTCGGCGAACAACGTCGTCAGGTCGGGGGTGTGCCGCCGATCACGCTTTCGCTCGATCGCGGCCTGCAGTGGAGGCGGGCGAACACGCCGATCGACCAACGCATCCGCATGAGCGTCAAGTCGCACACGACCAGCGATCGCACGCTGTCGTTCCGCTATCTCCTCCCGACGGGCGCGAAGATCGCAGGCGTCCCCGACTCGCTCGTGCTCAAGGCGGGCGAGTCGCGCGAGGTGTTCATCGAACTCAAGGGCGCGCTGCCGGCGGGCCGGCATGAGTTCGGGATCGGAGCCGAGTCGGACGGCGCGGTGTTCACGGAAGGATTCCGCGAGATCAGCTATCCGCACCTCCCGCCGCTGCGACTCTTCCGCTCGTCCGCGAGCTACGTGCACGCCGTGGAGATCCAGGTCCCGAGGGCGCTTGTGGTAGCGTATGTGGCCACCCAGCCGGACGGCACTGCGCAGGCGTTGCGCGAGATCGGTATCCCGACCACCTACGTCACGCCCGATGAGCTCCCACTGCTGGATCTCGGGCGATTCACCGCGATCGTGATCGGGCCGCGCGAATACGAACGCGCGCCGGAACTCGCCACGATGAACCCACGTTTGCTCGACTGGGTCCGCGCAGGCGGTACGATGGTCGTGCAGTACGGACAGTACGAGATGACCCAGCCGGGCATGATGCCGTTCCCCATCGGACTCACGCGGCCCGCGGCTCGCGTGACCATCGAGTCGGCACCGGTGAAGGTGCTCGACCCGACGTCCAGGCTCCTCACTTGGCCCAATCGGATCGCCCTGAAGGACTGGGCAGAGTGGGTGCAGGAGCGGGGATTGTACATGCCCACGACCGTCGATCCGCGGTATCGCACGCCGATCGCGCTCAACGACCCCGACGAGCCCGAGAACCGCGGCGCGATCCTCGATGCGTCACTGGGCAAAGGGCGCTACATCTACACGTCGCTTTCTTTGTTCCGGCAGATCCCCTCAGGTGTCGAGGGTGGCCTTCGCTTGTTCGTCAACCTTCTCTCCGCGGGCCTGCCCCCGCAGTAAGGTCTCTTGGCACGTACGCGCGTCGTCATCATCGGTGGAGGATTCGGCGGTCTGAACGCTGCTCGGGCGCTCGGGAACTCCGACGTCGATGTGATCCTCATCGACCGCACCAATCACCATCTCTTCCAGCCGCTGCTGTACCAGGTGGCGACGACGTCGCTCGCGCCGAGTGAGATCACCGCGCCCATCCGTTGGGTGCTCCGGCAGCAGAAGAACGTCACCACGCTGCTCGGAACGGTGGAGAAGATCGATCGTGCGTCACGGTCGATCCGCGTGGTCGGTGAGCCTGACCCGATCCACTACGACTATCTCATCGTTGCGACCGGGACGCGGCACTCCTACTTCGGGCATCCGGAGTGGGAGAAGTGGGCACCGGGCCTCAAGAGCATCGAGGACGCGCGCCGCATCAGGAAGCGGTTCCTGCTCGCGTTCGAACGTGCGGAGTGGGAGGAGGATCCCGTCGCGCGTGCCGCGCTGCTCACGTTCATCATCGTTGGCGGCGGGCCCACGGGCGTGGAACTCGCTGGCGTACTCCCCGAGATGTGCAAGCGCGCGTTCCGCCCGGATTTCCGGCGCATCGACACCGCGACGGTGCGCGTGATCCTCCTTGAGGGCGGCCCGCGCGTCCTGTCGAGTTTCCCCGAGTCGTTGTCCGAACGTGCCAAGCGCGACCTCGAGCGACTCGGCGTGGAAGTCCGACTCAACACGATCGTCACCGGGATCGATGAGGAGGGCGTCAGCATCGGCGCCGATCGTATCCGGTCGCAATCGGTGTTCTGGGCGGCGGGCAACGCGGCGTCGCCGCTGGGCAAGGCACTCGACACACCGCTCGAGCGCACGGGCCGGGTGTTGTTGGAGCCCGACCTCTCCGTACCGGGTGACCCGCGCGTGTACGTCGTCGGCGATCTCGCCGCAGTGCCGTGGAACGAAGGAGCTTTCGTTCCCGCGGTGGCGCCGGCGGCGAACCAGATGGGCCAGCATGCAGCGCGGAACATCCTGCGCCACATGCGTGGCGAGCCGAGCAAGCCGTTCGGTTACACGAACAAGGGCGAACTCGCGACCATCGGGCGCCATCACGCCGTCGCGTCGCTCGGCGGCGGCAAGTTGAAGATGACGGGGTCGATCGCGTGGATCTTCTGGCTGTTCATCCACATCATGTATCTGGTCGGTTTCCGCAACCGGATCAGCGTGTTGCTGCAGTGGGCGTACAACTATCTGTTCTGGGAGCGCGGCGTACGCTTGATCACGGAGACCGAGGACGCGAGCATGTCGCGGCATCCGGCGATGACGGGGCGGACAGGGGAGTTCGAGCGGGCGAAGGTCGCGACGGGCGAGCAGTAACGCAGCCCAGTGTGCTCGCACGGGTGCGTAGCGAGGTATCGGGCGAACGTCGTCGCCGCCTACGCGCCCTGCTGTGCCTGCACCCTGTGGTGCGGCAGATGTGCCTCGATCCCGAGCCCCAAGAGAATCGACCCGGCCGCCAACACGGCTCCCGTGAAGTACGGGATGCTCTGCCCGAGATAGTCGAATGCGAACCCCGCCCACAGCGGCCCGATCACACGCGCCAGCCCGCCGAACGTCTGCTGCACGCCCATGTACAGCCCGCGCTCGTGGTTCGGGATCAGCTGTGACAACATCGCCGTCACGCACGGAAACGTGAACGCCGTCCCCAGCGGGATGAGGCCGATCGCGATCGCCAACGCAAAATAGTTGTGGGTGAACGGGATCATCAGCAGGCCGAGCGCGAGCAAGGCCTGCCCGTAGCGTGAGAGTCGCGGTTCGCCGTAGCGGTCGACCGCCGGTCCGAGGAACACGGCGCGCAGTACCACCGAGAGCACACCGATGTATGCGAAGACGTAGCCGATGCTCCTCTCGTCGATCTGATAGCGGTTCGCCAGGAATAGCGCGAGGATCGCGTTCGTGCCTTGGAACGCCCACATGCCCGCCGCGTACATCCAGATCACGCGCGAAGCCGGCTCACCAGGATGTGACAGCACGCGCTTGAGCGCAGTGCTCGACCGCCGGACCACCGGGTGTTCGCCGGTCTTGGCCCCCACGCGCTCATTGGACTCCGTGAGATACTTCGACGCGAAGACCATCGTGATGATCATCAGCCCCGCCGCCAACAATCCTGGCGCGGCAAGCCCCCACGCGGCCGCTGCCGAACCGAGTACCGGGCCGATCGCGACGCCGGCGTTCGTCGCCGCCGAGAGCCAGCCGAGCGTCTTCGCGCGATCCTTCGGCTCGGTGGCATCCGCGACGTACGCTTGGATCACGCCCACGGTCCCGCCGCCGGCACCCTGTACCAGCCGTGACAGGAACAGGATCTCGAGCGAGTCCGCGAATGCGAACACGATGTAGGCGATCGCACTCGCGGCCATGCCGACCAGCAAGGCCGGGCGGCGGCCCATGCGATCCGAGACTCGGCCCCAGGTGGGTGCACTCACCAGCTGCGCGACCGCGTAGCTCGAGATGAGCAGCGCGATGACGGTCCCTTCGCCTCCCATGCCGACGGAGTCGAGGAAGCGCCACATCGGCCCCTGGCCGATCAGTTTCTTCGCGTAGAACGGGAGCAGGGGGAGCACCATGAGGAGCCCCACCATGTCCAGGAACGCGGTGACCATCAGGATGACGAGCTTGCCCAGGGGGCGATCCTCTTGAGCCGGCAGTGACGATGATCCGCTCGCGACGCGGGAGGCACGGGAGACAGTGCGGATCGACCGGGATAAGATAACCCGTGGAGTACCCTTGAGTCGGGGGCTTCCCGACGCGACGTGAGGGGTGCCCTCTAGGGGCGGGGGGCCGCGTACCGTAACTTCGAAGAATGCTCGAGACCATCGGACGCGTTGCGCGGAGCTCGCTGGAGTCATTCGGTGCCGCTGGGAATCTCACCGCCGAGGCGGTGCGCTCCCTCCGGGACTTCTCCACGTGGTGGCCGAACTTCTCGCCGCAGGCCCGCAAACTCGGCGTCGACTCGCTGCCCATCGGCATCCTTATCGCGCTGTTCACCGGCGTGGTGCTTGCGTTGCTCGCCAGTTACAGCTTCACCAACGCGGTGCCTCGCTATTTGGTGGGCACGCTGGTGCAGAAGACGGTCATGATGGAACTCGCGCCGGTGCTCACCGGCCTCGCTCTCGCCGGACGCGTGGGAGCCAACATCGCCGCCGAGCTCGGCACGATGCGGGTGACGGAACAAGTCGATGCGCTCGAGACCCTGGCCTACAATCCCATCGCCTACCTCGTCACGCCACGCATCCTCGCGGGCATAGTCATGTTCCCGGTCGTGGTCGGCGTCGCGATGTTCGTCGGACTCGCGGCGGGCTGGGCCGCGTCGCTGCTGCTGCTCGATCTCTCCACTCCTGAGTTCCTGAAGGGCGCGCGCTGGTTCTTCGATTCCTTCGACGTGCGTTACGGGCTGGTGAAGTCGGCGAGCTTCGGGTTCGCCGTCACCGTGCTCGGTTGTGTGAACGGCCTGCGCGCCCGCGGTGGGGCGCAGGGCGTAGGCGCTGCCGCGACCAGCGCGGTCGTGCAGTCCGCCGTGATGATCCTCGTACTCGACGCCTTCTGGGCGATGGTCTGGCTTCTCGGGAGGGCCAAGTGAAACAACGGTCGAATGATTGGATCGTGGGTGCCGTCATCATCGCCACGATGGTGCTCATCGTCGCCGCGACGCTCTTCCTGCAGGAGGCCGACATCGGCAAGAAGCGGACCGGCATCACGGCACGCTTCCGCGACGTGGGGAACATGCAGGTGGGCAACGCGGTCGTCATCCGTGGCGTCCGCGCGGGACGCGTGAAGGCGATCTCGCTCGCTCCGCAGGGTTGGGTGATCGCGGAAATGGATCTCGACGAAGGCATCGTGCTACCACCGGACCCGGTGGTGCTCACGCAAGCATCGACGCTCTTCGGCGAATGGCAGGCGTTGATCACGGCGCGTGAAGCGGCGCCGACCATCCGCGACGTCACGACACAACTCGCTGATGTCGCCGGTGCCCCGCCGCAGGCGTTGCCGGGTGCGGTGCTGCCGGACATCGCCCAGCTCACCACCTACGCCGGTGGCATCGCCGGCAACGTGGCCTCAGTGGCCGAACGCGTGCGTACCGCGTTCAACGACAGCGCTGCGCTCGAACTCCGCGCCTCGATCCGCAACTTCAGCGTGCTATCGAACGACCTCGCGCGCGCCGTCCGCGTCCAGTCGCGCAACCTCGACTCCATCGCGCTGGATATCCGCGCCGGCGCGGCGGACCTCGCCACGACCACCGAGGCCCTGCGGCGTACGGCGAGCCGTGCGGACACCGCCACGGCCGGCGGAGAGATCACCCGCATCGTCGCCGAGACGGAACGGGCCGCCAGCAACCTGCGCCAGGCGACCGATCGATTGAACGCCCTCAGCGAATCGCTCATGTCCACCGAGCAGTCCCTGAGGAGTGTGATCGGCAAGGCCGATGGCGTGCTCGGCAAGGTCGACCGCGGCGAAGGGTCTCTCGGCCTGCTTGTGAACGATCCCAGCCTGTACCGGAACAGCGATTCGTTGATGGTCGATCTCCGCGTGTTGATCCAGGACTTCCGGAAGGATCCCAAGCGGTACTTCTCGCTGAGAGTGTTTTAGGATAGATGGGAGATGGTAGATAGTAGATGGTAGGTGTGAGACGGGGTGGGAGGCGGGGCGGGGACGGAAGATGCACATTCCCCCTGCGGACCTCCGGGCGTTGTTCCGCCATCTCCTATCTCTTCTCTACCATCTTCGATCATGACTCAGCGTCGTGAGTTCCTCACCACCGCGGCCACCCTCGGCGCCGCAGTCGCGCTCGGTGCACGGCCTCTTCATTCGCAGGACGATCACGCGCCGCCGCCGCAGGGCGCGGCGGACCTCCCGCCGGCGATCCGTGCGTTGCGACCGATGCGCGATGGGGTGGTGCCCATCTCGGTCGCCGGGCGCCAGGGTCGACTCGAGAAGGCGCGCCGGCTCATGCGCGAGCAAGGCGTCGACGCCCTCATGCTCACCGGCGGCACGTCGATGGTCTACTTCACGGGCATCTCCTGGGGGCTCAGCGAGCGACTGCTCGCGGCGTTCATCCCTGCCAACGGCAAGCCGTTCCTCGTCACGCCGAAGTTCGAGGAGGAACGTGCGATGGAGCAGGTCGCCCTAGGCCCCATGACCGACGGCGCCGACGTGTATCCGTGGGAGGAGGATGAGGACCCGTACGCGCTCGTCAGCAACGGTTTCCGCGCGCGCGGTCTCGCCACGGCGACTGTCGCGGTGGAGGAGACCGTCCGTTGGCAGTTCAACCACGGGGTCTCGAGACTACCCGCGGTGAAGGTCGTCGATGGCACTGCGGTCACCGCAGGGTGCCGCACGGTGAAGGACGCCCACGAACTCGCGCTCATGCGGCATGCGAGCAAGGTGACCTTGCTCGCGTATGAGGCGGCATGGAAGTCACTCAAGGAAGGCATGACGCAGTCCGACTTCGCGCGCCTGGTCTCGCAAGCGCACACCCAGCTCGGCTACTCGGGATCGGCGGGTGTGCAGGTAGGCAAGTACTCCGCGCTCCCGCACGGCAGCGCCACCCCGCAGGTGGTGCACGAGGGCAGCATTCTGCTGATCGACGGCGGTTGCAAGGTCGAGGGCTACAGCTCGGACATCTCACGCACCTTCGTGCTCGGCAAGCCGACGCAGCGCATGAAGGACGTGTTCGAGATCGAGCATCGCGCGCAGACTGCGGCATTGAAGGCCGCGCGTCCGGGGCTCGCTTGCGAAGTCGTCGATGCCGCGGCGCGGAAGGTCATCGTCGACGCCGGATTCGGCCCCGACTACAAGTACTTCTCTCATCGTGTCGGCCACGGCATGGGCATGGACGGCCACGAATGGCCCTACCTCGTGCGCGGCAACACGCTGCCACTCGCCCCCGGCATGGTGTTCAGCGACGAGCCCGGCATCTACCTCCCGGGCGAGTTCGGCATCCGACTCGAGGACGACATGGTGATCACCGAGACCGGCGCCGAACTCTTCACGCCGCAGTCGGAGAGCCTGGAGAAACCGTTCTAAGGTGTGAGGTGTGCGAACTCACGCGCACACTCCGCGCTCGGGATGCCGGAAAGAAGTAGGGCCGCCTGCACAGGCGGCCCCCTCCCATCTCACATCTGCCGCTACACGAGCATCCCCGCCAACGACGCCGACGTGAACGCCGCGAGATTGCCCGCCACCATCGCGCGCAGCCCCAGTGCCGCGATATCCTTGCGACGCTCCGGCGCCAGCCCGCCGATCCCGCCGATCTGGATCGCGATCGAGGAGAAGTTCGCGAAGCCAAGCAACGCGTAGGTGAGGATGATCGCGCTGCGCGGCTCGAGCACCTGGTTGCCGCCGAGGTCCGTCGCGAACTGCGCGTAGGCGACGAACTCGTTCAGCGACGCCTTGAGGCCGATCAAGCTGCCGACGTACGAGGTGTCCTGCCACGGCACACCCATCACCCACGCGAGAGGGCGGAGCAGGAACCCGAGGATCGATTGCAGGCTCAGACCCTCGTACCCCAGTGCCGAACCGATGCCACCGAGCATGGCGTTCAACAACGCCATGAGGGCCACGAAAGCCATCAGCATCGCGGCCACGTTGATGGCGAGCTGCACGCCCTGACCGGCACCATTCGCCGCCGCCTCAATCACGCTGTTGTCGGCGGTGTCCGATGTGAGTAGACGCGACAGCCAGTTACCCTTGCGAGGTGTCTCCACGGCCGCCGCAGCGACCTTTACACCGGCCGCCGTCTCCGGCACCTCGGTCTCCGGCAGGATGATCTTCGACAGCGCGAGTCCCGCCGGCGCGTTCATCACGCTCGCCGCGAGCAGGTGCGCCGCGATGCCGGGGAAGTAGCCCGACAACATCCCGACGTATGCTGCGAGCACACCACCAGCCACCGTCGCAAATCCGCCGATCATCACAGTGTTCAGCTCGGACTTCGTCATCGTGCCGACGAACGGCTTGATCAGCAGGGGAGCTTCGGTCTGCCCCAGAAAGATGTTGCCCGACGCCGAAAGCGTCTCCGCACCGGAGGTGCCAAGGGTTTTCTGCATCACGAACGCGAGCCCCTTCACGATCAACTGCATGATGCCGAGGTAGTACATCACCGACATCAACGCCGAGAAGAAGATGATGGTGGGTAGCACGTTGAACGCGAAGTACGCACCCGTCTGAGCCACCATGCCCTCGGCGGCGGCGCCACCGGTCACTGGCACTGACGACTGCACGAGGTTGCCGAACACGAATCGCGCTCCCTGTTCCTGGAAGCCGAGCAGTCCGGTGATCATGTCGCCCACCTTCTGGAACACGAGCCGTCCGGTCTCTGTCTTGAGCACGACCAGACCGAACACCGCTTGGAGTCCGAAGCCCGACGCGACCAGCTTCCAATTGATCGCCTTTCGGTTGTAGGACATCGCGTACGCCAGTGCGATCATGGTCGCGATGCCGACGAGGCCGATCAAGCGCTGGCCGAGCGGAATGTCGAGCCCGGCCTGCGCCTGTGCGAGGCGCTCAGCGGCGGTCTGGGTCTGCAGCAGGACGGTCAGTCCGGCATGGACGAGCATCAGGATCCTCCGGGGGAACCGCGCCAAGCGCGGCAGGGAGTGTGAACGGGGAGAAGCTACTGGTGTCCAACCATCCTCCGCCACTCGCGGCGGGGCAGGCCGCCCCATTGATTGCAGGGATGCCAGACCGCATACGCACCCGCTTCCTCGTCATCGGTTCGGGAATCGCGGGACTCCAATCCGCGTGGCGCACCTCCGACCACGGCGACGTGGTCGTGATGACCAAGCGCACACTCAAGGATTCCGCCACCGCATACGCCCAGGGCGGCATCGCTGCCGCACTCGGTGCCGGTGACTCGCCAGACCTCCACAAGAGCGACACGCTCGCGGCGGGCGCAGCACTTTGCGACGCGGCGGCCGTCGAGGTGCTCGTCGCCGAAGGTCCCGACCGGGTCCGCGAACTCGCGTCAGCAGGGGCACGCTTCGACACGGACGAGAGCGGGAAGTTCACGCTCGGTCGCGAGGCGGCGCATTCGCGCAAACGCATCGTGCATGCCAAGGGCGACCAGACGGGCGCCGAGGTCGCACGGGCGCTCATCCATCGTGTGAACGAGCGCAAGAATATCGAGGTCTTGGAGACCGCGCGTGCGCTCGACCTCATTGTCGACAAGGGACGCTGTGTCGGCGTGCGCGCGAACGTCGCCGGCCGCGGAGTGGAGATCATCGCCGATGCCACCATCCTCGCCACCGGCGGCTGCGGACAGCTCTATCGCCACACCACCAACCCGCTCGTCGCCACCGGCGACGGGTATGCGATCGCACACCGTGCCGGTGCGCGACTCGCCGACATGGAGTTCGTGCAGTTCCACCCGACCGCGCTCGACACGGTGGAGAATCCGCTCGCGCTCATCTCCGAGGCCGTGCGCGGCGAAGGCGCCACGCTGCTCAACGACCGCGGTACGCGCTTCATGCGCAAGCGCCACAAACTCGCTGAGCTCGCCCCGCGCGACATCGTCGCACGCGAGATCTTCCGCGAGCAGATGGACGGCAGTCGCGTGTGGCTCGATGCACGCAAGCTGCGCCGCACCTTCGCCCGGCGCTTCCCCGGCATCCTGCGGCTCTGTCTCGCTCGTGGTATCGACCCACGGAAGGATCTCATCCCGGTGACGCCGGCGGCGCACTACATGATGGGCGGCATCATCACCGATCTCGCGGGGCGCTCCACGCTCGATCGACTCTATGCGTGTGGCGAGGTCTCGCGCACGGGTGTGCACGGCGCCAACCGGCTCGCCAGCAACTCGCTGCTCGAGGGACTCGTGTTTGCGGAGCGCGTCGCACGTGACGCAGTGAACCAGCCGAAGCTCACGCATGTGCCGCGTCGTGGCGAGTGGAAGGTCACGCCGCTCCGGGACCGCGGCGCCGCCCAAGTCGCCGCTGAGGAGATCCGTCGAATCATGTGGGAGCATGCTGGCATCTCGCGCGACGCCGTCGGCCTTCGTTCGGCGAAGCGCGCCTTGGATCAGATCCTTTCGCGTCTCACTCCCGGCGCGACCGAAGAACTGAACATGGTCGACACCGCGCGGCTCATCGTGCAGGCCGCTCTCAAGCGCCGCGAGTCACGCGGCGGACACTACCGCAGCGACTTCCCGAAGCCGAGTGCGGCGTGGAAGGGGCGGCACCTGGAGTGGTGAATGGTGGATCCGCAATCGCGGATGTGAGGTGGATGGGGGAAAGGCGGCCGCCCGCACCGACGACGCTCTCCATCCCCCGCTCACACCTCTTCTGGGGTCACACTCGTCAGCACGCCGGTCAGTAGTAGCACGAGGAGCGCCAACGCCACTTCACGCGCCAGACTCGTGCGCAGCCCCACTCGATCCCCCGTCGCCACGGATAGTTCGCTTCCCTTCCAGTGGCGATACCCGAGCCAGAGCACGCCACCGAGCACCACGAGCTTCGAGACGAGCAGTCGGCCCCACGCACTCGTCCACAGCGCACTCGGTGCCGGCAACAGCGTCCACACGTGGTACAGACCGGTGAACGCCAACGCACCTGCTGCACTGAGCGCGACGACATGGAACGCCTGCAAGAGTCGCGTCAGCGTCAGTTCGCTCGCCACACCAGACGCGCGATAGAGGTGGAAGAGCCCGCCGATCCAGGCCCCTGCCGCGAGAACGTGTACGGTCGCTGCGGTCATCGCCAGCGTCGGCTGCTCCGCGGCTGCCGCATGACCGCCGAGTGCGGGCGTCAGCGAGCAGACGAGCATCGCGATCGCTGCCGCCGACCAGCCGCGCTGACGACCTAGGCGCGCGACCGAGAACGCCATCAACGCCGCCGCGGACCAGATCGCCTGCAACTGCAGCGCGCGGCCCAAGCCGGTGTCGAGGATGGCGCGAAGCACCGGAAGCCACGGTTCACCGGGATCGGCGAACGCCTGCACCTGCACCGCCGCGCGCACGAAGGTCGCGACGAGGATCAGTGCGGCACCGATCGCGCCGCCACCGGCCGCATGGCGCGCGGTGGGCGCACGTTCGGACACCGAGAGGCCACTCCGCGTGAGGAGCAAGTAGCGGAGCGTCACGGCGCCGATGGCGATCGTGAGGCCGGTGAAAAGCAGGAAGTTGGCGAACGCGATCACACGAGCGGCCGGTCGGGGGGAACGACGAAGGCGCGGGCAATCGTGTGCAATCTACGCGCCCCCGCGCCTTCCATCACGTCGGTGGACTACTTCGCCTTCACGTTGAAGAAGAACGTCCCCTTCACCGGATGGCCGTCCTTCGCCGCTGCGGTCCATCGGACCGCGTACGTCCCGTCCGGGAGCTCCGTGACCAAGCGCCCGACCACCGGCGAGTCCGGCTTGGAATCGTCGCGAGTGAGGGTGGAGACCGGGATCGCCTTCTTGTTCGCATCGAGCAACTCGATCTTGCTCGGGCCGAGTTCGATCTTCTCGCTGAACCAAAGCTCGATCGCGAGTGGCGATTGCTTCACCGTGGAGTCCGCCATCGGCAGGCTCTTGAGCAAGCGCGCGTGACGACGCGACGCCTCGGTGCGTTCGGTCGAGAAGCCGGCAAGCAAGAGCACGGCAGCGAGCGCCGCGAGCGGGATTCGGAGGAACGTGGACCTGCGCGACATCAGCTGCTCCTGGTCAGCGCGGACGCCGGGCGCCGCGACGGGGGATCGTGTCGAGCCGCGAATCCGAGGACCGCGGGTCACTGCGGAATGTGGAGTCGGTGAGGCTGCGTTGGAAGGTGACCGGACCCTCCAGCTCCCCTGACCGCCCCCCGCCGGTAGTCGGACGCCGCCTTCCCCCATCCACGTTCCATTATCTTCCGATCATGCCCACCCCCGCCGCCCCCCCCGCCGCGGTCGCCGAGCTCCAGCGCCGGATCCGTGCCCTCGCCGCCGAGCGTCGGGCCGTCATCCTGGCCCACAACTACGAGCGTCCCGAGGTCCAGGACGTCGCGGACTACGTCGGTGACTCGCTCGGACTCTCCCGCGAAGCCGCACGAACCGACGCCGAAGTCATCGTCTTCTGCGGCGTGCATTTCATGGCCGAGACCGCCGCGATCCTGTCGCCGAACAAGACGGTGCTACTCCCCGATCTCGCCGCCGGCTGTTCGCTCGCGTCCACCATCGATGCGGATCAGCTACGGCAATGGAAGTCCGAACACCCGGGGGCGGTGGTCGTCGCCTATGTCAACACCACGGCCGAGGTGAAGGCCGAGAGCGATTACTGCTGCACGTCGGGCAATGCGGTCGAGGTCGTCAATGCCATCCCCGCGAAGAAGCCGATCCTGTTCCTCCCCGACATGTTCCTCGGCGCACACGTACGTCGGGTGACTGGCCGTGAGAACATCCATGTGTGGATGGGCGAGTGTCACGTGCACGCCGGCATCGATCCCGAGAACATCCGGCTCCAGCGCTCGCTGCATCCGCAGGCGGAGTTTCTCATCCACCCCGAGTGCGGCTGTGCGACCAGCGTCGTCGAGGCCGTCAGCGCGGGTGATGTGGACCCCGAGGGCGTCCACATCCTCTCCACCGAGGGCATGATCAAGCGCCCGGGCATCTCCGAGAACGACACGTTCATCGTCGCGACGGAGGTCGGAATCCTGCATCGCCTGCGCAAGGCGTATCCCGAGAAGGTCTTCCACGCAGCGAACGAGCGCGCGTCGTGCGCGTACATGAAGGTCACGACACTGCCGAAGGTGCTCTCGTCGCTCGAGCGTCTCGAGCATCGCATCACCGTGCCGGCGGATGTCGCCGCGCGCGCGCGATTGTCGATCGAGCGGATGGTCGCGATCGGCGGCGGGGCACCCGGACCCGCGTCGCCGGGAGTGGACCCAGGCGAATGACGCTTCGTGCGCCGCGATTCCCGTTCGCGCACGACGCGCTCACGATGGTCGTGCGTGCCGCACTCGACGAGGACCGTGCGTTCGCCGACGTCACCACGCTCGGCACGGTGCCGGAGGACGTGCATGTGACGGCACGGCTCGTCGCCCGCCGAGCGGGTCGACTCGCCGGACTCCCGCTCGCACGCATGGCGTTCCAACTGCTCGACCCCGCGGTTGCGTTCATCGCCCATCATGAGGACGGCGCCCCTCTCGCCCGAGGTGGGACGGTACTCGAGATCCGCGGGGCCGCCCGCGGAATCCTGAGCGCGGAGCGGGTCGCACTCAACTTCGTGCAACGGCTCTCCGGGATCGCGTCGCTCACGGCCCACTACGTCACAGCCGTCCAGGGCACACGCGCGCAGATCGTCGACACGCGCAAGACCACGCCGGGATGGCGCGATCTCGAGAAGTACGCCGTGACCTGCGGCGGCGGGCTCAATCATCGGCGCGACCTCTCCGATGCCGTGCTCATCAAGGACAACCACCTCGCCGCGTGCAACGGCGACGTCGCCGTCGCGATCACCCGTGCGCGTGACCACGCGCCCAAGGGCATGCTGATCCAGGTGGAGTGCGACACGGTCGCACAGGCACGCACCGCGATCGGCGCTGGCGCCGACGCCCTGCTGCTCGACAACATGACGAACGAAGCGCTTGTCGAATGTGTTCGTCTCGCCGTCGGACATTGCTGGACCGAAGCCTCCGGCGGCGTCACGCTCGAAACGGTCCGTGCCATCGCCGAGACCGGCGTCGACCGCATCAGTGTCGGCGCGCTGACTCACTCGGCGCCGAGTCTGGACCTCGCCCTGGATTTCGAGTGACGTAGCGCCAAGGAGATGAGAAGAAGGCAGTATCCCCGCACCGCCGTTCCTCCCCTCTCCCCTCTCCCCTCTGCCCTTGGAAGACCTCCTCGCCGCCCGCGCTCAGATGGCGATGTCACTCGCCTTCCACATCATCTTCGCGGTGATGGGGATCGGGATGCCGCTCCTGATGGTGCTCGCCGAGCGACAGTGGCTCCGCACGCGGCAACCGGTGTGGCTCGACCTCGCCAAACGCTGGAGCAAAGGCACGGCGATCCTCTTCGCGGTCGGTGCGGTGAGCGGCACGGTGCTCTCGTTCGAACTCGGACTGCTGTGGCCGACGTTCATGGAGTACGCAGGGCCCATCATCGGGATGCCGTTCTCGCTCGAGGGCATCGCGTTCTTCACCGAGGCGATCTTCCTCGGTGTCTATCTCTACGGCTGGACCAAACTCAGTGCCCGCGCCCACTGGTGGGCCGGCGTCGCCGTTGCAGTGAGTGGGACGGTGTCGGGCATCTTCGTCGTCTTCGCAAATGCGTGGATGAACAGCCCCACCGGCTTCACCCTGGTCGACGGCAGACCCATCGCACTCGATCCCATCGCGGCGATGCTGAACCCGGCCGCGCTCCCGCAGGCGCTGCACATGACACTCGCCGCGTTCGCGACCACGGGCATCGCCGTCGCCGGCATCCATGCCTGGATGCTGCGCAAGGACCGCACGATCCTCTTCCATCGTGCGGCGCTCACGGTGGCACTCTGGGTCGCGGTCCCGGCGTCATTGCTCCAGATCGTGAGTGGCGACCTGAGCGCGAAGTTCGTCGCCAAGAACCAGCCGGTGAAGCTTGCCGCGCTCGAAGGTCATTTCCAGACGGAACGTGGTGCGGCACTCCGCATCGGCGGTATCCCCAACGAGAAGGCTCGCGAGACGCGGTACGCGATCGAGATCCCCAACGCGCTCTCGTTCCTCGCGTTCGCGGACTTCGACGCCGAGGTGAAGGGACTCGAGGCGTTCCCGGAATCCGATTGGCCGCCGGTCGCCGTGGTCCACGTCGCATTCCAGATCATGGTAGGGTTGGGCACCCTCATGGCGATCGCCTCGCTGTGGGTCGTCGTCCTCTGGATGCGCCGGCGCTCCCCCGCCGACTCGCGACCGCTGCTCGGCTACCTCACCTTACTCGCGCCGGCAGGTTTCATCGCGGTCGAGGCCGGCTGGGTCGTCACTGAGGTCGGTCGGCAGCCGTGGATCATCCAAGGAGTCATGCGCACCGCTGATGCCGTGACGCCGATGCCAGGTCTCGTCGTGCCGTTCCTCGTGTTCACGGCGCTCTATATCTTCCTCGGCATCATCGTCGCCTGGCTCCTCTGGGCGCAGGTCATCCGCACGCGACCCGCCTGAGATGCCGGACCCATTGCTCCCGTACCTCCTTGC
The DNA here is from genome assembly GCA_046153705.1 of Gemmatimonadaceae bacterium. Classification (GTDB taxonomy): domain Bacteria; phylum Gemmatimonadota; class Gemmatimonadetes; order Gemmatimonadales; family Gemmatimonadaceae; genus Pseudogemmatithrix. The sequence continues at coordinate 62,882 of JBJXGK010000124.1, forward strand.
GTTCGTCACGATGCTCGCGCTCAACGCGTACGTCGTGCTCGGCGGCGCGGACTTCGGGGCAGGGGTATGGGATCTCCTCGCGCGCGGCCCACGCAAAGATGTCCAGCGCGAGGCGATCGCCCATGGCATCGGTCCGATCTGGGAGGCCAACCACGTCTGGCTCATCCTCGTCGTGGTGCTGCTCTTCACCTGTTTTCCTGCGGTCTACGCGTATCTCTCGGTCGCCCTGCACGTGCCGCTGGTGCTCATGCTCATCGGGATCGTGCTTCGCGGGTCGGCGTTCACGTTCCGCGCGTACGACTCCACGAACTCGCCGGTGCAACGCTGGTGGGGGCGCATCTTCTCGATCGCGAGCACCGTCACCCCCATCGTCCTCGGGATGATCGTCGGCGCCATCGTGTCGGGGGCGATCGTCACACCGGAGGGCGCGACGTTCACCGAACGTTTCCTGTCGCCCTGGCTGACGCCCTTCGCCGTCGCGGTCGGTGGTCTCACGGTCGCGGTCTTCGCGTTCCTCGCCGCGGTCTATCTCACCGTCGAAGCGGAGACGCGCGATCTCCAAGAGGACTTCCGTCGCAACGCCCTCAGCGCAGCCGTGGTGGTCGGCGCGTGCGCGCTGGCCGCGCTGATCGCTGGGCGGGAGACGGCGTCCGAACTCACCGACAGCCTGCTGACGCACGCGCTCGCGTTCCCGCTTCAGATCGTCACCGGTGTCGCCGCGCTCGCCGCGCTCGCCGCGCTCATCACACGCCGCTATCGCGTCGCACGAGCGGCGGCGGTGGTTCAGGTCAGTGCGATCGTGTGGGGCTGGGGTATCGCACAGTTCCCATGGATGGTCCCTGGCGTACACTCCATCACGAGTGCGGCCGCGCCCGAGGTGACGCAGCGCTTGGTGGCCTACGGCCTCGCCGCCGGCGCGCTGCTCGTCGTACCGTCGCTCTGGGTGCTGTTCTCGCTGTTCAAGAGCGACCGCATGAGCGCGTTCGAGCGCGTCGATACCGCAGAGTACCCGGCCACTGACACGTCAGCACCCAGGGATCGCCGATGAACTGCCGCGTTCCGCCCCGTCATCCGTTCTCGGGATACCTCGTGCACCCAGCGTCCGAACAGCCGTCGTCACGCGCTCCGTCGCCGATCCCCGCGGCCCTCGCCGTCCCCGCGTCCCCCTCGACTGGTTCGCCGACCGTGTCCGACGGGGCCGCCGACGGCGAATCCTGTGACTACTGCGGCTCGATGACGCTCACGTGGCGCAAGTGCAAGCTCATCTGCACGAGCTGCGCACAGATCAATAAGTCCTGCGCCGATCTCTGAGCTGCGCCGCGAGCATCGCGGCGTCGCGGGCCGGGCGTTCGCAGACGTAACGCGCACACACGAACGCTTGCGCGCCTTGAGCGTCCGCGCGGCGCTCTTGGAGCAACGGCAGCCCCGCGACCGCGTCCCCCTCGCCACCCGCGAGTACCAGCGACGGCACGTACTCGCGCGCGACGGTCGCGTGCAGCGCTTCGAACGCCGCCTCGCCGGGCGTGCCCGCCACGGCGACCTCGACCGCACCGTGCACCGCCAAGTCGGCCGCGCCGAGCAAGTGCCCGAACGCCATCGCGCTACGCTGCAGGGGCTCCGCGAGCGTGGCCAGTACGTACTCGGCTCGGCGGCGGGCGTGCTCGTCACCCGTGAACTCGGCGACGAGTAGTTGCAGCTCGACCGCGAGCGAGGTGCCCGACGGGATCGCGTTGTCGGCGATGTCGCGCGGTCTCGTGACGAGTCGCTCGGCGTCGCGCGCGGTGTCGAAGAACGCACCGGCGTCATCGTCCCAGAACCACTCGACCGTCGCATCCGACAACGACACCGCGCGGTCGAGCCAATGCCGATCGAACGTGAGTTGGTAGAGCGCGATGAAGCCGAGTGCGAGGCCCGCATGGTCCTCGAGGAACCCCGCGATACGCGCGCTGCCGTCGCGCCATGAGCGCAGTACGCGCCCATCGCGGATCAATGCGTGCTCGAGGAATCGCCCGGCGCGAAGCGCCTCCTCACGGAGCTTCGCGTCGTCGAACGCCAACGCCGCCTCGGCCATCGCACGCAGCATGAGCCCGTTCCACGATGCGAGGATCTTGTCGTCGAGCCCGGGACGTTCGCGCGTGTCCCGCGCGCGGAGCAACACAGTTCGGCAGCGCTCGAGCGCCTGCTGGAGCGCCGATGCCTCGAGTCCGAGCTGCGCGCTGACTGCAGCAGGCGTGCTCACCACACTCAGGATGTTCGCGCCTTCGAAGTTCCCCTCCGCGGTCACGCCCCAGTACGCCTCGGCTACCGGGGCATCAGGGCCGCAAAGACGACGCAGTTCGTCGATCGACCAGACATAGAACCTCCCTTCGTGGCCTTCGCTGTCCGCATCCAGCGAGGAGAACCACCCGCCGTCAGCGTGGGTCATCTCGAGGCGGAGCCACGCGAACGTCTCTTCGGCGATACGGCGCGCCTCGCTGTGCCCCGTCGCTTGCCAGAGGTGCACGGCCAGTCGCGCCAGCAGCGCGTTGTCGTAGAGCATCTTCTCGAAGTGCGGTACCAGCCAGACGGCGTCGACCGTGTAGCGGTGGAACCCGCCGCGCAGTTGATCGTAGAGCCCGCCCTGTGACATCCGTTCGAAGGAGTGGCGCACCAGACGCAGCCACTCCTCCTCGCCGGTGCGCGCCCAGAGTCGCAGCAGCACGTCGAGCAACTGCGGTTGCGGGAACTTCGGCGCACCACCGAACCCGCCGGCGCGCGGGTCGTAGCGGTGTCGCAGCGAGCGCGCGGTGTCGAGCCAACGCGCCGATGACAGTCCTACGCCGGCGCTCGTCGGGCTCTCCGCCGCGGCGTAGATCTCCTTGAGCGAGTTCGCACCCTTGAGCAGGGACTCACGCTGATGCTTCCACGCCTCCGCCACCGAGACCATCAAGCGCCGGAACGACGGCATTCCGTGCCGGTCCTCCGGCGGATAGTACGTGCCGCCGTAGAACGGCATGCCGTCCGGCGTGAGGAACATCGTCATCGGCCATCCCCCGTGTCCGGTGATGGCCTGCACCGCCTGCATGTAGATGGAGTCGACGTCCGGGCGCTCCTCGCGATCGACCTTCACGTTCACGAACAGGTCGTTCATGATGCGGGCTGTGGTCTCGTCCTCGAACGACTCATGCGCCATCACATGACACCAATGGCACGCCGCGTAGCCGATGCTGAGGAGGATCGGCTTGTCCTCGACCGCTGCGCGCGCGAAGGCCTCCGGCCCCCACGCGTACCACTCCACGGGGTTCTCCGCGTGTTGACGCAGGTACGGGCTGGATTCGGCTGCGAGGCGATTCGGCATGGTTACATTCATTCTACTCGACGCGCACTTCCTTCGCCCAGCCGAGCTTGAACGACGTGACCCTGCCGCTGCCGCCAATCGAGGACGAACGCACCTTCGCACGTCAGGCCATGATCGTCCTGCTCGTGTCCACTCTGGTGCGACTGTTTCTGGCGGCGATCGTACCGGTCTTCCCGGACGAGGCATACTACTGGGAATGGTCGCGGCGACTCGCCGGGGGCTACTTCGACCACCCGCCGATGATCGCCGTGCTTATCGCTGGCGGAACGGCGATCTTCGGCGATTCCCCGATCGGGGTTCGCATCCTCCCGGTGCTCGCCGGGGGTAGCGCGGGGCTCGCGATCGCGCTGTCGGCCTGGGAACTCGCGGGCGCGCGGGCAGCTCGCTACGCAGCATACACGTTCGCCGTGCTCCCACTCGCGGCGGCAGGGCTGATCCTCGCGACGCCTGACGCGCCACTGCTCGCGGCGATCACCTGGACGCTGTACGCCGTGGTGAGGGCGCTCGGGGCCCCCGCAGGCAGTGCGGCGTCCACGCGCTGGTGGCTCGTGGGCGGATTCGCGATCGGCGTCGCGATGGCGTCCAAGTTCACCGGCGTGTTCGTTCCATTCGCCTTGCTGTGCGCCCTCGTGCTCCACGCGCCGCTGCGCGCGCGATTCCGTGAACCCGGCCCTTACCTCGCGGTGTTCGTCGCCTCCGTGGTGATGGTGCCCGTGCTGATGTGGAACGAGTCGCACGACTGGATCGCGTTCCGCTTCCAGTTGGGCCACGGACTCGGCACATCAACGCGCGAGTCGCTGCTGCAGCGCGAGCTGAACCTGGTCGGTGGCCAGCTCGCGCTCGTGACACCGATCCTGTTCGGGGTACTGATCGCCGCCGTGATGCGCGCGCTGAGGGCGCCACGCGAGGACCGCCGTTTCGCGCTTGCGACCATCGCGACGTTCTGTGCGCTGTTCTTCGTCTACAGCGCGACCCGCCGCAACGTCGAGGCGAACTGGCCGGCGATCGCGTGGATCCCCGCCCTCGTAGTGCTCGCGGCGTCGCGCACCGGGTCACGGTCGGTGTGGGAATGGCGCGGCGTCGCCCTTGCCGGCGTGCTCTCCATCATCCTGTTGGTGCAAGTCGTTCTGCCCTTTCTGCCGCTGCCCGCGCGTCGCGATCCGGTCTCGTTGGCCCACGGCTGGGACACGATGGCGCGCTACGTCGACTCCGCGCGCACTGCTCACCTGAGCACGTCCGCGAGTACGGCGACGACGCACCTCGCCGCCAATCGGTACCAGGACGCCGCGATGCTTGCGCTGCATCTTCCCACACGCGACAGTGTCACGGCGCTCAACCTCGGCGGTCGTCGCAATCAGTACGATCTATGGACCCGGTTCACGGATCGTGCGCGCGCGGGCGATGACCTGCTCGTGCTCCTCGAGATCCCGCGCCAAGGCGGTGTCCCGGGGCCCATCCGTCGGCTCGATGGGCGCTTCGCCGCGATCGACTCCGGTCCTATCGTGTCTCTGCTCCGCGACGGCGAAGAAGTCGGCCGCCGCCGGCTATGGACACTGACCCGCTGGAACGGCACTTGGCCCGTCGACTCCACCGATCCCCGCGCTCCCCGCACGCAATGACCCGATGACTGCACTCGACGCCGCACTCGAGCGCTGGCTCGACACCCACGACCAGCGATTGCACGACGATCTCTTCGCCTTCCTCCGCATCCCCAGCGTCAGTGCCCGCTCGGAGCACAAGGATGACGTCGCCGCCGCCGCTGCGTGGCTGCACGGCCACCTCGCGCGCATCGGCTTCACCACGGAGACCATCGCGACGGACGGACATCCCGTCGTGCTGGCGGAGTGGCGCAAAGCTCCCGAGGGCGCGCCGACAGTGCTCGTCTACGGCCACTACGACGTGCAGCCGCCCGAACCGCTCGAACTCTGGACGTCCCCGGCGTTCGAGCCGACGATCCGCGACGGCAATATCTACGCGCGAGGCAGCGTCGACGACAAAGGACAACTCTGGCTCCACGTCGCGGCGCTCGAAGCACACCTCGCCACACGGGGCACGCTCCCGGTGAACGTGATCGTGATCGCTGAAGGCGAGGAGGAGGTGGGTTCCGAGCATCTCGCGCCGTTCATCGAACAGCACCGCGGACGGCTCGCCTGCGACGCGGTCGTGATCTCCGATTCGACGATGTTCGCGCCTGGCATCCCGAGCATCCTCTCGTCGCTGCGCGGCCTCGCGTACTTCCAGATCGACGTCACAGGACCGAACTCCGATCTCCATTCAGGCATGTACGGCGGCGCGGTGGTGAACCCCGCGACGGCGCTCGCGCGCATCATCGCGTCGCTCCACCATGCGGACGGTCGGATCGCGATCCCCGGCTTCTTCGATGATGTTCGCCCGTTCCCCGACCACGTGCGCGCCGGCATGCGCGACCTGCCGTTCGACGAAACCGACTTCATGCGGCACCTCGACGTGACCGCCCTCGGTGGCGAGCCGGGATACAGCACGCTCGAGAAGTTGTGGACGCGTCCGACCTGCGAGGTGAACGGTGTCCTCTCCGGCTACACCGGCGAAGGAGCGAAGACCGTGCTGCCCGGCAAGGCGATGGCGAAGGTCAGCTGCCGACTCGTCCCCGACCAGGACCCGGCGACGATCCATCAAGTGTTCGAACGGCACGTGCAGTCCGTCGCACCATCCGGGGTGTCGGTCACCGTCACCGCGCTGCATGGTGGACACCCGTGGCGTGCGGACCTCGAGGGTCCGCTGTACGATGCCGCCGCTCGTGCCCTCACCGCGGCCTTCGGTCGTGCGCCGGTGGTCACCGGTGAGGGTGGCTCCATCCCGGTGGTGAACGACTTCGCTCGCCTGCTCAACGCGCCGGTCCTGCTCGTCGGCTTCGGACTGCCGGGCGAGAACGCGCACGCGCCCGACGAGTGGATCAGTCAGGACAACTTCCGCCGCGGCATGCGCGCCGTCGCCGCGCTCTGGGACGAACTCGGCTCAGCCCGAATATGAGCTGCGTTGCGTCGCCCTGCGGCACGCGATGAGCCTGTACGACCGTCTCGCGTCCGTCACGCGCGTGCTGCCGGCGTTTCGCGGCAAGGGCACCATCGCTCGCACGCTCCATCGCCGGCTCGGTGTGCCCGCCGGCGACCCGCTCCGCGACGTGACCATGCGCGACGACTCCCGCGCTCGCTGGGACCTCCGCGACGAGGCCGAAGCACTCGCCTACTGGCTCGGTGAAGCCGACGATGCTGAACGCGAGGCGCTGCTCGCGCGCATCCCACGCGACGCCGTCGTGTGCGATGTCGGTGCGAACATCGGCTGGTGGACCATCCCGCTCGCGCGCCACCTCGCCCCTGGCGGTGGTCGCGTGATCGCATTCGAACCCGTCCCCGGCAATCGCGAACGACTCGCCTGGGCCGTCGAGGCCAACGCGATGGCGTCGCACATCGAAGTTGCGCCCGTCGCACTCGGCGACACACCCGGGGAACTCGGCATGTGGCTCAAGTCGGCCGAGACCGGCGCGGCGAGCGGCACGGCTGCCCTCGTCACAGGCGACGGCCCCGCACATGTGAAGGTGCCTGTGGTCCGCCTCGACGACTGGACGCGAGAGAACGGCATCACCCGCTGCGACTTGATGAAGCTCGATATCGAAGGCGCCGAACTCATGATGCTCCGCGGCGCTGAGCGGTTCATCGCCGAGACGCAGCCGTTGATCTTCGGCGAGTTCGAAGCCTACTGGCTCAGCACCTTCGGCTCGACGTTCTTGGATGTCGCCGCGTGGGCCGAGCGCATGCACTACCGCATCCGGAAGTGGGATCCTCGCACGCGACGCTTCACCCCACTCGACCGCCCGGAGATCGGTATCCAGGATGTACTGCTGGAGCCGGTGTGAGGTCAGAGATGTGAGGTGTAAGGTCTGAGCAGAAAACAGATCCCACCAACGGAAAAGGCCGCCCGTACGGGCGGCCTCCTCACATCTCACTCCTCACATCTGCCGTTCAAAGCCCTGCCAGCAACGCATCGTTCGACGTCGTCCCCGCGATCCGCTTGATCAACCACTCCATCGCGGACTGCGGCGGCATCTGTTGGAGCCCGCGTCGCAGCGTGTAGATCGCGTCGATCTGCTCGGCCTTGTAGAGCTTCTCTTCGCGCCGTGTGCCGGAGCTTGCGATGTCGAACGCGGGGAAGATGCGCTTCTCGGCGAGCGACCGGTCGAGCTTGATCTCGCAGTTGCCGGTGCCCTTGAACTCCTCGAAGATCACATCGTCCATCCGCGAGCCCGTTTCGACCAGCGCCGTGGCGATGATCGTGAGCGAGCCGCCACCGTGCTGCGGCAGGATGTTGCGCGCCGAACCGAAGAAGGCCTTGGGCTTTGCCATCGCCGAGGTGTCGAGTCCGCCCGAGAGCGTCCGGCCCGTGCCGCGTTCGGCCGTGTTGAACGCGCGGGCCATGCGCGTGAGCGAGTCGAGCACGATGACCACGTCCTCGCCCTGCTCGACGAGGCGGCGCGAGCGCTCGATCACCATCTCCACGACTTCGACGTGGCGCTTGGCCGGCTGGTCGAAGCTCGAGGCGATGACTTCACCCACACCCCAGGAGATCGCTTCGCTGACTTCTTCCGGCCGTTCATCCACGAGCAGGATGAGCAGCGTCGCGGTGGGATGGTTGATCGCGATGCCTTCTGTGATCGCCTGCATGAGCATCGTCTTGCCGGCCCGCGCCGGCGCCACGATGAGCGCGCGCTGGCCGAAGCCGATCGGCGCGATGAGGTCGATCGCGCGGCGCGTGAGTTCCGGGCCACCCTTCGCCGGCTTGCCGGTCTCGAGCGTCAGGCGACGTTCGGGATACGAGGCCGTGAGCGTATGGAAGTCCGGACGCCGCAGATCCGCGTCGGGCGGATTGCCATTGATGGTGACGATCTCGGCCACCGACATGCGACCGCGATTGTCGTGGCCGGTGCGCGCGCTGATCAGGTCGCCGCGGCGCAATCCGAACTGCCGCGTGAGGTGCGGCGGGACCCAGGCATCCCCGGGTTCGTTCAGGTAGCTGTACTCGTGACGCCGGATGAAACCGGCATCGCGAGCGGGGTCGAACCATCCGGTCGTCTCGGCGTCGACGACAAGGATGACCGGCGGGCCGGCATCGCGGGGTTCGTGGCGCTCATGATTGCCCTGAGGGCGGTCTCCTCGATCCGGGCGCTCGCCGCGCTCGCCGCGCTCGCCGCGCTCCTCACGGCCGCGTCCGCGGCCACGTTGGCGGCGGCCCCGACGTCCGCGGCCTCCACGCTCCGGACGTTCACCGCGCTCCTGCCACGGGCGACTGCCGTTCTGGGCCTCGCGCGGCGCCCCGTTGCCGCCAGGTGACGCGGTCGCATCGCCGGCGTCGCTGCCGCTGTCGCCGCCACTTGGCGCAGAATCGGCCATCGGCGGAGGCGACGGTGGCGGTTCCGCTGCCTCGGAAGGCGCGGCACTGTCGAGGTACGGATCGGCTTCCAGGGTGGCGTCAGGTGCGCTTTCGGCACGAGCACGCGTTCCACGCCCACGGCGGGGCGGACGGCGACGTTCGGTCATTCAAACGGGTGTAGGACCACAAGGGTCGTGGCGGATGCGAGAACCGCATTCCAGCGATATGAAGCGTGCGCCCGGAGATTCCAGCCAAGCCGATCCAGTGGACCGGGGAGCACCGCGCATGGCGCGGCGGGGGAGCGTCTGAGGGTGCGGGCGTTCGGTGGGCTCAGGCCTCACCGCAACGTGGTGATAACAGTATGGGCGAACCCGGGCGCGGGCGCAACCCTATCGCCGCAATCGACGGCAGGGGCCTCCGTGCGTCGCGCTCAATGCTGACCCGGCGGCACCCGCTCCCGGACGATCTGGATGAGTCGGCGCGTCAGCCCGATCGCGCGCTCAACCGACTCACGGTGTTCCGCGGTGAGCTCTTCCATCTCAAGCAACTGCAACTCGGCCAGGAGCGCGGCGAGCGGGTTGTTCAAGCTGTGTTGCAACCCCTTCTTCTCAGGGGGTGTTTCCAAGAAACCTCCGGTGCAACGGGTCGTGGCGACCCGATAGCTTACGGCCATGGTTCGATCCGCACGAGATGCGCGGGCCGCTGTGGCGGCCATCGTGAAAGAGTATCGGTCCGACGCCGATATTCCCAAGCTACTTGCTCGACTCGACGCTGTCTGCGCCGATACTCCCGCGACCAGCGACGGCGCCGCCGAGCTCATCGCGGCCGTCGAGCCGTTCCGCGAGATGCATGAGGTCGCCGGCCCCGTGTACGAACGGGTGGTCGAGCGCGACCCCGAGAACGCCGCCGCGCTCGTCGCACTCGCCAATGCCTACTGGCTCACCGGACGCGGACCCGACGTGGTCGGGGAGATTGCATCGCGCGCCCTGGCAGCCGATCCGTCCAACCGTGCGGCCTGGCACCTCTGGGCCCTCACCGAATCGTCGCCGCGCGGTCGCATGTCGCGCTGGCAACAGGTGACGATGCGGTTCCCCGACGACAAACTCGCGCACGCCGCGCTCGCCGACAACGCGACCAGCGTTGCGAGTGCCGAGAACGATCCCGTCGCGCTCAAACTCGCGTTGGGGACCTACGAGATGCTGTTGGCGACGGCCACGACGTCCGATGAGCGCTCGGCACTCGCGAGCGCGCTCGGCACGCTCCGCAAATGGCAGGTCTGACCTGAGGCTCAGCCGGTGCGGTCGATCCGCGGGGCGAGCGGCGCGATCGGGAGCAGCGCGAGGACCAGATCCTCGCCCTTGAAGGGCTTGTGGAGCAGGTGACACCCGGTCGCGGCGACGATATCCTCCGCCTGTGGCCCGATGTCCCCCGTGATGAACAGCGCATGGTCGGCGAGCCAAGGCTGGCGTACGCTCGCGAGGAAATAGAACGTGTCCCCGCGCATCCCCGGCATCCGCAGGTCGAGGATCAGGGCGTCGAAGCGCTCGTCGAGGAGGGCTTCCGCCTCACGCGCGTGACCGGCGACCGTGACGGCATACCCCGCCCGCGACAAGACTGCCGCAAGCGCTTTCGCGACCGCGGCGTCGTCGTCGAGGAGGAGGATCCGCGGTCGGGCCGCGTCAGAGTTCGGCATCAAGGGCGCGCGGTCTCGCGTTCGGCATCGGGAGCAGTCGCTCGCACAACAACGAGATGAACTCGTCGGGGGCGATCCGGTCGCGCGCACGCGCGGTGGTCATGCCGCACGCCCAACGCATCGTCTTGGTGAGATGATGCGGACTGGAGAACCGCAGATGGTCGGCAACGTCCTCGATCGAGTAGTCGGACTCCCGGAGGAAGGCGTAGGCCCGTAGCACGCGCGCCCCGGCGATGAGTTCGCGCGGCGACGCCAGGTTCGCGCGCTCGCACTCCCGATAGATCGTGCGGCGCGAGATGTTCGCTGCCGCCGCCAGGTCCGGGACGCCCTTGAACGCCGCCGGCGTGTGGATCACGCGCTCGATCGCCCGCGAGACGTCGGCCGGTAGCCCGCGCAGGCGCACCCGCAGCCGCGCGATGAGCTTCTCCGCGAGGGCGACGCCAGGCTGGCGCTCGAGCATCCGGCGCAGCTGCCGGGGATCGTCGTCCACGCCGAAAAGGACGAGCTGCTCCATCCCGTCGCGCCCGAGCTCGACGAGCGGCCTCAGAGTCTGGGCTGCGAGGACGGAGTAAACAACGAACGGCACCGACCGAAACTGAGAACGCAGGGCTCGGATCGGGTCCGTGCGCGGCTCGTGAGACCCGAACTGGGGATCGACGACCATCACATCAACCGGCTGCCGCCGGATGATGGAGTCCGCGTGCTGCCAGTCGAGTGCGACATGGAGTCGGTGCGACTCCCCGACGGCGCCACGGAGGCGTGTCAGCTTCTGGGGTTCGACGCAGGCGGCGACGATCATCGATCGGCTCGGATGGAAGGAAGTCTCGTATCTGTCACAAAAGCGGAATTAATAGGCGCAATTTCAGACTTATTGCTTCAAGAACGTCCCGTACCTTCTCGCAGAACCCACGCCAACCCACTCCGGAGCCCGTCCATGCGCAACATCCGCCTCGCCGTCGTCCTTCTCCTGACCGCCGCCGCGCTGTCCACCGCCGCCTGCACCAACCCGACCGGCCCGACGCAGTCCCAGGACACTCAGGGCTCCAAGATCTGAGTCAGAGGTCTCGGTCCGGTCGCCGCTACGCGACCGCACCCGAGACCTCGAGAAGCAGACGTTCGAGCTCCGCGCTGATATCGGCCGGAGCCTCGACCGCCGGGACCTCTTCCGTACGGATCTGTCGGCGCTCTGCCACGTCGAGTTCCTTCAGCAGCCCCTCTGCGAGGAATGAGGCGCGATTGAATCCGCTCGTCGCCGCGAGTCGCATTCCCTCGAGGAGTGTGGCTCGCGCGTCCGCGTACGAACCGAACGCCATCTGACCGCGCCCCACCTCGATCAAGTAGTTCACTCGCATCGCCTGCGGCAACGGTTCGTTCGCCAGCTCACGGCGATGCTGCTCGAACACCATCGCACTGCCGGTCCGTGCGCCGAGCTCCATCAGGTTGATGCGCGCACTCCAGCGTCCACCTTGCGTCCGCGCACTCTGCTCGAGGATCCGCAGTGCTGTCCGCGCCGGACCGTGGGCGCCGTACGCCCCCAAGAAGCCGGCGAGGTCGCCGAGCATGCGTTCACGGTCGTACGCGTCAGGTGAGAGCTTGAAGGCATCGAACACCCACCGGATCGCGTTGTCGTAGTCGTTGCGCACCCACGCGAGACTGGAGCGGTCGTGCAGGATCAGCGCCTTCGTCGCGGCGGACTCGAGAGACTCCGATTCCTTCAGCAGTTCCACGATTGACGCGTCCGCGGCCCGCAGGTCACCACGGTCCCAGACGACCTTCGCGCGACCGAGTCGCGACAAGACCACGCGCACGCGGTCACGATCACGGGCAGCCAACATGCCCGCGTTCGCGTACGCCTGATCCGCCCAATCGAACTCGCCCGCATGGCGGAGGCAGTAGCCATGCCGCATGTGGGCGTCGTACGCGAGATCGAGATGCGCTGCCGAGTCGACGTACTTGGCCACAGTCGCGTAGACGTCGCCGGCGGCGGCGAGTAAGCCACGCTGCTCGAGCAACATCGCCAGGGCGTACACTCGGGGCAGGACCGGCTGTGCATCGGGTTCCTGGATCGCTTCGATCGCGTCGATGATCGACGACAACGACGTGCGCCACTCGACGTCGGTCGTCATCGCCTGCACGGACTCACGCGCGGCGCGGTGCGCCGTCGCGGCGACATCGGCCAGTTCGGCGCCGAGTGCGATCCAATGGTCCAGCAGACGGAGCGAGAGAAGGGAAGCCTGTGACCCCACATAGATGGGCTCACCCTCCGGGGCACCCGCCATGAGCTCCAAGAACGGGAGATGTCTCAGAACAGGCTTAGGACCACGCGGACGACGAATGGGCATTCTAAGGATCCTCGGTTACTTCGAAGCTCGACGGACTGCTCGCACACGACAACCTATCGCGTCACAAGCTAATAGTATTGCGACGATTACTTGGCAGAACTTGTGCCATC
>JBJXGK010000139.1:0-3877 GCA_046153705.1 Gemmatimonadaceae bacterium
AGAGCGTCTCGCGGCGCGGTCTCGATCGACTGTTCTCGCGACTCGAACGGCGAGGCAAGGGGCTGCTGCCTGCGCTCGAACGTGCACTCGGCAAGAGCAACGACCTGCTGAGCGTCGCAAGTCTCGATCTCCTGCGCGCGCGTCTCGTGCCCTCGCTCAACGCCGCCCGCGAGAAGAGTGCGGTGCTTTGCGACATGCTCGGCACCTGGCTCGGCGAACAGCGTGAGACCCAGGTGCGGCTCACTGATGCGTTCGATGACGATCCGATCTGGCGCGCGGGACTCGGCGCGGCGCTCGACGATCTCTTGAAGGAAGTCGAACTGCTCGGCGACGGCTTGCGCATGGTGCGCGACCGTCTGGAGAGCGACGAGAAGCGCGCCGACGAACTCGCGCCGTTGCTCAACGAAGTGCGCGGTGTCGCGAGGCGGCTGCAGACCGCGGGTGACGCACTACGCGGCGCACTGAAGCCCGATCGCGAAGGGGCACCGCGCGTGCGATGGCTCGAGGTGCGCGGCAGTGAGCGGAATGTGGGTGCGACGGCGGTACCGCTGGACTTGGCGCCCATCCTGCGCGAGGACCTGTTCCGTCGTGTGGAAACGGCGATCATCACCAGCGCGACACTCGCGGTGGGTGATGGATTCACGTTCATCACCAAACGGCTCGGGTTGGACGACGAGGAGCTCGAACCGCTCACCGCATCGCTGGCTTCGCCGTTCGATTATCCGAAGCAGTCGATGCTGGCGATCCCCAGCGACTTCCCGGCACCCAACACCGACGGGGCGGCGCATTTCCGTCGCACCATGGACGCGGCGCTCGATCTCATCGCGTATGCCGGCGGCGGCGTGTTCCTGCTCTTCACCAGCCACAAGGACGTGAAGGAGGCGGCGCGCGTGTTGCGCGAGAAGGGCGTGGCCGGCGCACACCCGTTGTTGGTGCATGGAGAGTCACCGCGCGACGACCTGCTGCGACGCTTCCGTGAGCACGGCGACGCCGTGCTCGTGGGGACGGCGAGTTTCTGGGAAGGTGTGGACGTGCCGGGCCGCGCCCTGCGCGGGCTGCTCCTGGGCAAGATCCCGTTCCGTGTGCCCACCGAGCCCATCACGGCCGCCCAGTGTGAGGCCATCGAGGCCGACGGCCGCGATGCGTTCGCCGAGTACATGATCCCGCATGCGGCGTTGCGGCTCAAACAGGGGTTCGGTCGGCTCATCCGGACGGCTGACGACCGCGGGGCGGTGGTCATCTGCGATCCGCGCGTGGTAACGAAGGCGTACGGGCGCCGTCTGATCGAGGGACTGCCCCCGGCGGCCCGCATTCAGGGCCCGTGGGCGATGCTCAGACAAGAGTTGAAGGCCTTCTACGAGCAGGCCGAAAGGCCTGTTGCGGGGTAGATTCATCAGGATGCGACGACCCGGGAAGATCATCTGCGTGGGCCGGAACTACCGCGAACACGCCAAGGAGCTCGGCAACGAGGTCCCGACGACACCAGTGGTGTTCCTCAAGCCGCCGTCTTCGGTGATCGGCGATGGCGACCCCGTGGTGCTGCCGTCCGGCATCGGCCGAATCGACTTCGAGGGTGAGATCGGTCTCGTGATCGGCACGACTATCCGCAAGGCGACGCCGGGCCAGGCGGCCGCGGCGGTGCGCGGCGTGGTGGCCGTGAATGACGTGAGCGCCCGCGACCTCCAGAAGAGCGACGTACAGTGGTGGCGCGCAAAGGGTTACGACTCGTTCTGCCCCATCGGCCCCGAGAAGAAGGGCACCCCCGATTTCGCCAACCTCGAACTGATCACGCGCGTAAACGGTTCAGTACGTCAGCGGGGACATAGCAAGGACATGATCTTCGCGATCCCGGACCTGCTGAGCTTCATCTCAGGGGCGTTGACGCTCGAGCCGGGCGATGTGGTGATCACGGGCACGCCTGAAGGGGTAGGCCCTTTGCAGGCGGGGGACGTCGTGGAGGTCGAGGTGGTCGGTTGGAGCACGGTGAGCAATCCGGTCGTGGCGGACGGGTGAAGAAAGTGCGCGGGATTCGTTTGCTTCCGACGCGTCGCGGTGATCCGCGTGTGTCGGTTGCGGCGTTCTTCCTGCAGTTGGCGCTCATGTTCGTGATCGTGCCGAGTTTCGTCGTGCCGATCGCATTCGAGTTCCTGCGCGACGACCAAGGCCGCGCGGTCAAGCCCGAGCGCATCAGCTTGATCCCGTTGGTACCACAGGGCACCGGGCCGAGCCGTGAAGCGCCGCGCGATGGTGGTGACGATCGCCCGGTGTCCACTGATCCGGCCGCCGAACCGGCTCCTGCGTTCGTCGCGCCCACTGCGGTGCCCACCGGTGTGCCTGCGGCACCGGCGGGTCCTGGCCGTGCGGTGGAGGGTGGCACCGGTCCGCTCATCGGAGGCGGAGGCCCGACCTCCGGTCTGCGTCCGTCGTTCAACGACCCACGCCTCTGGTCGCGCAACACGGATGTGGTCGAAGCGCCGCTCATTCCGCTCACGCGTGCGGACTCGTTGCAGATCGTGCTGAATGCGACCGCGGAGGCGTATCTCGATTCGTTGCGTCGCTTCACGCCCGATGCCGGTCGCGCGCCGGGAGACTGGACGTTTTCGCGGGGTGGCAAGAAGTACGGCATCGACCCGCAGTTCATCCGGTTGGGTGACTTCTCCATCCCCACCGCGCTGCTCGCGCTGCTGCCGATGAACAACGTGCAGGGGAATCCGACGGCGATGGATCGGGCGCGTCGGTTGAGTTCGTTCCGCTCGGAGATCATGGAGCAGGCGGAGCGGCAGCAGCGCGACGATGATTTCTACTCGGCGGTGAAGGCGCTGCGCGAGCGGAAGGAGCGGGAGCGGAAGGAAGCGGAGGCGAAGGCGCAGGGGACGGTGCCGCCGGATCGGAAGGAGTAGCGAGCGCACGAGTCTGCTTGCAACCTGCAGGTTCGACGTGTCGGGCCGCTCCCTGACGAAGGCAGCTCAGTTCTCGCCGAGCGCCTCGAGGTCCGCGCGGTCCTTCGTTCGCCCCGTGGCCCGCTTGTTCTGGATCAAGGCGTCACGACCGATGAACGGCGCGCGAACGTCTTCGAACGGCGCTTCGACGCGGGTGTTCCACGCGTCTTCGAACGTGAGTCCGCTGACTCCGGTCAGGACGTCAATGCGATACGGAGGCAGGCCGAACTGTGCGACGATGTTCGGCCGCGTGAGGTCCGACGGTCGGATGCCTAGCGTTTCCATCGGGGCGCCGAAGGCTGCGAGGGCGCGCCAGACACGATCGACATTCTCATTCGACGGTTCGATCCAGAGATCGAGATCGGCCGTCGCGCGGGCGACTCCGTGAAGGCCCAGTGCGTGCGCGCCGACGATCAGGAAGCGCGCCTCGGCCCGGACAAGCTCGGCGACAATGTCTCGAAAATCCTGGATCACGGTTCGCTCGGATGCTCGTCCGCGGTCGTCCGCAACGGACGGAGCACGCACCGGAGATCCCCGCGCGCTCGGCTCGACAACGGCCGACCCGCAACCGCCCCTGACGGCGCGCTCAGCTCCAAGACCAACCGCAGCCGGTCGGCGGCATTCGGCGGGGTCGGTGGCTGCGCCGCCTCGGGGCTACCCAAGGCGACCACACGCACAGTCATGGTGCGACGGTCGGAACCCATAGCGAAAATTTAGCGCATCGCGACGGCGGCCGCATGGGCCCACCAATAGTAGTTTAGGGACTGGAGTCCGTCCCGCCTCTCACCGCCTGCCCCTGCCGTCATGCGCCGACTCAGTTTCGCCTTTCTCGCCCTCTCGCTCGCCGCCGCCCCCGCCGTCGCCCAGTCCCACCTCGAGGCCCGCAACCGCTGGGCCCGCCTCTGCGAGATGCGCCGCGAGAAGTTCGACCGCATCCT
>JBJXGK010000143.1:0-5038 GCA_046153705.1 Gemmatimonadaceae bacterium
CGGGTGTGAGCTACGCGCGCCTCGACGCACTTGGCTCCATCCAGTGGCCCTGCAACGACGCCGCGCCCGAGGGCACGCCGGTGATGCATGAACAGGAGTTCGTCCGCGGCAAAGGCAAGTTCGTGCCGACGCAGTACGTGCCGACCACCGAGAAGGTGAATCGCAAGTATCCGCTCATCCTCACCACCGGTCGCATCCTCTCACAGTACAACGTGGGCGCGCAGACTCGCCGCACGGCGAACGTCGAGTGGCACAACGAGGACCGCTTGGAGATCCACCCGCACGATGCTGAGGAGCGGGGGATCCACGAGGGCGATCAGGTGAGCGTGAGCAGCCGAGCGGGCGAGACCAGCCTGCGCGCGCACATCACTGACCGTGTGCAGCCGGGCATCGTGTACACCACGTTCCACCATCCGGAATCCGGTGCGAACGTCATCACCACCGAGAACTCCGACTGGGCGACCAACTGCCCCGAGTACAAGGTGACCGCCGTGCAGGTGACACCGGCGCTCAAGGGCAGCGAGTGGCAGGAGCGGTTCCAGAGCTTCACGAGCGAGCAGCTGGGGCTGTTGGAGCGCGCCGCGGGCGTGCGGAGTCCCAAGCCGTGAATCTCAACAAGTTGATCGAGATGGCGAACCAGATCGGCCAGTATCACGCCGCGTTGCCGGACCGTGCCGAGGCGCTGACCGGCACGGCGATGCACATCAGGCGGTTCTGGGAGCCGCGAATGCGGCGCGAGTTGCTCGCGCACATCGATGCGACAGGCGGCGAGGGGTTGGAGCCGATCGTCATCGAGGCGATCGGGGCGAACAGGGCTGAGCTACAGCCCGCGAACTGACTACGGCGCCGGGAGTGCCTCCGTCAACCTCCACGTCCCCCGCACCGCCGCCACATCATCCCCACGCACATCCATCGGCTGACAGCTCCACTCCCCTTCCAGCAGCACATCCTCACTCCCGCGTCGCCCCCGGAACACCCGCACCTCCTCCCAGAAGCGTGAGTCCGTGACCCGCGGGATCGGCGCGCCATCGCGATAACTCACCAGCTCCACCATGCCGAGCGCGCCCTCGACGATGTGCACGTCCGCGTGCGCCGTCGCCCAGAAGACCAGACCGGCCTGGGATGCATCGAGCACCGAGCGACGCACCTCACCACCGAACGACCCGGTGTACACCGTGCCGTCGTCGCGCACCTCGCGCCGCACGTTCACCGTCATGTCCACCATGCAGTCGACGTCGAGACCGTTCACACGACCAACTGCAGTCGCCTCGAGGCGCATCTGCGTCGGAAGCGTGACCGTGGGTTCGAACGGTCCCTCGTCGCAGGCCATCGCCAGCGCGCCGATCGCGACGCAGGCCGCTGACGAACTCCGAGTGAGCCAGCGCATGCGACCAGCGCTCATCGTGCAATCACCCGCGGCAACACCACCCACCACGGCGTCGCGTTGCTCGTCGGATGCGCCTCAGTCGTCACGTAGACGCCGGCATACCCACTCCCATCACTCGGCGCGAACAGCACCGCGTACCGCCCGCTCGGCAGTGTCGGCATCTGGAACACGCCGAGCGAGTCCGTGAACACGTGGGCGATCGGCAAACCGATGTCAGCGGTGACTTCACCGACCACGCCGTCCCGATCCAGCGGATACGCCGTCACCCGCACGCCCGCGATGCGAGGGGCCGTTGCGAGACTGTCGTTCCCCGCCCCAGGCGCCGAGGGCCCAAGCACGGTCCCGCGGAAACTCCCCGGCCCCGTGCCGGTGGGCGGTGGCAGCGGGTTGCCCGCGCTGTCGGTGGCGGTCGCCTCGGCGAAACCGTCAAGCGGGCTTTCGATCTCCACGTCAGTCGTGCCGCACGCCGCGACGCCGAGTGTGAGTGCAAGCGCGGCGCTGGCGAGCGCGCGACCGGTGTGCGCGAGTGTCCAACGGAACGAGCGGGCGATCGGCATCGTGAGCTCCTGTGGAGTGATTGGTACTCCGTCTACTCCACCCCGCACACTCCAGTCACACCGCCTGGGACGAAGCGTTCGCCGTGAGTGACGTACGCCGCGCCAGGGCCCTCAGAGCGCTCGCAACCACGAGAAGCAGGAACAGAATCCCCACCACATTCCGCACCGCCGCCGTGTATCCCATGATTGCCGCGACCGCTGCTCAGTACGTCCAAATGAGCAACACGCCACATCCGTCGCGATCCTGGTAGCGCACAGGCGCAAATGCTGCACGATAGAGCTCGATTCGTTTCGCAATGCGCACGTAATACGTCGGCTCTCCCCGCTCTGGTGTACCGATGTCCATACCGTCGATGAACCACCTGACGGCGCACCAACCGGTGCCTCTTGCGATCACGACACCGTCCGGCCCAGCGGAAACCCGCGGAAACTGAAGAATCGCCGGGGTTCGCTGAGGCACGCGAGCAAGCGCCTCATCGTCTAGGAAATACCCGACCTCGAAGTGTCGGCGCTCATCGAACTCGGCGCGGCGCTTGGTTGTCCGGTCTGCATTAATCCGCACCGCAGCCAACGACTGCGCGCCACGGGCATCGAGAGTCTGAAGGACCGCCTGAGTCACGACGGTCGGCTCGCTCTGCGGCTCCACGTCGATCAGCCCGGGCTCGAACCCGATTGCGCGGACATGCAGTTGTTGGCTCCTCCGCAATACGCTGAGTGCGAAGCGGCCGCTCGAATCCACGAGCGTAGCTCGAGTACTGTCGTCCAAGGCACTCACGCGCGCTCCTTCTACCGGATCGCCGTTCTTGTTCAGCACTCGTCCCACAACTCGGATGACTTCTGACAAGTCGCCAACTACGAGATCACGCCGGGCTATCGCCTTGTTCTCCTGGCCGTGCACCACTTTGCCGGTTCCGCGAGCCGACGTCCCTGCCCAAAGAGTGAACCGCTCTTCTCGCGGCACGCCGCAGAGTACATACCGCCCGCCGACCGTCGATGAATCCACCACGGCTTGCGCGGAGCGTTCCAGCGCGCTTGGCGCTATGACGGTCACGTTCCACTGCGCAGCTACGGCTTCTAGCCCTACTGGTTCCCCGATGGCCGTGCGCACTTCCCCGAAGACCACGGATTCTTCAGCACCGATTGCGCGGCCGCAGAGCGAACGATGAAGTGTGGCGATCGACGGCGTGGCGAGCGTGACCGACCTTGTCTCGCCCGCCTCGATGCGCACTCGCTGCTGCAGTGGCATCGCGCCGATCGAATCGAGGAAGAACGGCGCCGCCGCGACCGTGTAGTCACCAGCCTCCACGAATTCAAAGCGGAAGCGACCAGCCGAGTCCGCGAGAGTACGGCGAGCACCGGGCAAAAGGAGGACTTCGACGGCGTACCAGTCTCGACTCGGAGTCACAGAGTCGACCAACTCGCCGCTAAGCGTCGCCGTCCTTGCGGCGCTCTCCGGGGAGATGCTCCACACCCCACCGAACAGTTGCAAGCCGACGACGCCGCCGATCGCCCCTGCGAGGAACAACGCTCTCATGGACACCTCACCCCCCAACACACGTGACCGCGTTCGCGGCGCCCCACCGGCGAGCATGATACCCCAGCGCTCCTGACTTGATCCGAGCCTTTCGGGTACTCGTGAAGTTCCACCGTTCAGCGGGCTGGGGCCCCGACTGGATCGGGCCAGCGGAGTTCTTTGCGAAGCGCCTCAGTAGTCGGCCGACTTTCGAAGATTCTACCGTTCACTACGATCGTTGGAGTGCCGAACAGCTTGATCTCGTCACCGAGTGCACGGCCAGCCCCGATGCGCCAGAATCTCGGGTCGTCTGCAGGGTGAAGAGCGCACAGACTGACCTCCGAACTACGACCGACGATCGCCTGAACCACACTTTCGTCTGAGAGGCGCCCGACGGAGTCCTGCATCGAGAACACTCTATCGACATAGCTTGAGCGGGTCGAGTCACCGTCAGCACATTCGACGATCTGCGCCAAGAGTCTTGCCTGTGGGTGATAGTCGAGCGGAAAGCGAACAAAGCGCAGTCGGAGACCGGATGATGACTCACGCTGTAACTGCCGGAGCACGCCGTGGAGTTGTCGGCAGGCTGGGCACTGAAGGTCGCTGAACACAGTCATGCTCGCCGCGCCGGCCGCGTCACCGAATGAGAAGCTAAGAGATTCCGCACGGACGATCTGCGCCGAAGAGATCTCTGGTGCCTCAGGAAAACCGGTCGAAGTAGGTCGGTCGCGCCACGCGCGACTCGCGACGGCAGATGCGGTCACGACGGCTGCCACAACAAGCACAGCCGTCGCGGTCGTCTCGAGCCTGCTCACGTGATGTTCACGTTGCAGACGAGCACCGTGTCGAGTCCGCAGGGGTTACCACCTTGGCCCCCTCCCTGTCCGCTCCGGCAATGCCAAGAACCGTTCGAGTTGGGGCAGTTCGCCGCGCACTGCGCAGACGCCGCCCCTTCACCAGGACAGTACGGCCAGCACCCCGCATAGCACTCCGCCATCGCCGCCTCCGCCCGCTCCGGCAACGCCAGACTCACCCCACCCAACGCCACCACCAAGAACGCCAACATCCGGATCCGCCGCATACATCCTCCTCCTGTGAATGTGATCGACCCGATCGAGCAGTCGCCCACAACATGCGGTGGTGGCAAAAAACAAAAGCAATACCCTCACAGAACCGAACTTTAGCGACCAGCCAACAGTTCATTGGTCGAGCGTTGTCGAGGGCTCAACCATTCACGCGATGTGGTTCGACACTCACCCGCCGCGCCAACACACTGAGACCGCTCGCCACCGCAAGCAGCAGAATGAGGATCCCCACCACATTCCGCATCGCCGCCACATACCCGATCGTCGGCACATCGATGAAGAAGTACGGATACCGCCCCAGCACCTCCCCGCGCGCCATCACGTACACCGTGTACGCCGTCGGATACACCATCACCGCGCGCAGCACCCGCGCCGACAGCGCCTCCTTGGGCGACGCGACGAACCAGTACAGCGTGAACCCGATCGGCACCACCGTGTGCAGCCCGGTATCCGACACCAGCTCCCAGCCCTGCGGGTCCCACTGACTCGCGAGCAG
>JBJXGK010000157.1:0-8736 GCA_046153705.1 Gemmatimonadaceae bacterium
CACCGCGCTCACGCGCCGACGCTCATCGATACCGCCCATCGTCGAGATCACTCGGCGGCTCAGCGATCACCAACGGCTGCTGGTCGTTGCTCGAATCCGAACGAGGCGCCCAGACCGGCGCACCCATCGGCGGCAACGGCGGCGCGTTCTGCACCGTGGGAGCGGCGTGCTGCGCCGCCGGCGCGCGAGTCGCCGCGGCAGCCGCCGCCGCATTGGCCGTGAGCCGGCGTTCCACCGCCGCCGAGGCGTCCTTGAACGGACGCTCTGCTTCCGCCGCCGCGACTTCCGAGAGATGTCGCTCCGCGAACAGCTTCAGCTGCGCGAGGTACGCCCGCCGTGTGCGATCGAGCTGCTCGATCTCGTTGAGCAGCGATGAGATCTCCTCCTGCGCTGCCGCACGCAAGCGCGCTCCCTGCTGCTCGGCTTCCGCCAAGAACAGCTCCGCCTCGCGCTTCGCCTGTGTCTTCACCTCGTTGCGCATCTCCTGCGCCGAGATCAACGCTTCGTTGAGCGCGCGGTCCCGCTCACGGAACGCGCGCAGTTGCTCGTGGAAGTTGCGCGCCTTGTCCTCGAGCTCGAGGTTCGAGCGCATCAGACGCTCGATCTCGTCGGCGACCTGTTGCTTGAACTGATCCACGCGTGCGCGGTCGTAGCCACGCATCACCGTGGCGAACTCGTAGCGCCGCACATCCACCGCGGTCAGATGAAACGCGTCGTCTTGTTCCATGTCGACTACTCCCTGGCTCCGAAGAGGATCGTTCCGAGACGCACCAGCGTCGCGCCTTCCTCCACTGCCAGCTCGTAGTCCCCCGACATCCCCATCGAGAGCTCCGTGGCCGGCAGTCCCGCCGCGCGCAGCACATCCTTGGCCGCACGCGCCCCCACGAACACCGCACGGAGTTCGTTCTCCGCCGCGTCGAACGGGGCCATTGTCATCACACCCTGCACCTGCAGTTCCGGCATCGCAGCCAATCGATCCGCGAGCGCACCGATCTGCGCGGGCGCGAACCCACCCTTGGTCTCCTCCCCCGACACGTTCACCTGCACCAACACCGGCACCGGCCGCCCGAGCTTCGCGCCGACCGCACGCACCGCATCCACCAGCGAATCGCGATCGAGCGCGTGGAACAGATCGAACCGCGCCAACGCCTTCGCCTTGTTCGACTGCAAGTGCCCGATGAGATGCCAGCGAAGCCCCGCACCGACGGTCTGAGACCCCGCGAGCGCGTCCTGCTTCTGGGACGCCTCCTGCACCTTGTTCTCACCCACATCGGTGATTCCCGCGGCCCACGCGGCCTCGACCGCCTCGGGTCCGTGGGTCTTCGTCACCGCCACCAATCGCACCGCCTGGCCGTGCCCGCCCCGCTGCGCCGCGTGCGCGATCCGCCCGCGGACCTCGGTCACTCGTTCGTGCAGGTCCGGAAATGCCATAACATGTGAAATTACCGGACGTTAGGTCGTGGCGAAAGGGCGCCGAAAGCCGCACCGCCGTCCGCGTGCGACACGCGGACGGCGGCGGCGGCCTCCCGACCAGCCAGACAGGCGCTAGAACGGCTTCGACACCCTATACCGCACCACACCCGGCAGGTCGTCCGCGTCACGCTCCAGCACCCACAGCTTTTCGCCCTCCGCCTCCATGAACATCCCCGACCCCGGCAGCTGCACTCGGCCGAGGAACTCGCCCTTGGGTGAAAACACCTCGTACGCTGTCCGATCGCGGTAGAGCGGCGGCGCCGGCCGCCCCTCGAGCACCGGCCCCCGCTCCGCGTCCGGAATACGCTCCGACGGCGTCGACACCGCCACCCAGATGCGTCCGTCACGGGCCACATGGAACATGCGGATCGGCGGCTTCGTCGTCGGGATCTCCGGCCCCCGCCAGGTCCACGTCGGATCGGTCCCTTGCAGGTTCCGCGTGATCCGTGACTGATCCCAGGCCCGCTCGTCGTCCGGCACCGGTACCTCCGGCGCGTCGCGCACGATGCGGACTCCGCGCCCGGGTGCACTGATCTCGATCTCGTACTTCTGTGTCGCCGCGGAGACGAAGTAGCCGTGCGGATGCCACGCCCAGAGGAAGCGCGCCGCGTGTAGCGGCCCGGTCTGCGACGTGTTCCCGTCTTTGCTGGCGGTGTAGAAGATGCGTTTCACCGGCAGGTCAGGCGCCACGAGCGAATCGAGCCACTTCCCACCGTCGGCGAGTCGTACGAGACCCATCCGACCGAGGATCTCGTCGTCGCGTGGCGGCGTGACCGGTCGCACCAGGTACAGCGCGCCAAGCGTATCCGAGCGCACGCCGTTGTTCGTGCTGAACCCGGCCGGCACGACCCAGCTGGTCTGGAACTCGCCGTCGGCCGAGAAGAAGTTGAGCCGCGCGTTCTGCGCATCGAGGATCGCGAGCCGCGCATCCCTGAGCACGATCATGCCGTTGTCATTCTGGAACTCGCCCGGCCCTCCACCCTTGCGCCCCACCACCTTCTGCATCACACCGTCGGCTCCGTACACGAAGAACCGCCTGCCGGGATAGTCGAACACGTAGAGCCGCCCATCGCGCGCGACGTCGAACTCGTAGACCTCCGAGAAACTCGACGTGTCATCCGCATCGGGCTGTACGCGCAACTCTTCGATCACCGTGCGCACGGCGTCGTCGGGCACGGCGCCGGCGGTGCGCGCGATCAGGCTGTCGGGAACGGTGCTGTCGATGACCGTGGTGAGGCCGGCACTGGACGCTTCCACGCGGGCGTCACCGCCGCAGGCGATTGAGAAGGCGCAGCACAGCACGACGGCGGGGCGGGACGGTCGCATGACGGAGAACTCCGAGGGGTGGGACATCGAGACTGAGACAACGTGAGGATCGGAAGCGTTGCCGCGTGGGCGCGCCCGTCAGCCCTCATCACTCCGCCGCTCCCGCGCCAACAGGAACGTCCGGAGCTCCCGCTCCGACATCATCCGTCGCAAGGTACCATTGAACGCCACCGACACCATCTCCCGCTCCTCCGACACCACGATCACCACCGCATCGCTCTCCTCGCTCAACCCGATCGCCGCGCGATGCCGCGTCCCGAACTGTTTGTCCAACGACGCTGCCGACAGCGGCAGGATGCACCCGGCCCCCACCAGCCGATCCCCGCGCACCACCGCCGCGCCATCATGCAACGGCGACGCCGGAGTGAAAACCGCCGTCAACAACTCCGCCTGCACCTCCGCATCCATCGGCGTCCCGCTCGCGATGAACCCCGCGAGCGAAACATCCCGCTCCACCGCGATGATCGCCCCGAAACTCCGTCGTGCGAGTCGGAACGCGGTATCGGACAACACGGACGCCGCCTCACTCCCCGCCTCGCGCCGCGTCAGCCATCCCATCCGCCGTCGCCCGAGGTTCGCCAACGCCGCCCGCAGCTCCGGCTGGAACACCACCACCGCCGCGAACACGCCGTACGTGAAGGCCAGGCCGAGGAGCCACGTCACCATCGTGAGCTTGAGCAGCCACGCCGCCGCGTACGCCAACACGAGCACCACGATCCCCGCGAGCATCTGCAGGGCCCGGGTACCCGAGATCAACAACAGCCCACGATAGAGTATGAAAGCAACAAGCGCGACCTCGAAGAGATCGCGCCAGCTGAAGGTGAAGAAGGTACTGGTCATGTCATGCGGGAGATGGCTCCGGTCCCCCGATCATCGGCGGCAACACGCGTCGCGCCTCAGGACTCGCCGTCACCACCTTCTCCGCCGGCATCGAAGTCGGCGGCTCCTGCCGCGGCGGCAACGCCTCCCCACGCTCCAGGAACGCGATGTCCTCACGCGACAACGTCTCACGCTCCAGCAACGCATTCGCGATCCGATCCAACAGATCCCGGTGCGTCGTGATCGTATCCATCGCACGGTTGTACGCCGTGTTGATCACGCGAGAGACCTCGTCATCGACCTGCTGCGCCGTGCGCTCCGACACCTGTCGGCGGCTCGTCAGCTCACGACCCAGGAACACTTCCTGTTCGTTGTCGCCCACGAGGATCGGACCGATCGCATCGGACAAGCCCCACTGGCTCACATAGCGACGCGCGATACCGGTCGCCTGCTGGATGTCGGACGCCGCGCCGGTCGTCACGTGCTCACGACCGAACACCAGCTCCTCCGACACGCGACCACCGTACGCCATCACCAGCCGCGCTTCGATCTGCTCGCGCGTCACGCTCACCCGGTCATCCTCAGGCAACGTGAACGCCAGGCCCAGCGCGCGCCCACGCGGCACGATGGTCACCTTGTGCAGCGGATCGTTGCCCTTCACGCGGATCGCGCACACCGCGTGACCCGCCTCGTGGAACGCCGTCAAGCGACGTTCCTCTTCCTTCATCACCAACGACTTCCGTTCGGCGCCGAGCATGACGCGGTCCTTCGCGTCCTCGAAGTCCACCTGGTAGATCTTGTCATGGTTGCGACGCGCAGCCAGCAGCGCAGCCTCGTTCACGAGGTTGGCCAGGTCCGCACCCGCCATGCCCGGCGTTCCACGGGCCAAGCGATGGATATCGACATCCTCGGCCAACGGCTTGTTGCGGACGTGCACCTTCAGGATGCCCTCGCGACCACGCAGGTCCGGCGCATCCACCACGATCTGTCGATCGAAACGGCCCGGGCGCAGCAGCGCCGGGTCGAGCACGTCCGGGCGGTTTGTCGCGGCGATCAGGATCACGCCCTCGTTCGACTCGAAGCCATCCATCTCCACGAGCAGTTGGTTGAGCGTCTGCTCGCGCTCGTCATGCCCACCGCCCAAGCCGGCGCCGCGGTGACGACCCACCGCGTCGATCTCGTCGATGAAGATGATGCACGGCGCATTCGCCTTGCCCTGCTCGAACAGGTCACGCACACGCGACGCACCCACGCCGACGAACATCTCCACGAAGTCGGAGCCCGACATCGAGAAGAACGGACGCCCGGCCTCACCGGCCACCGCGCGCGCGAGCAAGGTCTTGCCGGTGCCCGGCGGGCCCACCAAGAGCGCGCCCTTGGGCAGACGGCCACCGAGCTTCGTGAACTTCTGCGGGTCCTTCAGGAACTCGATGATCTCGCGCAGCTCGACCTTCGCTTCGTCCGCGCCCGCCACATCGGCGAACGTGACCTTCGGCGTGTCGCCCGAAAGCAGTTTCGCCTTGGACTTGCCGAACGAGAACGCCTTGTTGCCGCCAGCCTGCATCTGACGGAACAGGAAGATCCAGATGCCGAGGATCAGCACCCACGGCAACAGACTCACCAGCACCGTGAGCACACTCGGGCTCGGCTCCTCGGCGCGGATCGACACTTGTTTCGCGCGCAACCGCGCGAGTTCCTGCTCGCTGTCCGCGATCGCGAACAGCGTCTTGAAGTTCTTGACCTCGCGCCCCTTGATGAGGATGCGGCTCTTGAACTCGCCCGTCACCTGCTTGCCACCCACGATCGTGACCCGCGAGATGTTGTCGGCTTCGAGTTGCTGGTCATACACGGAGACGTCGATCACCGTCGACTGTTCGCTGTTGCGCATCGCGAACTGGATCAGGACGACGGGGACGAGGAAGGCGATCAGCCAGAACGAGAGCGTCCGGGAGAATCGCCCGATGCCTCCGGGCTTCTGCGGTGTGTTGGCGGCCATTTGGCTCCCTTACTGCAGGCTGGCGACGTAGGGCACATGACGGAAATCCTCCGCATGGTCCAATCCGTAGCCGACGAGGAATTCGTGCGGCGCATCGAATCCGATGAACTTCACCGGGTGATGCAACGAGGTGGCGATCTTCTTGTCGAGCAGGGCGCAGATCTGGAGCGACTTCGGCTTCCGCTCCGCGAGCAGCGTCATGAGCTTCTGCAACGTGCGCCCGGAATCGACGATGTCTTCTACGAGGAGAATGTGTTTCCCCTCCAAAGTTGTTTCCGGATCATACACCAGCCGTACATTCCCGGACGACACCATGGCGTCGCCGTAACTCGACGCGACTAGGAAGTCGACGTGCAACGGACGCTCGATCTCGCGCACGAGGTCGGCGAGGAAGATGAAGCTCCCCTTGAGCAAGCCGAGCACCAGCAGCTCGCCGTCGGGATACGCCGCCGTGATCTCCCGGCCGAGTTCCTTGACGCGACGGGCGATCTGCTGCTCGTCGAGGGCGATACGCTTGACGGCGCGGCCTTTGAGGCGCGGGTCGGCGACAGGTGCAGTCATTGATACAATATATATCCGGGTGTGGCGGAGGGCGTTCCCCGCAACACGAAAGTGGACCGGGTACGCGTGATGCTCGCACCGCCGGAGAGTTGGATCGACTGACCGACGGTCGACCGCGGTGCCCAGTGCGACGCGCGCGTGACGCCGCGCCGATCCATGACCACTCCCGCACGCGCCG
Organism: Gemmatimonadaceae bacterium; assembly: GCA_046153705.1. Classification (GTDB taxonomy): domain Bacteria; phylum Gemmatimonadota; class Gemmatimonadetes; order Gemmatimonadales; family Gemmatimonadaceae; genus Pseudogemmatithrix. Next base: position 6,354 of record JBJXGK010000157.1, read on the forward strand.
CCACCGCCGGCCAGAGCGCCGTCCACGCGTCCGACGCGAGATCGGCGAACGGTGCCGCCTTGAGGATCACCACCTGCGACGGTTCCTGCTCGTCGGCAACGGTGTGCACCTCGACGTGCTCCCGCACCACGGAATCGAGCCCCGCACGCAGCGCCGCCGCGCGCACGCTCACGTCCCAGCACCAGTCGGAGAAGCCCGGCTGAACCCGCTCCAACGCCGGCAGGATCTCCTGGCGCACCCGGTTCCGTGCGTGATCCATCCGCCCGTTGCTGGGATCCTCGACCACTCTGAGCTTTCGCGCGGCGTGAAAGGCGTGCACCGAGGCGCGGGACACCGTGATGAGCGGCCGCACCCGCTCACGCGAAGACAGCTCAGCGATCCGACCGGGCGTGGTCGTCGCGAGCATCCCCGCCAAGCCCCGCGGACCGGAGTCGCGCAGCAGCCGCAGCACCACGGTCTCGATCTGATCGTCCCGTGTGTGCGCGGTAACTACCCGCGCCTCGAGCTCCCGCGCCCACCCATCGAGGAACCGATGCCGCGCCGTACGCCACGCGGCCTCCGAGTGCGCCAGATCAGCGCGCGCCAAGCCCTGAACAACAGGGAGACCGCGCACCTCCGCTTCCTGCACCACCATCGCCGCCGCCCGGCTGGCGGCGCGGCCGGTGCCATGGTCGAACGTCGCGACCGCCGCGACCTCATGCCCGCGCGCCGACGCCATCGCGTCGAGCAGCACCATCGAATCGCGTCCGCCCGATACCGCGAGCAACCACCGCCCCCGCGGCATCGCCGCGAGCGCCCCATGGATTTCCGCCAGCACCGATTCCCTTCCGCGCGACATATGTGTAAAATAGTCTCGTCAGCACGCGACCACTTTCGCAGATCCTTCGACGAACCTCGGAGCAAGCACGTGGAATCGAACTTCGGCGGCCCCCTCGGCACCCTCATCGCCGGCCTCGGCATGGGCGCGTACTATATCGGGCTCACCTGGATCAACATGCTGCTCGGGCTCGTGCTCACGCCGTTCTTCATCATCCCGGCGACGTGGGTGATGGATGCGATGGCGAAGAAGAAGGCGCAGCAGGGCTGAGTTCGCTCGGCGTTGTGATCGCGGGGGGTGACGCCGTTGGCGTCACCCCCCGCTCCGTTTCTGCGTAGGGCGTGGGGACCGCAACGGCTGTGCCCTCGGCGGTGGAAATAGTCAGTAGATTGTTCGCACGCACCAAAACCAAACGAAACCGGAGCCGCACAATGTCGATCATGCTACTGGTGGTAGTCGCCGGCCTAGTCGTCTGGGCGATCGGCGCGTATAACGGCCTCATCGCCGCCAAGAACCAGACTGTCAACGCCCTCAAGCAGATCGACGTCCAGCTCAAGCGGCGCCACGACCTGATCCCTAACCTGGTGAAGTCGGTGCAGGCGGCGATGGACTTCGAGAAGGACACCCTGCAGGCCGTAATCGCCGCACGCAACACCGCCGTTACCGCCTCCGCCAGCCTCGACACCCAGCACGTCGCCGCCACCGCCAAGGCCGAAGCCGCCCTCACCGCCTCGCTCGGCAAGCTCTTCGCCCTGGCCGAGGCGTATCCGGCGCTCACGGCCAACTCGAACATGAAACAGTTCCAGGAGGAGCTGACCAGCACCGAGAACAAGGTCGCCTTCGCCCGGCAGCTCTACAACGACACGGCGACGAGCTACAACACCAAGCAGCAGCAGTTCCCCACCAACATGGTCGCCGGCATGGCCAACGCCGCCCCGGCGGAGTTGTGGGAGATCGAGGAAGCCGCCGAGCGCGCCGTCCCGAACGTCGACTTCCGCCGCGGGGCGTGAGCGAGGGCGCCCGAGCGAGGTAAGCCGTGAACCTGTTCGAGCAGCAGGCGGCCAACCGGCGCAAGTCGCGCTGGTTGGTCCTCGGCTTTCTCCTCTTCTTCGCCTGGCTGGGCCTGGGCGGCGACTGGCTCCTCTACGAGTTCACCCGTCCCGAGAACACCGGCGACCCCGATGGCTACCGCCATGTCATCCCATGGTTCGGCATCGCGATGGCCGCGGTGGCCCTGATCATGGTCTGGTCTACCCGCCGCAAAGGCGCCGATCGGGTGCTCTCGTCTGCCGGTGCTTGGGAGCTTCTGACCCCCACCGGTGACCAGCAACTCCTTCTCACGAACGTCGTCGAGGAGATGTCAATCGCGTCCGGGGTGCCCGTCCCCCGCGTCTATATCATCGACGACCCCGACCCCAACGCCTTCGTGACGGGGACGGACCCTGCCAAGAGCCATTTGGCCGTCACGCAGGGCCTCCTCGACCTTCTGGACCGCGAGGAACTCCAGGCCGTCGTTGCCCACGAGATGGGCCACGTGAAGAACCTCGACATGCAGCTCATGACCCT
>JBJXGK010000172.1:0-3183 GCA_046153705.1 Gemmatimonadaceae bacterium
AGCATGTAGTACCAACTGATCGGGATCGCGTACGGCACATCGCCGGCGACCATGTAGCCGAGCATCGGCGTGTAGTGGTACGGTCCGAACGGCAGGCCGACGTTGGTGCCGCCGAGTTCCGACAGCAGCGCAACGCCCGACGCCACCACGAAAACAGCGACCGCGCGCCCGGTGCCGAAGCGCGACGCCGAGTGGAGCAATGCCGCGAACGTGCCGAGCAGAATGTACACCTGGCCGGAGTACTTCCAGCCGAACGTGTACACGCCCTGCGTGTACGGGCCGGTCAACCAGACGGGGAAGTCTCCCACCAGGATTGTCACCATGGCCGCGGTTGCGAACGCGATCAAGATGATGTGGCCGGTGAGCATGCCCTTGGCCGCGCGGTCGAGGGAGTACTCGGGAAGGTCTGTATTCACGTTCCGCATGCGAGTCTCGGCATCCTTCACGCGCAAAGGTCGACTTCCTCAGGACGCGAGTACGTCCGCGTGCCCCACTCGATCACCGGTCCGTCCGATCCCGCCTCCGGGCGCGCCGGGCCCGACCGCCAGACCGACCACAGCAGACTCGCGCGACTCCACGTGCCCACGCGGGCTCGCACGGAGAACGAGTCGTAGTTGTTCGCCTCGATCGCGCCGAGGATCGCGGCGTAGCCATCCGCGCAGGCGCGGGCGCAACGCTGTGAGTCGGGCGCGAGCAGCGAGATGCCCGGCGTCGCCGCGCGGTACAAGGCGCGCGCGCGGGCGACCTGGTGCTTCATGAGACGATGCCAGCGCGGGTCGTCCTTGAGCGTCGGGTCACTGAGCACACGGTCCGCGCTCAAGCCGAAGAACTCGAGATCCTCGTGGGGGAGGTAGCAGCGACCCCGCTGCGCATCCTCGCCGACGTCGCGGAGGATGTTGGTGAGCTGCATCGCCACGCCGAGGGTGCGCGCGTACTTGAGCGCGCGCTCGCGCACGACGTCGCCGCCCGGCACCCCGAATACGTACGTGCACATCGAACCCACCGATGACGCGACGCCTTCGCAGTAGGAGGTGAGGTCTCCCCACGACTTGTAGAACGCAGGCTGCAGGTCGCAGGCGACACCATCGAGCAGCTCGACGAGCACCTCACGCGGCACACCGAAGTCGCGCACGGCGCGGTCGAGCTCGCGGAACACGGGGCCTTCGGGACGTCCGTGCAGGGCCTCGTCCACGCCGGCGCGATACAACCCGAGCTCGGTGGCCACATCGGCCGGGTCACGCCCCTCGGCGCGGTCGACGATGTCATCGGCGAGGCGGCAGAACGCGTAGACCGCGAACGCGCCCCGACGCTTGCGCGCCGGGAGGAACGACGACGCCAGCGCGAACGTGCGCGCGTGGGCGCGGGTGATCGTCTCGCACTGCGCCGCATCCGCACGCGCCAGTTCGACGTCCGTCTCCTTGATGATCCCTGGGAACATCATCTAAGCCGCCTCCCCGATGAGCTCTGCGACGATCTTCCCCGAGCTGATCACGCCCGGGAGACCCGCGCCCGGATGTGTGCCGGCACCGGCGAAGTAGAGATTGGGCACATCCTCACTCACGTTGTGCGGACGGAACCACGCCGATTGCGTGAGCGTGGGCTGCACCGAGAACGCGGAGCCCATGTGGGACGACAGCGTGTCGCGGAAGTGCAGGGGGTCGATGTACCGCTCCGTGACGATGTGCTTGGAGAGCCCCGGCAGGTACCGGTCTTCGAGGTACTGGATGATGGCATCACGATACGGCTTCGCGGCCTTCTTCCAGTCGGTCGGCCCCCCGAGGTGCGGCACCGGCGAGAGCACATACCACGAATCACAGCCCGCCGGCGCCAGCGAAGGATCCGTGGCCGTGGGGCGGTGCAGATACAAGGAGAAGTCCTTCGCGAGCGTCTTGGCGTCGAACACTTCGCGCAGCAGCTCGCGGTACCGCGGGCCCATGAGGATCTCATGGTGCGCGATGTCCTCGTAGCGCTTGTTCGTGCCGAAATAGATCACGAACAGCGACATCGAGTAGTTGATGTTGTCGATCTTGCGATCGGTGTACTTCTTCCGGAACCGCGGGGCGACGAGCTGCTTGTACGTGAATGCGACGTCGCTGTTGCTCACCACCGCGTCGGCCGCGATCACCTCGCCTGAGGCGAGGCGCACGCTGGTCGCACGCCCGGAGCGCTCGTCGATGACGATCTCCGCCACCGTGGTCGACAGCCGCAACGTACCGCCGATGTCGAGCAGCAACCGCACGAACCCCTCGACGAGCTTGCCCGTGCCGCCCATCGCGAACCACACGCCCCACTTCTGCTCGAGATGGTGGATGAGCGTGTACATGCTGGTCGTCTGGAACGGATTGCCGCCGACAAGCAGCGGATGGAACGAGAACACCTGACGCAGCCGCTCGTCCTTGATATAGGCGTTGGCAAGCCCCGCGACGGAGCGGTCCGCGCGCAGTCGCACGAGGTCGGGGAGCACCTTGAGCATATCGGTGAACTTCCCGAACGGCTTGTCGATGAGCGCCATCCCCGTATCGAACACGGCTTCGCTCTGCTTGGCGAAGGCGAGATAGCCCTGTTCGTCCTTGGGGCTGAACTCGCGGATCTGCTTGAGCAGCGATTCGCGGTCGGAGTTGTACGTGAACATCGAGCCGTCCTCGAACCGGATCCGATAGAACGGATCGATTGGGACGATGTCGACATAGTCCTTCGTCTTGCGCCCGGCGAGCGTGAAGAGATCGTCGATGAGCCAGGGCGCCGTGATGATCGTGGGGCCGCCGTCGAACGTGAAACCGTCTTGGCGGTACACATACGCACGGCCACCGGCTTGGTCGCGTTGCTCGACGACCGTGACCTCATGCCCCTGCGCGCGCAGCCGAATCGCGGCCGCGAGTCCTCCGAATCCACTACCGATGACGACAATCCGCATATGCGGCAAACGCTCCGACCGGGAGAATGGTGCCCCTGAGTAAGTAAGGTGGGTGCAAAGCGTGATTTACACCACCCCCTGTCACGCGATCTAGACACTGCTGACCATCTGCGATCCACCATCCACCATCCACCACCCACCACCCACCATCCACCATCCACCATCCACCATCCACCATCCAGAATAATGCGAACGGTGGGACTCGAACCCACACGCCTTTCGGCACAGGATCCTAAGTCCTGCGCGTCTACCAATTCCGCCACGCTCGC
>JBJXGK010000176.1:0-50626 GCA_046153705.1 Gemmatimonadaceae bacterium
ACACATCGTCACCACTGCCCTGCATGGCCGGACGCTCTTCGCCGAAGCCGGCGACGTCGATGCGATCGGCCGGGATGCCCTGGTCGACGAGGTAGCGCTTGGCGGCTGCGGCGCGGCGCTGGCTCAGCGCGAGGTTGTATTCGTCCGACCCACGGTCATCGGCGTGCCCGGCGATCCGGATGCGGACGTTCGGGTTGGCGCGGAGGAGCGGCAGCTTGGCGTCGAGTACGGCGCGGGCGTCGCTGCTGAGCTCCGACTTGTCGAGGTCGAAGTAGACGGCGGTCGCGAACGCCGCGCGGGCGGCCGCCATGGCGGCGCGGGCACGCTCGGCGGCCTCACGCTCGGCACGGGCCGCGGCTTCGGCGCGCTCACGCGCGGCGCGCGCTTCCGCCTCACGACGCTCGCGGGCGGCGCGCTCTTCGGCCTCGCGACGCGCGCGCTCGGCGGCGGCCGCGTTGATCGAATCGGTGTTGACAGCCGGGACCGGCGCGACTTCAGGCGCCTTGGTGCCGCAGGCGGCGGTAGCGAGCGCAACAGCCGCGACCGCGACGACGAGGAGGGAACGGGTCTGCATAGTGGGGAACCTCAGTAAAGGAAACAGGTGCGACGCTGACTCAGCGCGCGGTTGAAAGCCGTGGCGACCAGGCCGCCATCCGGGAAGCCGGTCCGTGCGTCAGCTGTCGCAGACGTCCGGACTCGGTGTCGAGCACCCACAACTGCTTTACATCGCTGCGATTGGACGTGAAGACGAGGTGGCGGGCATCCGGCGCCCACGAAGGATCCTCGTTCACCTTCTCGATCGTGTGCTGCTTCACCGCGCGATCGCGCAAGCCGATCGTCGCGATCTGGAACCGCCCTTCGATCTGCGTGGAGAACGCGACGAACCGTCCGTCCGGCGACCACGACGGATCGGCGCGGTACAACTGGTCGCCGAATCCCGATGTGGTCAGAAGCTCCGGATTCGCACCGTCGCTGTCGGTAATATATATCTCCGGACGCCCCAAACGCGACGTGGTGAAGGCGATGCGTCGCCCATCCGGCGCGAAGGTCGGCTGCGAGTTCGTTGAGCCGCGGCCCACGGTGATCCGCTCCTCCTCCGTACTGCCGTCGAGACGCGCGGCGAACAGATCGGTGCCGTCGTCGCCGCTGGAGTACGCGAGCATCTTCCCGTCCGGTGAAAAGGCGGGTGAGGAGTTCGCCCCGGCGCGACGAGAAACGCGCCGCGCGCTCCCGCTCACGAGGTCGCGCACGAGCACATGCGTGCCGTCGTCGCGCATCTCGGTGTACGCCACCATCGTCCCTGACGGATGCCAGACCGGCCCCAACGCCGACGTCGCCCCCGAGACCGGTTTGGCCCCGTGCCCGTCCGAATCGATCTGCCAGAGCGCCCCGCCGCGGACGAAGAGCACGCGCGTGGAAGCGATGCCGGGGACGCCGGTCACCTGGCGCTCGATCTCGTCGGCGATCGCGTGCAGCGACATCCGCCACTCGGGCGAGAAGGTCGTGCCAGCGAACGAGTAGTCCTTGGTGTGGATCACCCGCCCCGCCCCGACCTCGTGCACGACCACGCGCATCCCACCGCCTGCGTTGAGCGAGAGCTGCAGGATCGCCGCCGCGCCGAGGCGCCCGTAGAGCGGATAGTTCAATCGGCCCGTCACCGGCACACCGGAGTCCGGGGCGATGACGCTGATCCGGTCACCGAAGTCGATGTCGCGCGTGATGATCGCGCGGATCGAGTCGGCGTTGGTACCGCGCAAAGGCAGCACGTACAGCCCCGGCCGCGTGCCGGCGGAGTAGGTCAACCCGATCCGCACACCCTGCGACGGCTCTTGGGCGCGCGCCGTCGAGGCGAGCAGCAGCGAGAGGACGGTGACCGAGCCCAGGGCGACTGCGACGGCAGAGGTCGAACGGAGCGTATGGTTCATCGCAGGCGTGCGGGGTCGAAGCTGAAGGAGACCGGCAGGATGTCATCGGTGAAGCCGGCCGGCAGCGGTCCGAAGCTCGCCTTCGCGGCCTCAAGGGCACCTTGCACCTCGAGATCGAACGCGAAGTCGCCGCTGCTGGTGACGAAACGGAATCCGCTCACCGAGCCGTCGCGGCGGATCAGGAAGAAGACCTCGGCTTTGCGCGCGCCGGGGTTCTTCGGCTTGAAGTTGAGTGCGATCTGCTGGACGATATTGCGCAGATACCCGGGGAACGGGAAATCGATCCCTTCCGTGCGTACGGTGGCGGCATCGGCTCCTTGGCCGCCGACCTCACCGCCACCGGCCGTCGGTGCCTTGCTCGGCGACACCTTCTTCTCGACCGTCTTGGTGATGTTCTCGGTGGCGCGCGTCGGCACCTTGGCGCGACGGTCCGGCGGCTTCACGGCGGCGACGGTCTCCGTCGCCTTGGTCGCGGCCTTGGGCGGAGCCTTCGTTTCTTTCGGCGGATCCTCAGGGGGTGCATCGCGCACGACTCCCGTGGAGCGTTCGCCGGCCGGCGCAGCGATGAGTTCCACCCTGAACATCGGTGCCGGACTCACCGTCTCGCCGGACCGCCAGACGGCGAACGGAACGATCACGACCGCGTGTAGCACGACCGAGAGCATCAACGGACCCACGAGGCCCGGCGCGCGGCGCGTGGCCGCGCTCACTTGTTCACGTCCTCCGGCTCGGTGAGCAGGTTCACCTTGAGACCCGCCGCCTGCATGACCGCGAGCACCTGCACCACCTTCCCGTAATCGACGCCTTGATCGGCCCGCAATGCCACCGCGTCGGTTCCCGACTTGGCAGCGAGCGAACGGAGGCTCCCGCGGAACTCCGAGAGCGACACGGCCACGTCGTCGACGTAGATCCGCCCGGCACGCGTGATCGACACCACGAGTGGGCTCTTCGTGTCGAGCGGGCGCGAAACCGCCTTGGGCAACGCCACGTCCACGCCGCCGGTCATCATCGGGGCGGTGATCATGAAGATGATCATGAGGAGCATCATCACGTCGATCAGCGAGACGACGTTGATCTCCGCGTTCAGCGGGGTGCGCTCCCCGCGGCCGCGGCGCGCCATGCTAGATCCGCCCCTCGCGCGCCATCAGCGCGATGACCTCGGAGCCGAAGCCCTCGAGCTGTCCGTCGAACTTGTTCAGTCGCGCGGCGAACAGGTTGTAGCCGAAGTACGCCGGAATGGCGACCGCCAGGGCGACGGCCGTCGCGATCAGTGCTTCGGCGACACCGGGCGCCACGGCGGCGAGATTGCCCGACCCGCCGCGTGCAACGCCGAGGAACGCCGTGATCACACCGATCACCGTGCCCATGAGGCCGAGCAGCGGGCTCACCGACCCCACCATCGCGAGGAACGGGATGTAGGTACCCAGTGCGTCGCGTTCGTTGTTGGTCTCGGCGTCGAGCACGAGGCGCAACGCCTGGACCTGCGACGCGGAAAGCGTCGCTGGCGCGCCGTGTTCGGTGGTGACCACGCGCGTCTCCGTGAGGAACTGCAGCGCCCGCTGCAACACCCGCGTGTGCGCGCTGGGGTTCGACCGTTTCGCCAGCGACGCCACGGCATCAAGGCGGCCGGTCTTGTGGAACTCGTCCATGAACGACTTCGCCATGCGTTCCGTCTTCCGGAACGTCACCCATTTCGAGAGCATCACGGCCCACGAGGCGAGCGACAGCAGCGCCAGAATGACCAGCACCGCCTTGGAGAAGGGTGTGGCGGCGCGGATGAGGTCGAGCGTGTTCGACGGGACGGCGGTCGCAGCAATCTGGAAGAACATCAACGGTTGGCGAACCAGTCGTAGGTGCGACGGAGCCCTTCCTCGATGGACACTTCCGGCGCCCACCCAAGCCCCGCCTTCGCCTTGTCGATACTCACCACGGAGCGTCGCTGTTCCCCCGCGCGCGCGTCGGCGTGCTTGAGCGGGACCTCCTTCTTCGCAGCCTGCATGAGGAACTTCGCGAGTTCGACCACCGAGGTCTCCTTCGCCGTGCCGAGGTTGAAGGCGCGGTCATCGACGCGGCCGGCGGGGATCGTCCCACGCTTGGCGGCGAGCAAGTGGGCCCGTGCGACATCCCCGACGTACACGTAGTCGCGGGTCTGGCCCCCGTCCCCGAACACGGTGAGCGGCGTCCCGTCGATGATGCGCTGGCAGAAGATGGCGACCACGCCGGCTTCACCGTGCGGGTCCTGCCGCGGCCCGTACACGTTGGCGAAGCGCAGCGCGATGTAGTCGAGCTTGTGCACGCGAGCGTAGTATGCGAGGTAGAGCTCGGTCGCGAACTTGGCGATGCCGTACGGCGACTCGGGATCCTTCGCGTAGGTCTCGATGTTGGGCGGGTCGACGAAGTCGCCGTACACGGCACCACCGGTCGAGGCGAAGATCATCCGCGTCGCGCGACCCGTCGCATGCACGGCCGACATGAGGTTCACCGAACCGCCGATGTTCACGTCCACATCGAACGCCGGGTCGGTCACGCTCTTGCGCACGTCGATCTGCGCGGCGAGGTGACAGACCACGTCGAAGGCACCGTCACGTATGCAGTCGGCCGCCGCCTTGGAGCGGATGTCCGCCTCGACGAACGAAGCGCCCGCAGGGACCTGCGCGCGCTTGCCGGTGATAAGGCTGTCGAGGACGGTGACGGACCAGCCGTCAGCGAGGAACGAATCGGCGACGGTGGAGCCGATGAATCCGGCTCCACCGGTGACGAGGACGCGGCGAGTAGTCATGAAAGGGAATGTAGGCGGAGGGTGCCCGCCGTCGTAGGACTAGCGCGGACTTCAGGGCATCTTGGCGGTGATCCGACCGGTCATGCCGGTGTTCACCACGCCATCGGTCTGGCTGATGAGGATCGCACTCGCGCCCCACGTCGTGACGCGCACGATCTGCAGCACCGCCACTTCTTCGGGCGGGATCGGGACACCCTTGTCATCGATCCCCATGTCGCGCTGGATCGTGACCTGATCGCCCGGCACGATGCCCGAGCTGGCCCCTCCACTGAGCATCACATACTGCCCGAGGGACGGCATGATGGGGTTGTCCTGCATCCACAGGAGCGTGGTCTTCGCGCCGAACTCCACGCGCGTCGGGTAGACCCCGGCCGCGAGCGTCGACGTCTCGAGCGGGATGATCATCTGCCCGGCGAACACGTCCTCGTACTTCGTGACCACGCCCGCCTCGGCGCGACCGCCGGCGGCGTCCGTGAAGAGCTTGATGATCCCCGTGGGAATGACGACTTGGCCGGCTCCCGAGAGGACCGGGCCGTAGCGCACGACGAGGAACTGCTCGTTCTTCGCACCTGTCGCGCCCTTCGGAAGCTCGACGTGCACGCGCTCGTAGAGCTGCACCGGGCGCTCATACTGCGTTGGTGCGACGCCATCATCACCGACCGCCTTGCCCACCTTGCCGGTCCCGGCGACGCCGTTGGCTTCCCATAGGAACGGAGCGCGCGTGAAGTCCCCGGGCCGAACCGCGGCCCCGCGCGACCGTAGAGCGACCGACTCGCGGGCGCCGCGCACCATCCGATAGCGATCCGGATTGAAGATCGTCATCGGGCGCGGAGCTCCGCCGGACGCTTGGGGCGCGTTCTGCACGGGCACCATCGGCGCGTCCGGTGTCGGCATCGGAGTCGGCGTCGGCTCCGCGGTCGGGGCGGGTGCGTCCGCGGGCGTGCCCGGCGACGCAGCCACGTCTCCCGAGATGATCAGGACCTGATCGGGATAGATGAGATTCGGATCCTTCACCGTCTCGGTGTTGCGACGGTAGATCTCCGGCCACCGGAACGGGTCGCCGAGATAGGTCTGAGCGATATCCCACAGCGTATCGCCCTTCTTGACCGTGTGAGTCTGCTGCGGTGCCCCCTGTGCCAGCGCGATCGCGGGCACGACAGAGAGACCAGCGAGGACCAGGGAGGCGAGGACGGAGCGACGGTAGGGACGCATGGCAGATTGGGCTGCGGACGCGGGGAATACCCCTAGCCGGCGGGATCGCCGGTTTGGGGTCTCGGAAAGTGACGACCGACCCGGTAACGGGGAAACGACCCGTATCGATCTCGGCACCGGCGACGCCTGAAGGCTCAGGGGCGGGGCCACCGTCGGTGACCCCGCCCCGTCCCCGCCTGCGCCGTGAGGCTCAGAAGGGCAGATCGTCGTCGCCGTCCATGGCGGCTGGGAACTCCTCGAACCCGTCGTTGCCACCCGAGGCCTTGGCACCGGCGGCCGCGCGGGCCGGACGCGCCCCGCCCTCGAAGCCACCGTCACCGCCGCGACCGCCGCCGAGCAACAGGATGTCGCGCACGTTGATCTCGGTCACGTAGCGCGTCTGTTTGTCCTTGTCGTCGTACTGGCGGTACTCGATGCGGCCTTCGACGTAGATCTTGTCACCCTTCTTCACGTAGCGCTCGACGATGTCGGCGAGTCCGGAACCTTTGGTGCCCTGGTTCCACGCCACGCACTTGTGCCACTCGGTCTTCTCCTGCTTCTCACCCGACGCCGAGCTCCACTGCCGGCTGGTGGCGATGGAGAACTGCGCGACCTTGCTGCCGTTCGACGTGGTCCGGATCTCGGGGTCAGCGCCGAGGTTCCCGATCAACGTCACCTTGTTCAAGCTGCGGCTCACAATGCCTCCTGGAATGGGTCAGTCCGCGCGCACACCATACCGGGGCCGGCCGGTCTCCGTCGCATCGGAACGTTCTTAGCGAAAGCTAATCGTCACCGGGAGGGCCTGCCCACTCGCGCCGGAACACCAAGGCGTCCTCCTCGGGATGTTGATAGTACGCGGCCCGACGGCCCGCCGCCGCGAAGCCGCGGCTCCGGTACAGGGCTTGCGCCGGCGTGTTGCCCTCCCGGACCTCGAGATAGATCGTCGCCCCACCGGCTCGCCCGACCTGAACGATCAGATCGTCGAGGAGCGCCCCGCCGACCCCCTGCCCGCGCAGGTCGGCGCGCACCGCGATGTTCGCGATCTCGGCTTCGTCCGCGATCTGCCACGCGATGCAGTACCCGACGAGGGCGTCTCCGCTGAGTGCGACGGTCGCCAGCACACGCGGCTGCTCGAACATCTGGGCGAACGAATCGGGGGTCCACGGATCGCCGAAGCTCGTGGACTCGATGGCATGGATCTCGGGGATGTCCTCGAGCCGGGCCTGACGCAGTCGCAGCCGTCCCGCGTCGCTCACGACGCGAATCGCTCGGCGACCAACGCACGCCCGTGCTCGGCCTCCCACTTCACTTGCGCTTCGGCCAGCCGACCGTACACCGGCTCCCAGCGACCGACATCCACCGGCCCCGCGGCGGCGACCAACGCGAGCGCACGCACCACTCCGCGCGCGTGCGGCATCGCCCGGCGGGGTTCGTCCGGCCCGATCGCCGTCGCGCCGAGTGCTTGTGCCCGTGCCGCGGTCTGGTCCGCGGGCGCGAGTCCCAGCGATTCGACGCGCTCGATGCTGCCATCGGCGGCGGACGTGACCAGCGCGAGGTAGCGGTCCCCACGCATCGCATCGAGGGTGGCCAACCAACGCCCGGCGCCGGTGGTCGTCGCATCGGCCGCAACGATCAGCGCGAGCGACGGCACGGCGAACAGAGGCAAGGCCCCGCCGACCGCCAGGCCTTTCGCGATCGCGCCGACCACCCGCAACGAGGTGAAGCTCCCAGGGCCAGCGCCGCACACCACGGCGTCGAGCAGCCGCGGTTCGGCACCGGCGTCACGCAACGTGTCGAGGATCGCAGGGAAGAACCGTTCGTCGGCGTTGCTCTTCATCTCGACCACCCGTTCGGCCACGCCACGACCGTCGCGCAACACGGCGATCGTCCCGAGCGATGCGGCCGCGTCCAGCGCGAGGACCAGTCCCCGCGCAGGCGACGGCGCCGTTGACGGCGCGAGCGGGGCGCTCACCACGTGAGTCGCCGCACGTCCGGTCGGCCGGGTACGTGCTCGAGCTGCAGGGTGACGTGGCCCTGGGGCAACGCATCCTCCGCGCGCTCGGGCCACTCGAGGAGCACGAGGCCGCGTGAACGGAGCACGTCCTCCCAGCCGATCTGATGCAGCTCCTCGGGATCGTTGATCCGATAGAGGTCGATGTGCACGACCTCGCCACGCGGCGAGATGTACTCCCGCACGATCCCGTAGGTCGGACTCGACACCGGCTCCAACGCGCCTTGGGCGCGTGCGATGGCACGCACGAGTGTCGTCTTCCCCGCCCCGAGCTCACCACGCAGCACGACGAAGGACGGCAGCGGCAAGGCGCGACCGAAGCGTTCACCCCAGAGCGCCAGCTCGGGCTCGGTGAGCTCAGCGACGGGCACGCGATCCCTTGCCGGCGCCGTCACCCATCGCCGCCTTGAGATCGAACAACTCGTCGCGAAGCCGCGCGGCGGTCTCGAAGTCGAGGTTCTTGGCCGCAGTCTTCATCTCATCTTCCAGCCGCGCGACGAGCGCGGGCAGATCGTCGGTGCCGTACGCGCGCTGCGCCTCGGCGACCTTCTTCTGCTTCTTCCCGCGACCGCGCTCGGCTTCCCGCTGCTCAGTGCCCTCTCGTGAGTCGGCGACGCGGGTGACGATGCGGATCTGGTCGACGCTCTTGATCACGCCCGCGGGGGTGATCCCGTGTTCGATGTTGTGCGCTTCCTGGATCGTGCGTCGACGTGCGGTCTCGTCGAGGCAGCGCTGCATCGAGCCGGTGATGCGGTCGGCGAAGAAGATCGCGCGCCCATCCACATGACGCGCCGCACGTCCGACGGTCTGGATCAACGAACGGTCGGAGCGCAGGAATCCCTCTTGGTCGGCGTCGAGGATCGCGACGAGCGACACCTCGGGGAGATCCAACCCTTCCCGCAGCAGGTTGATGCCGATCAACACGTCGAACTCACCGAGCCGCAGACCGCGCACGATCTCCATGCGCTCGATGGCGTCGATGTCCGAGTGCATGTATCGCACCCGCACGCCCACCTGCGCGAGGTAGTCCGTGAGGTCCTCGGCCATGCGCTTGGTGAGCGTGGTGACCAGCACACGTTCACCCCGACGTTCGCGCAGGCGGATCTCATGGAGCAGATCGTCCACCTGGCCCTTGACCGGGCGGATCTCGATGACGGGGTCGAGCAATCCCGTCGGACGGATGACCTGCTCGACGACGACGCCCTCGGAGAGCTTGAGCTCGAGGTCGCCCGGCGTCGCCGAGACGTTCACCGCGCGCGGGGTGAGCGCAAGGAACTCGTCGAACATCAGCGGGCGATTGTCGAGCGCGCTCGGGAGGCGGAATCCGTACTCGACCAGTGTCGTCTTGCGCGCCCGGTCGCCGTTGAACATGCCGCCGATCTGCGGCAGCGTGACATGCGACTCATCGACCACCACGAGGAAGTCGCTCGGGAAGTAGTCGAACAAGCAGGCCGGTCGCGCACCCGTCGGGCGCCCCGCGAGGATGCGCGAATAGTTCTCGATGCCCGGGCAGGTCCCGATCTCGAGCATCATCTCGATGTCGAAGTTCGTGCGCGACTCGAGGCGCTGTGCTTCCAGCAGCTTGTTCGCCGCCTTCAACACCGCGAGGCGTTCGGCCAGCTCCACGCGGATCTCCTTCACGGCCCGTTCCAGCGAAGGACGCGTCGTTACGAAGTGCTTCGCGGGGTACACCGCGGTGCGCGGCAGCGACGTGATGGCCTTGCCCGTGAGCGGGTCGATCTTCGTGATCTTCTCGATCTCATCGCCGAACATCTCGACACGCACGGCCTGCTCTTCGTACGCCGGGAAGATCTCCACGGTATCGCCGCGCACCCGGAACGTCCCGCGTTCGAACGCGACATCGTTGCGCCCGTACTGGATGCGCACCAGCGCCTTGAGGATGTCGTCACGCGCGATGGTCTGTCCCACGCTGAGCATCACCATCGAGGCCTTGTACGTCTCGGGGTCACCCAGGCCGTAGATCGCCGAGACCGTCGCGACGATGATGACGTCCTCCCGCTCCATGAGCGACGAGGTCGCACGGAGACGTAACCGGTCGATGTCCTCGTTGATCGACGCGTCCTTCTCGATATAGGTGTCGGAGGACGGGACGTACGCTTCCGGCTGATAGTAGTCGTAGTACGAGATGAAGTACTCGACGGCATTGTGCGGGAAGAAACCCTTGAGCTCGCCGTAGAGCTGCGCCGCGAGGGTCTTGTTGTGCGAGAGCACCAAGGTGGGCTTCCCGTACGCAGCGATGACGTTCGCCATCGTCATCGTCTTGCCCGAGCCGGTCACGCCGAGCAGTGTCTGGAACCGGTCGCCGCGCGCGAGCCCCGCCGTCAGTTCAGCGATCGCCCGTGGTTGGTCCCCGCCGGGCTGGAACGGCGCTTCGACGCGGAACAACGACGGAGATGAGGTCGGGGCGCTCATGGAATCCGGACGAGACGCACGACGCGCCTCAGCCGCCCATTCCAGGCATCAGCGGGCGCTGCCACGGGATGCCGACGAGGATGAGCAACAACGTGACGGCGGTGAACACGAGCGCCTTGCGGTGGCGCGCCGCATCGTTCGCCGCGTTCTTCGCGACGATGCCCCCGATGGTCGCCACGACGACGGCTGCGACCATGAGCGTCGGATGCTCGGCCACGAAGAACCGCACGGCGCGATCCGCCATCGTGGCCTTCATGTCCGACATCGCCGACTGGATGAACGGGCTGACGACGAACAGCGCGAGGCCGATCACGAGCTGGACATGCAGCCCGGACGTGAAGATCAGTCCGATCTTCCGCGTGCTGGCGTACGGACGCGAGCCGTCGAGGCCGCGGAACGCCTGGACGAGCGTGATGACGCCGGCGATCAGGACGACCCAGCGCAGGAGGTTGTGCGTGTGCAGGAGTGCGGGATGCATCGTTGGGCGGATGAAGGGTGGGAGGCGGCTCCCGACGTGCAATCTACTCCGTGTCCGCCGTCAGGCGCTCGCGCCGGGCCACTTCGCTGACGCCTTTCACCCGTCGCGCGGCGCGGATGATCTTCTCGAGGTGGACGAGGTTCTCGACCTCGACAAGCGCTGACCCGGACACGCGCCCATCGGTGGTCTTGAGTTCGAGCGAACGGATGTCGGTCCCGGTGCCACTCACGGCGGCGGCGAGGTCGGCGTACAGTCCGCGCCGATCATGCCCTTCGATCGAGAGCCGGATGACGAACCGCTCCCCAGCGCTTTCCTTCCAGTCGATCTCCAGCCGCCGCTCCGGCTCATGCACGAGGTGCAGCAGGTTCGGGCAATCGTGCCGGTGGATGCTCACACCACGGCCGCGCGTGACATACCCCACGACCTTGTCGCCCGGGACCGGCTGGCAGCACTGCGCGTAGCGCACCATGAGCCCGTCCGCGCCCTGGATGCGCAGCCCGCGGGAGGTCCCCGGACGGCGCATACGATCGATCAGGCGCTCCAACGCGCTCGGCTTGAGTGCGGCCTCCTGTGTCTCGTCCAGCTCAGGGTGGATCGCCTTCAACAGCTGCGTGACGGTGATGTCACCCTGTCCCACGCTGGCGTGGACGTGATCGGCGCCGCTGAGCCCGAGCGCCACCGCGCCCTTCTGCAGTTCGGCATCGGTCAACTTGGCGTGCCGACGCCGCCGCAGCTCACGCTCGAGGATCTCCTGCCCCACCGTGACGAACGTGCGCTGCTCCTCGTTGCGCAGCCACTGACGGATGCGATGGCGCGCGCGGCCCGTGTGCACATGGGCCAGCCAATCCCGACTCGGCCGTGCGGTCGCCGAGCGGATGATCTCGACGGTCTCGGAGTTCCGCAGTTCGCGCGAGAGGGGCACGATGCGTCCGTTCACGCGCGCGCCGTTCGTGTGCAACCCGACCTCAGTGTGCACCGCGAACGCGAAGTCGATCGGCGTCGCGCCCTTCGGCAACTGGATCACGTCACCGTTGGGCGTGAACACGAAGATCTCGTCCTGGTACAGGTCGAGCTTGAGGAACTCCAGGAACTGGTCCGGCGTCTCGGCGTCGAGCTGCAGCTCGAGGACCTGACGGAACCACGACAGGTGCCGGTCGAGGTCACCTGCGCGCCCCTTGTCGCCTTCCTTGTACAGCCAGTGCGCCGCGATACCGTACTCCGCCGTGCGATGCATCTCGCGCGTGCGGATCTGGATCTCGAACAGCGTGCCGCGCGGGCCGAAGATCGTCGTGTGCAGCGACTGGTAGCCGTTCGACTTGGGCGACGCGATGTAGTCCTTGATCCGCTCCTGCAACGGCGTCCACGCGCCATGGATCACGCCAAGCGCGTGGTAGCACTCCGGGATGTTCTCCACCAGGACGCGGATCGCGTACAGGTCGTAGATCTCGTCGTACGGCTTGTCACGCCGTTCCATCTTCTTGTGGATCGACCAGAGGTGCTTGGGACGCCCGCTCACCTCGTGCACCACCACACCCGCATCGCGCAGCTTCGCCTCCAGCGGGCCGATCATCTGGTCGATCAGCTGATCACGATCGGCGCGCTTGTTGGCGATGAGTTTGGCGAGGGCGCGGTACTCCTCCGGTTCAAGCCACTTGAACGAGAGGTCTTCGAGCTCCGCCTTCACCGAGGCGAGACCGAAGCGGTGCGCCATGGGCGCGTACAGGTCCCGCGTCTCGAGTGCGATGCGCGCCCGCTTGTCCTCCGGCATCCACTCGAGCGTCCGCATGTTGTGCAGACGGTCGGCGAGCTTCACGAGGATCACGCGCACGTCCTTCGCGACCGAGAGCAGCAGCTTGCGATAGCTCTCGACCTGGCGCTCCTCGCGCGAGGCCAGCGGCAGATGCCCGATCTTCGTGAGGCCGTCGACGATCTGCGCGATCTCACGCCCGAACTCGCGCTCGACGTCCTCCACCGAGAACGCGGTGTCCTCGACGACGTCGTGGATCAGACCGCTCGCCACGGTGACGCTGTCGAGATGCAGGTCGGCGAGGATCTTCGCGACCTCCACACAGTGCGTGACATACGGGTCGCCGTTGCGGCGCGTCTGTCCGGCGTGCGCCTTCTCGCTGAACCGATACGCGCGCGCCAGCAGCTCCGGATCGAGTCGCTCGGTGAGCGAGTCGTCCGAGAGATCCCATCCAGGGATGATGTCGGCGAGTACGGGCGCGGTCATGTTCGGCGGTGAGGGTGGGCGTTATCGCCCACTCTAACGGTATATCGCCGAATACCTCGGAAGGGTCAAGCGGTGGGGGGAGATATCCCCCTTCCCGCCTCACTTTGTCACAGCAACCCCGCCTCGGCGAACGACACATAGCGCCCACGACCGACGACGACGTGGTCCTGGATGGGGATGTCCAGCAGCCGCCCCGCGGCCACGAGCTGGGAGGTGATCGCCCGGTCGTCGCTGCTGGGGGTCGGATCGCCGGAGGGATGGTTATGCACCAGCACCAGACTGGCCGCACGCTCGGCGATCGCCTCCCGGAAGACCTCGCGGGGGTGCACGAGCGAGCTGTTCAGGATGCCACGACTGACCAGTACATCGCGCTCGATCCGGTGCTGGGAATCGAGGATGGCGACATGGAACTCCTCCACGGTGAGTCCCTCGAGCCTCGGCGCGTAGTACCGCCAGACGTCCCGCGGCCCGCGGAGCGGCTCGCCGGCATCCGCACCTTCCGCCGCAAGCCGCCGACCGAGCTCGATCGCGGCGTGGATCGCGAGCGCGCGCACCTCGCCCAACCCGGGAATACCCGTGAGCGTCGCGATGGGCGTCTGGCCGACCTTCCTCAGTGAGCCGCCACACCGCTGGATGACGCTGGCCGCGACATCCGCGCTGCTCCGCCCGGGTGCGGCACTGCCGAGGAGCAGTCCGAGCAGTTCGCTCGTGGTCAGCGCTTGGGCGCCGAGCGTGCGGAGACGCTCGCGCGGCCGGTCGGCGGGAGGGAGATCAAGGACGGAGGGCACGCGACGAGGATACCTACTCGTCGCGTGCCCTCGTCATCAGAACCGCGCGTCGGCCATCACCGACGTGCGGTCGGCCGCCCACCGTTCGTCACGCCTGTCGCCTGGCGGCGCGCTCAGGCTCCATGGCACTTCTTGAACTTCTTCCCGCTCCCGCAAGGACACGGATCGTTGCGGCCCACGTTGCTGAAGTCGATCGGACCGCTCGGTGTGTTGTTCGACAGTGAGGTCACCCCGCGGCCCGCGCCGACGACGCGCGGCTCCGCGGGCGGGGCCGACGCCGTCGGCGACGCGTCCTGCGCCGGTGCGAGCTCTTCGGCGATCCCGAGCGCATCGAAGCGCTTGTTCATCGGCGGGAGCACCGTCGTCGGCGGCGGTGAGTTGGCGGGCATGGACGGCGGTGGCGGCGGCTCGTCGAACACGAGCTGCACCTTCAAGAAGCGCTCCGTCAGCGTGTGCTGCACATCACGCATGAGGTCCTCGAACATCGAGAAGGCCTCCTGCTTGTACTCGATGAGCGGGTCCTTCTGCCCCCACGACCGATAGTGGATGGCGTTGCGCAGCTGGTCGAGGTCGTGGAGATGGTCCTTCCACTTCTCGTCGAGCACGTTCAGCATCACCAACGAGAGCAGCCGGTGTGAGAAGTCGCCCAACGTCGCGAACTTGCGATGGAAGGCGTCCAGTGCAGCCTTCACCGCATCGGCCTTGGCCTCGACGAGGTTGGGCGGGCGCAGCGCAGCGGGCTCGAAGCTCGGCACGGACACGAGATAGTGCTGGAGCAGGTCCTGTCGCAGCAGCTCGATCGGCCACTCCTCCGGGCGCTCCGCCTCGGCGAGGGCAGTCTCTACGCGGCGTTCCAACGCCGCGACGATCATCTTCTCGGACTCACCCTTCAGCTCCTCGCCACCGTCGAGCGCGAACGCGCGCAGGCTGTAGACCACCTCGCGCTGCTGGTTCATCACGTCGTCGTAGTCCAGCAGCCGCTTGCGGGCCTGGAAGTTCTGCAGCTCGACGCGCTTCTGGGCCTGTTCGATCGAGCGCGTGATGAGCGAGTGCGTGAGCACCTCGCCCTCCTGCGCACCGAGGGTGTCCATGAGCCGCGCGATGCGGTCGGACCCGAACAAGCGCATGAGGTCGTCTTCGAGCGACAGGAAGAACTGTGAGCTGCCCGGGTCTCCCTGACGGCCGGCGCGGCCACGCAACTGACGGTCGATGCGGCGCGACTCGTGTCGCTCGGAGCCGATGATGTGCAAGCCACCGGGTTCGGTGACGTTCACGTCCTTGTTGTCCGCATCCTTCACCACGGAGGGCTGCGAGGTACGGACGCCTTCACCGAGTTTGATGTCGGTGCCACGGCCGGCCATGTTGGTCGCGATGGTGATCGCACCCTTCTGCCCCGCCAGCGAGACGATCTCGGCTTCGCGCTGGTGGTACTTCGCGTTCAGCACGTTGTGCGGCAGCCCGGCGCGCTGGAAGAGGCGCGCCAGCGTCTCCGACGCTTCGACGCTCGTCGTGCCGACGAGCACCGGGTAGCCGAGCTGGTGCAGGCGACGGGTCTCCTCGACGATACCGTTGTACTTCTCGCGACGCGTCTTGTAGACCAGGTCCTGCCGGTCGTCGCGGACGATCGGCCGGTTGGTCGGGATCACCGCGACTTCGAGCCCGTAGATCTGGAAGAACTCCGTCTCCTCGGTCTCGGCGGTGCCGGTCATGCCGGCCAGCTTCTCGTAGAGGCGGAAGTAGTTCTGGATGGTGATCGTGGCGAGCGTCTGCGTCTCGCCCTTCACCTGCACGCCTTCCTTCGCTTCGACGGCCTGGTGCAGGCCCTCGCTCCAGCGGCGCCCCGGCATCGTGCGGCCGGTGAACTCATCGACGATGAGCACCTGGCCCTCCTGCACGACGTAGTTCACGTCCTTCTCGAACAACGCGTGCGCGCGGAGCAGCTGGTGGATGATGTTCAGCTGCTCGGACTTGGTGGCGTACTCCACCTCGATCTTCCGACGCCCTTCGATCTTGGACGCCGCATCGAGCGTGGGATCCCGCTCGATCCGTCCGACCTCGGTGGAGATGTCGGGGAGCACGAACTCATCGGGGTGGTTCGGCGAGAGGAAGTCCACGCCGCGATCGGTGAGATGCACCGAGTTCCCCTTCTCGTCGAGCACGAAGAGCAGGTCTTCCTCGACGTTGGCGAACTCCTGCTGCGAGCCCTTCAGCTTCCGGTCCGAGAGGTGCGCGAGTTCCTTCTGCTGGATCAACTGCTTGACGCCGGTCTCCTGCATCGCCTTCAGCAGGCGCTTGTTCTTCGGGTTGCCCATGCGGGCCTTGTAGAACGCGAGCGCAGCGTCGTCCGTCTTGCCGTCCGCGAGCGCCTTCTCGCCGCGGGCGACGAGATCGTTCGCCAGCTCCGTCTGGTGCCGCACGAGGCGCGAGACCGCCGCGTTGTGCTGCGCGTACGCGAGATCGCCGTCGTTGCCGACCGGCCCCGAGATGATGAGCGGCGTGCGAGCTTCATCGATGAGGACGGAGTCGACTTCGTCGACGATCGCGTACACGTGCGGCCGCTGCACCCGCTGTTCGAGCGAGACCACCATGTTGTCGCGCAGGTAGTCGAACCCGAACTCGTTGTTCGTGCCGTACGTGATGTCGCAGGCGTACGCCGCGCGGCGCTGCGGTGTCCCCGGCTCCGTGTCATCGAGACAGCCGACCGTGAGGCCGAGCCATGCGAACAGATGCCCCATCCACTGCGAGTCGCGACGGGCGAGGTAGGAGTTCACCGTCACGAGGTGCGCGCCGCGGCCGGGCAGCGCGTTGAGATACAGCGGCAGCGTCGCGACCAATGTCTTGCCTTCACCCGTCGCCATTTCGGCGATGCGACCCAGGTGGAGCTGGATTCCGCCGATGATCTGCACGTCGTAGTGCACCATGTCCCAGCCCATCTCGTGGCCGGTGACGGACGTCTTGGTGCCGACCAGCCGGCGCGCCGCTTCACGGACCGTCGCGAACGCTTCGGGCAGGATCTCGTCTAGCACCTCCGCGAGCTGCTCGCGGTATTGCTTCTCGAGACCGCCCTGCCCGTCGAGACCGGTGAGCTCATGGTCGATCGATTCGCGCTCCGACGCCTCGGCCGCGTCGTGCTTCTTCGCCTTGCGCGCGTCGATCTGCGCCTTCAGCTCCTGCGTCGCCTCGACGATCTGCGCCCGGAACTTGGCCGTCTGCGCCTGCAGCTCTGCGTCGGAGAGCGACTTGAGCCGCTCGCCCTCGGCGTTCACATCGTTCAGGATGGGCTGCACGCGGCGCTGCTCGCGCTCGTGGCGCGTGCCGAACACCGCTCCGATCAGCTTCTTCAGCATCCGTTCATCACTCGGTGGTGGTGCGATACAAGTCGTGCTCAGCGATGTAGCGAGCCACGGCCTCGGGAACGAACCCGACGAGCGGGAGTCCGGCCCGCACGCGCGAGCGCACTTCCGTCGCCGAGATGTCGATCCGTCGCGTCGCGATCCGCTCCACGGGGAACGGAAGCGCGGGCGTCGGCGGTTCCGCCGACCCCGCTCTCCCGCGCGTGAACACGACCAGCCGCGCGAGAGAGGCGAGCGCCTCCGGTTCGCGCCACTTCGGCAAGGTGGCCGCCGTGTCCTCTCCCATGAGGAACACCAGTTCAGCCCCCGGCCGCGCGGCCCGGAACGCCCGGACCGTGTCGATGCTGTAAGATAACCCCTCGCGCTCCAACTCGATGGGGTCAACCGAGAGGCGCGGGTCCTCCGCCACGAGCAGCCGGGTCATCAGCAGCCGGTCGGTCGCTGAGGCTGCTTCGCGGCCGACCTTGAGGGGTTGTCGCCGCGCCGGGATGAACACCACGTGGTCGAGCCCCAGCTCCTCGAGCGCCGTGTACGCAAGGAAGAGGTGGCCGACATGCGGCGGATCGAACGTCCCGCCGAGGAGCCCGAGTCGCTCCGTCACGTCCCGATCAGGGCTTGGGCTTCGCGGTCGCTGTGCTGTCCGCCGCGACCCGACAAGTACGCAGCACGCCAGGGTCCGTCGGATACGACGCGCGCAGGGCGTCGCAGACTTCATTCGCGTCAGACTGGTAGTTCAGCGCCGGCACGCGATAGACCTCCACCAACGTGATCATGGCCAATCGCGCCTGATTCGTCTCCGGCCAGTTCTTCACGACGTCCTTCAGGAAGATGATCGCCGAGTCGTACGCCTTGCGGCGGATGTAGTGACGCGCCGTCTCGAGGTCCTTCTTGGCGAACATCTCGTCGAGGTGCAGCAACGCCTTGCGCGCACTGTCCGCCATCGGCGAGTCCGGATACACGCCCTGCAAGAGCCGGAACTGCGTCTGGGCGAGCACGCCGTACTGCGGATCGAGCGTCGGCTTCTCCCACAGCTGTTCGTACGCCTTCCCCGACATGAAGAGCGCGTCGTCGGCGAGCGTGTCGTCCGGCAAGGTCTCGGCCAGGCGGATGAAGGACTGCGCCGCGAGGAGCCGTTCTCTCCGGTTCAGGCGTGCGAGACCGAGGTACCAGTGCGCACGCGGCAGCAGGGTGTCGCGCGTGGGGAGATCGAGCGTCAACCGTTCGAACGCCGTCGCCGCGTCGCCCCACTTCTTCTTGTTGAACTTCTCGAGCCCGACCTGATACAGCGCGGCCGAGGTGGAGTACGCGCGGGGATTGAACGACCGGAGACATCCGGTGGCCACGAGCGCGAGGAGGGGCAGCAGCAGGAGTGGGCGTCGCATCAAGTCGGT
The DNA here is from genome assembly GCA_046153705.1 of Gemmatimonadaceae bacterium. Classification (GTDB taxonomy): domain Bacteria; phylum Gemmatimonadota; class Gemmatimonadetes; order Gemmatimonadales; family Gemmatimonadaceae; genus Pseudogemmatithrix. The sequence goes on from JBJXGK010000176.1 coordinate 18,583, forward strand.
GGTTGCATCCGAGCGGAGCCCGAGAGCCCGCGGAAATATTCGATGGTGCGGACCAGCCCCTCTCGGAGCGGCACCCGCGGTTCCCACCCCAAGCCCGCACGCGCGCGCGTGATGTCGGGTTGGCGCACCTTCGGGTCATCCGTCGGAAGCGGGTGGGTAGTGATAGTCGACGCTGAGCCGGTGAGTTCCAACACCATGTCGGCGAGTTGACGCACGCTGAACTCCGCGGGGTTCCCCACATTCACCGGGTCATGCATGTCGCTGAGGAACAGCCGGTAGATCCCGTCGATCTCGTCGTCCACATAACAGAACGAACGTGTCTGGGACCCGTCGCCATAGAGGCTGAGCGGGAGCCCACGGAGCGCCTGCACGATGAAGTTCGAGACCACGCGACCGTCGCCGGGACGCATGCGCGGACCGTAGGTGTTGAAGATGCGCACGATGCGCGTGTCCACGCCTTGGGCCCGATGATAGGCCATCGTGATCGCTTCGGCGAAGCGCTTCGCTTCATCGTAGCAGCCACGGGGGCCCACCGGATTCACATTGCCCCAGTACGTCTCGGGCTGCGGATGCACCAGCGGATCGCCGTACACTTCGGACGTCGACGCGAGCAGGAATCTGGCCTGTTTCGCGAGCGCGATGCCGAGCGCGTTGTGGGTCCCGAGCGAACCGACCTTGAGCGTCTGGATGGGCATCTCGAGATAGTCGACCGGGCTCGCGGGGGACGCGAAGTGCAGGACCCCGTCGAGCGGACCAGCGACGTACGTGTACTCCGAGATGTTGTGTCGGACGAAACTGAACCGCTCATGCCCCATCAGGTGCGCGATGTTGTCGGGGTGTCCCGTCAGGAAGTTGTCGAGCCCCACCACCGAATGGCCCTCGAGGAGGAACCGATCGGCGAGGTGCGAGCCGAGAAACCCGGCCGCCCCCGTGATGAGTACCCTCACGCGTCGCCTCGGCCGATCGACCGATAGGTGAACCCGAGTGCGGTCACCTTGGCGGGATCGTACAGATTCCGCCCATCGACGATGCGCGGGTGTCTGAGGACGGACTTGAGACGCGCGAAGTCCGGGAACCGGTACTCGTTCCAGTCGGTGACGATCACGAGCGCATCGGCGCCGGTGGCGGCCTCGTAGTTCGACTTCGCATAGCCGATACGCGCGCCGATCCGCCGCTCCGCCTCGTGCATCGCCGCAGGGTCATGCGCGACCACGCGTGCGCCGGCGGCGAGCAGTGCGTCGATCAGGGGCAGCGCGGGGGACTCGCGCATGTCGTCCGTGTTCGCCTTGAACGCGAGCCCCCAGAGCGTGATCGTCGCGCCCTTGAGCTCCGCGCCGAGCAACGCCTGCACCTTCTCGAACAAGCGCGTCTTCTGCCGATCGTTCGCGCCTTCGACGGCACGCAGCACCTGCATCGGCGCGCCACGTTCCTCCGAGGACTTGAGCAGCGCTTTCACGTCCTTGGGGAAGCACGATCCACCGTATCCCGGACCCGGAAACAGGAACGCGGGCCCGATACGGCTGTCGCTGCCGATGCCCTTCCGCACCAGGTCGACGTTCGCACCGACCAGCTCACACAGATTCGCGACCTCGTTCATGAACGAGATGCGAGTGGCGAGCATCGCGTTCGCGGCGTACTTGGTCATCTCGGCCGACGGGATGTCCATGAAGATGATCGGTTTCCCCGTGCGCACGAACGGCGCATAGAGATCCTCCATCCGGCGCCGTGCGAAGTCCGACGCCACACCGACCACGACGCGGTCGGGTTTCATGAAGTCGTCGAGCGCCGCACCTTCCTTGAGGAACTCGGGATTGGAGCACATGTGGAACGGCACCTTCACGTGGGGACGGATCGCCTCGGCGACCTTCGCCGCGGTGCCGACCGGCACCGTTGACTTCGTCACCACCACGAGCTCCTCGGTTGCATGGCGGCCGATCTGCTCGGCCACGGCCAGGACGTGCTTCAGGTCCGCCGAGCCGTCCTCGTCCGGCGGCGTGCCCACGGCGATGAAGACCACCTCCGCGGACGCGATCGACGCGGGGACGTCGGTCGTGAAGTGCAGGCGCCCCGCCCCTTGATTCCGCGCGACGTACTCCTCGAGCCCTGGCTCGTAGATCGGCAGCACGTTCTTCTGCAGCCCGGCGATCTTCCCGGCGTCGACGTCCGCGCACACGACCTCGTTGCCCGTCTCCGCAAGACAGGCACCGACGACGAGGCCGACGTATCCGGACCCGATCACCGTGATCCTCATCGGTGCGCTCCGCCGCCGATCACCCGCGACGACGTGAGCGTCACCAGACGCGCCTTCGACGGCTTGAGTTTCGCCGTGACGTTGCGCGTATCGACCACCAGCGACGTCTTATCCACCACCCGCTGGTAGTCCACCACCTTGTGGTCGGTGATGACGACCACGGCATCGACCGAGGCCAAGAGCTCATCCGTCATCGGCACGCCGTGCATCTCATGGCCGTCCTCACGGAACGACGGCACGTGCGGGTCATGGTACACCACGTGCGCTCCCCGGTCCTCGAGCAAGCGCATCACGTCGAGCGCCGGACTCTCGCGCATGTCGTCGATGTCACGCTTGTACGCGACACCGAGCACGAGGACCTTGCTCCCCTTGACCGACTTGCGGTCGTCGTTCAACGCCCACGCCGTCTTCTCCACGACGAAATCCGGCATCGCCGAGTTCACTTCGCTCGCGAGGTCGATGAACCGCGTCTTGTAGTTCAACGAGCGCATCTTCCACGCGAGGTAGTGCGGGTCGAGCGGGATGCAGTGGCCACCGATACCGGGGCCCGGCGTGAACTTCATGAAGCCGAACGGCTTGGTCGCGGCGGCGTCGATCACTTCCCACACGTCCACGCCGAGACGGTCGCAGACCAGCGCCATCTCGTTCACCAGCCCGATGTTCACCGAACGGAAGGTGTTCTCGAGCAGCTTCACCAGTTCGGCCGCTTCCGGCGACGACACCGGCACCACCGTGTCGATGGTGCTCTGGTAGAACGCGATCGCCACCGCATTGCAGGCCTTCGTGATGCCGCCGACGACCTTGGGCGTGTTCTTCGTGTGGTAGTGCGGATTCCCCGGATCCACGCGCTCCGGGCTGAACGCAAGGAATGCGGTCTCGCCGATCACCAGGCCCTTCTCCTCGAGGCGCGGCTGCAGCAGCTCGCGCGTCGTGCCCGGGTAGGTGGTGCTCTCGAGCACCACGAGCATGCCCGGATGCGCGTGCGTCGCGACGGTCTCTGCCGCCGACAACACGTACGACATGTCGGGGTCGCGGGTCTTCGCCAGTGGCGTCGGCACGGCGATGGAGACGGTATCCACCGTCTTGAGCACACTCGGATCGGTGGTCGCAACGAACTTCCCGCTCTTCACATGCTTCGCGACCCGCGTGGCGGGCACGTCCTGGATATGGGATTCGCCGCGCCTGAGGAGCGCGACGACACGTTCGCTGACGTCGTAGCCGACGACGTGGAAGCCCGCTTCGCAGAGCTCCATGGCCAACGGGAGACCTACGTAGCCGAGACCGATCACGGACGAGACCGCCGTGCGATCCTTGATTTTGGCGAGCAGTTGCTGGTGCATCAGTTCCTGGTGAGCGACGAGGAGAGGATTACTTCCCGAAGAACGAACGGACCGCGACGATGACTTCGTCGAGCTGCGCGCGCGTGAGCTCCGGGAAGACCGGGAGCGACACGACCTCGTCGGAGGCCTTCTCCGCCTCTGGGAACGCGCCCTTCTTGTAGCCGAGGTAGGAGAAGCACGGCTGCAGATGCAGCGGCAGCGGATAGTAGACCGAGTGGCCGATGCCCTTCGCCTTCAGGTGCTCCTTCAAGGCGTCGCGCTTGCTTACCCGGATCGTGTACTGATTGAAGATCGACTCGTTCGCGGGGTCGATGTACGGCGTGGTGATGTCACCGAGGTCAGCGAACGCCGCATCGTAGTACGCGGCGTTCTCGCGGCGCTTGGCGCTCCAGGCGGCCAGGTGCGGCAGTTTCGCAGAGAGCACGACAGCCTGCAGAGTGTCGAGGCGGGAGTTGTAACCGACTTCCTCATGGAAATAGGTCGTCATGCCGCCGTGCACGCGCAGCCGCATCAGGCGCTTGGCGATGGTCTCGTCCTGCGTGACGATCATGCCGCCGTCGCCGTAGCCGCCGAGGTTCTTCGATGGGAAGAACGAGAACGTGCCGATGGTCGCGACCTCGCCGGCCATGCGCCAGGTGCCATCGATCTTGCGGCGTGCGCCGATGGACTGCGCGGCATCCTCGATGATCGGCATCCCGTCCGGCAGCGCCTTGCGGACCTGCTCGATCGGCGCCATCTGCCCGAAGAGATCGACCGGGATGACGGCCTTCGTCCTGGAGGTGACGGCCGCTGCGGCAAGATCGGGGCGGATGTTGTAGGTCTTCGGGTCGATGTCGACGAACACCGGCGTCGCGCCGACGTTGTGGATCGTGCCCGCGGTCGCGAAGAAGGTGAACGGAGAGGTCACCACTTCGTCGCCGCGACCGATGTCGAGCGCACGCATCGCGAGCAGGATCGCGTCGGTGCCGTTGGCGCAGCCGATCGCGTACCTGGTGTTCGACAGGCCGGCGACATCGCACTCCAACGCACCGACCGGCGCTCCGAGGATGAACGCCTGGTCATCGACCACCTTGAGCATCGCCTGAACGACGCCGTCGCGGATGGTCGCGTGCTGCGCCTTGAGATCTAGAAGGGGAACCGCCATGAGCCGTGTGGCCTCTCGGATGGACTAGTGTCGGAAGTGACTCTACCGCAAGCAGTTAAAGTTCGCTGGGAGAGGCCGGAGAGTCAACGAATCGCCCACTACAACCGCTGCCGAAGGGGAAGTGGGACCTCACGCCCCGTCTTCGCGGACTCATAGATCCCGAGGATCAGCTCCAGCGACTTCCGGCCGCCGCGGCCGTCGGTGTCCGGTGCCGCTTCGCCGCGCAGCACCTTGAGGACATTCCGGTAGTACGGCTCGTGGCCGAACCCGTAGACCGACGGCGGACTGGTGTTCGCCGCCTCCACCAGCCGGTCATCGTCATCATACTCCGCGAACTGCCAGGTCTCGATCTTGTTGACGGCCGTACCCCCGATCTTCACCGAACCCCGCTCGCCGAGCAGTGTGATGGAGCCCTCGAGGTTGCGCGGAAAGGTCAGCATGGTGACCTCGAGCACGCCGATGGCACCGTTGCGGAACTTGAGCACCGCCGCCCCGCTGTCCTCGGCTTCGATGCGACGCGCCATCGTGGCGGTCTTGGCCATCACACTCTCCACCGGACCGACCAACCACTGGATGAGGTCGATATAGTGCGAGGCCTGGTTCATGAACGCCCCGCCGTCGAACTCCCAGGTCCCGCGCCACTTGGCCTGATCGTAGTACTCCTGCGGACGCGCCCAGCGGACGGTCGCGTTCGCCATGAACAGGCGGCCGAAACGCCCCTTGTCGAGCGCACGCTTGAGCAGTTGGATGGTCGCGTTGAGGCGGTTCTGTTTCACGACGAACAACTGCACACCGGCATCGTCACAGGCGTTCACGAGGTCGTCGGCACCCGAGAGCGAGATCGCCATCGGCTTCTCCGAGACGACGTGTTTGCCGGCGCGCGCGGCCATGATGCCGTGGTTCGGGTGCATGCCGGACGGCGTCGCCAGCGTGACCACGTCGCACTCCCCGCGTTCCAGCAACTGCTCGTACGACGTGAACCACGGGACACCCCACTTCTCGCCCGCCGCCTTCGCGCGCTCCTCGATGACGTCGCACACCGCTGAGAGCCGCAGCCCTTCGATGCGCGACAAGGCCTCGAAGTGATTGGCGCTGATGCGCCCGCAGCCGACCAGGGCGACCTTGAACTCGCGTTCCGTCATTTTGCGACACCCTCGCTGAGCGGTGCGAGCGCACCGTGGGTTTCCGTATAACGGCTGCCGCATTCGCGGCAGGTGAGTACGCCCGGGCCCGCAGGAAGCTTGACGCCACAGGCACACATCCACCCCGTGCGACGCGCCGGCACGCCGGTCATCAGCGCATAGGCGGGAACGTCCTTCGTCACCACCGCCCCCGCTCCGACGAATGCATACTCGCCGAGCGTCGAGCCGCACACCACCGTCGCGTTCGCGCCGATGCTCGCGCCACGGCGCACCAGCGTCCGCTTGTATTCGTGCTTGCGGCTCACGTGGCTCCGCGGGTTCACCACGTTCGTGAAGACCATCGACGGACCGCAGAACACGTCATCCTCGAGCTCGACCCCCTCGTAGATCGAGACGTTGTTCTGGATCTTCACGTTGTTGCCGATCCTCGTGCCGGGCATGACGACGACGTTCTGCCCGAGCGAGCAGTCGGCGCCGATCACGGCGCCGGTCATCACATGACAGAAGTGCCAGACCTTGGTGCGCGGCCCCAGCACCGCGCCCTCATCCACGTACGCCGACTCGTGCACGAAGGGTGCGCTCACGGGAGCGTCTCCTGCCACTCCTGCAACGACCGCACGGTCATCGGCTGCTCGCGGAACGAGAGGATCGCATCACACGCCGCGCTCGCACCCGACAGGGTGGTCGTGTACGGTACGCGGTTGGCGATCGCCGCCTGCCGCATGGTGTAGTCATCCCGCTGCGAGGTCTTGCCCAACGGCGTGTTGATCAACAGCTGGATCTCGCCGTTCACCATGAGATCGATCGCGTGCGGGCGTCCCTCGCTCACCTTGAGGATGCGCTTCGACGGCACGCCCCGCTCGGCGAGATATCGCTGCGTGCCCTGCGTCGCGTACAACCCGAAGCCCATCTCGTGGAACCGTCGTGCGATCGGCGTGGCATTCGCCCGATCCGGATGATTCACCGTGATCATGATGTTGCCCGACGTCGGCAACCCGTTCCCGGCCGCCAGCTGCGACTTCCCGAAAGCCACGCCGAACGAATCCGCGATCCCCATCACCTCGCCCGTCGAGCGCATCTCGGGACCGAGGATCGGGTCGAACTCGCGGAACTTCGTGAACGGGAACACCGCTTCCTTCACCGAGACGTACGGCGCGATGATCTCCTGCGTGTAGCCGAGGTCGACGAGCGTCTCGCCGAGCATCACGCGCGCGGCCAGGGAAGCCAGCGGCTTCCCGATGGTCTTCGACACGAACGGCACGGTGCGCGAGGCCCGAGGGTTGACCTCGATGACGTACACGACGCCGTCCTTCATGGCGTACTGCACGTTGATCAACCCCACCACACCCAGCGCCTTCGCGAACGCGACGGTGTGCGCCCGCATGATGTCCTGGTGCTCGGGCGTGATCCGGTACGGCGGCAGCACACAGGCCGAGTCACCCGAATGGATGCCCGCGTCCTCGATGTGTTGCATGACGCCACCGATCACCACCGTGGTGCCGTCGGAGATCGCATCGACGTCGGCCTCGAAAGCGTCCTCGAGGAACGCGTCCACGAGCACGGGGCGCTCCTCCGACACACGGACCGCCCGCACGAAATACTCGCGCAGGCTCGGCTCGTCGTACACGATCTCCATCGCGCGGCCGCCGAGGACGTAGCTCGGCCGCACCAACACCGGGTAGCCGATCCGGTTCGCGATCGCGACCGCCTCGTCGACGCTGGTCGCGGTGCCATTGGGCGGCTGTGCGACTCCAAGCTCACGCGCCAACTTCTCGAACCGTTTGCGATCCTCGGCGATGTCGATCGCCTCCGGCGAGGTACCGAGGATCTTCACGCCCGCCGCCTCGAGCGGCTTCACCAGCTTCAGCGGTGTCTGTCCGCCGAGCTGCACGATGACGCCCACCGGCTGCTCACGCTCCACGATCTCCAGCACGTGCTCGAACGTCAACGGCTCGAAGTAGAGCTTGTCCGAGGTGTCGTAGTCGGTCGAGACCGTCTCCGGATTGGAGTTCACCATGATCGTCTCGTAGCCAGCCTCACGCAGCGCCATCGCCGCGCGCACGCAGCAGTAGTCGAACTCGACGCCTTGGCCGATCCGGTTCGGTCCGCTGCCGAGGATCACCACCGACTTGCGCCCGGTACGCGGCGCTTCGGTCTCCTCGTCGTACGAGGAGTACAGGTATGGCGTGTTCGACGGGAACTCGCCCGCGCAGGTGTCCACCATCTTGAACGACGGGCGGATCCCCATCGCCCACCGCCGTTCCCGCACCACCTGTTCGGTCTCGCCACGCAGCCGCGCGAGCTGGACATCGGCGAACCCCATGCGCTTCATGCGCCGCATGGCCGAGGCGTCGACCCGCTCCAGCGCCGTATACGCGCGCTCCGCCTCGAGCATCTCCTGGAACTGCTGGAGGAACCACGGATCGACCTTGGTGCGCGTGTGGATCTCCTGCACCGACATCCCGTGCTGCATCGCCCGCTTGATCTGGAACACACGCTCCGGCACCGGCATCGCGAGCGCACGCTCCACCGCGGCACGCGAGTCATCGTCCACACGGTCATCCGCTGGGCGCGTCGACACATCCCAGCCGGCGCGCCCCGTCTCCAACGCGCGAAGCCCCTTCTGGAACGCTTCCTTGAACGTACGGCCGATCGCCATCGATTCGCCGACGGACTTCATCTGCGTCGTGAGGTACGGATTCGCTCCCGGGAACTTCTCGAACGCGAACCGCGGCACCTTGACCACGACGTAGTCGAGCACCGGCTCGAAGCTCGCCGGCGTCGTCTTGGTGATGTCGTTCGGGATCTCGTCGAGACGGTATCCGACGGCGAGCTTCGTGCCGATGCGTGCGATAGCGAAGCCGGTGGCCTTGGAGGCGAGCGCCGACGACCGCGACACGCGCGGATTCATCTCGATCACGACCATGTCGCCGTCGACGGGATTCACGGCGAACTGGATGTTGCACCCGCCCGCCGCGACGCCGATCTCGCGGATCACCTTCATCGCCTGGTCGCGCATCTCCTGATACTCGCGGTCCGACAGCGTCATCGCCGGCGCGCAGGTGATCGAGTCGCCCGTGTGCACGCCCATCGGATCGATGTTCTCGATCGAGCAGATGATGACAACGTTGTCGGCGGAGTCACGCATGACCTCGAGTTCGTACTCCTTCCACCCGATCAGCGAACGCTCGATGAGGACCTGGGAGATCGGCGACTCGTCGAGCCCGCGCCGCACGATCGCCTCGAACTCCTCACGGTTGTAGGCGATACCACCGCCCGAACCACCGAGCGTGAACGCCGGGCGCAGGATCGCCGGGAAGCCGGTCCACTCGGCGATGTCGAGGGCTTCGTCGATGGTCGTCGCGATCTTCCCCTGCGGGCACTTGAGACCGATGCGCTCCATCGCCTCGCCGAAGAGTTTCCGGTCCTCGGCCACCTTGATCGCACGCGCGTTCGCCCCGATCAACTCCACGCCGTACTTCTCGAGTACGCCGTTCTCGTGCAGCGCCATCGCCACATTGAGCGCCGTCTGGCCGCCCATGGTCGGGAGCAGGGCGTCCGGTTTCTCGCGCTGGATGATCAGCTCGACGAACTCCGGCGTCACCGGCTCGATGTACGTCCGGTCCGCGAGTTCCGGATCGGTCATGATCGTGGCGGGGTTGGAGTTCACGAGGATGACCTCGTAGCCCTCCTCGCGAAGCGCCTTGGCGGCCTGGGTCCCCGAATAGTCGAACTCGGCACCCTGGCCGATGACGATGGGCCCGGAACCGATGAGCAGGATGCGATGGATGTCGTTACGGCGCGGCATTCAACAGGTCGTCGATGATGTGGTGGCGGGTCCGGAGGGGAGCCCAACCGGTGTCGGAACGGAGCTTCGTGTTGTCGCCGACGAGCGCGGGCACGTCGACGGTGCGGCGGAGGGCCGGATCAGAGACCAACGGCCCGTCGACCCCAGCCTGTGCAAGGACCTCGCCAGCGATTTCCCCGACGCTGGCCCCCGCGCCGGAGCAGACGTTGTACGTCTCCCCCGACCGGCCCCGTTCCACGAGGGAAATATACGCCGCGACCACGTCTTCCACGTGCAGGAAATCGCGGATGGTCTCGGTGTTGCCGATCCGCACGCCGCCACCCGGGGAACGGCGCTCCTCCAAGGCCCGAGCGACCAGAGAGGGGAGCAGAAACTGCGCGCCCTGGCCGCGTCCCGAGTGGTTGAACGAACGGGTCGCCACCACCCGAAGGCCTTCCGAGCGGGCCGCGGCGAGCGCGAACGCTTCCTGCGCGCATTTCGTCGCTGCGTAGAACGTGCGCGGACGGAGCTCGGCCGACTCCGCGAGCGGCATCGCCGATGCGTCGTGCCGGCCGTACTGCTCCGCGCTGCCGATCACCAGGAGAGTCGCGTCGAGGGTGCCAGCGGCGCGGAGCAGACGCATCGCCTCCACGAGCCGGACCGCGGCGCCGACGTTGGTGTCGAGCGCGCGCATCGGGTCGGCGCCCGCAGCCGGTACGAACGAGACCGCTGCCAAGTGGAATACCGCTTCCGGGCGCGATCGCTCCAGCAATCCGCTGAGGGTCCGCCGATCCACGCCAGGTCGCAGATCCATCCCGCGCCATGTGACCGCGGCCGACTCGGCGTCCGAGAGGATCCCGCTGGTCGGACCACCGTCGATGGTGGTGCCTGTGACCTCCCAACCGGATGACAACAATGCGCGGCACAGCCACTGGCCGACGAACCCGCCGGCCCCCGTCACCAGGGCGCGTGGCACCGTCAGGCGGGTGTCGTCGGCGTGGTGGCGTGGCGAGCCAAGTCGGCGTCGACCATCATCCGGACCAGCTCGCGGAATCGCACGGTCGGCGTCCAGCCCAGTTCGCGGGTGGCCTTCGAGGGGTCAGCGACCAGTAACTCGACCTCTGCGGGCCGCTCGAACTTCGCGTCCGTCACCACGTGCGCCCTCCAATCGAGGCCGACGTGGCTGAACGCCTCCTCGCAGAGTTGCCTCACCGACCAGGTCTCGCCCGTACCGATGACGAAGTCGCTGGGCGTCTCCTTCTGGAGCATGCGCCACATGGCATCGACGTAGTCGCCCGCATAGCCCCAGTCGCGACGCGCCTCGAGGTTCCCGAGGCGTACTTCCCTCGCCTGGCCGAGTTTGATTCGCGCGACGGCATCGGTGACCTTGCGCGTCACGAACTCGAGGCCGCGCCGCGGCGATTCATGGTTGAACAGGATGCCGCTGACGGCGTAGAGCCCGAACGACTCACGGTAGTTCACCGTGATCCAGTGGGCATACACCTTGGCCACGCCGTACGGCGACCGCGGATAGAACGGCGTCGACTCGCGCTGCGGCGTCTCCTGCACCATGCCGAACTGTTCGGAGGAGGAGGCCTGGTAGAACCGCGCCTTCGGCACGACGCGCCGCATGGCCTCGAGCATGCGCGTCACCCCGAGGCCGGTGAACTCGCCGGTGAGCACGGGCTGGGTCCACGACGTCGCGACGAAGGACTGCGCGGCGAGGTTGTAGATCTCGTCCGGATGTACTTCCGCCATCGCGTCGACCAGCGACGTCTGGTCGAGGAGATCGGCCGAGAGGAGCTCGATGCGGTCGACGAGGTGTGCGATGCGCTCGTACGGCGTGGTGGAGGATCGCCGCACCACGCCGACGACGCGATATCCCTTCGCCAGCAGCAGCTCCGCGAGGTACGAGCCGTCCTGGCCCGTGATGCCTGTGACGAGCGCCGTCTTCCCGCCCCTCACTTCTGCCATCTCCCGTCTCCCATCTGCTGTTTAGGAAAACGGGGGGAGCGCAGAACGCTCCCCCCGCGATGTTCAACCGTGCACCACGATCGCGTCAGACCGCAGCCGCGACACCGCGCGGGGCGCGCTGGATCTTGCCGGCGTTCAAGCAACGCGTGCAGACCTTGATCTTGGTGATCTTTCCATCGATCACGATGCGAGCGACCTGGAGGTTCGGCTTCCAGGTGCGGCGCGTCGAGTTGTTCGCGTGCGAGCGGTTGTTGCCGAAGGCGACACCCTTGTCGCAGACGTAGCAGCGATTGCGCTGGATGGCCATCGGATCAACCCTCCACGAGTTCGATGCGCGCCATCTCAGCGCCGTCACCCTTGCGGTGGCCGGTCTTGAGGATGCGCGTGTAGCCACCGGCCCGCTTCGCGTTCTTCGGGCCGATCTCCTGGAAGAGCTTGTCGGCGGCGGCACGCTTTTGCACGTGCACACCGGCCAGACGACGGGCGTGCAGCGTGCCCGTGCGCGCCTTCGTGATCAACTTCTCGACGAAGGGCCGGAGCTCCTTCGCCTTGGCTTCGGTCGTCTCGATCGCGCCGGACTCGATGAGCGAGGTGGCGAGATTGCGGAGCAGCGCCAGGCGCTGCTCGGACGTGCGGCGGAGGCTCCGCCCTGCCTTACGGTGACGCATGGGTCCTACTCCTCTTCGTCGTCAGGCGCGTTCGCAGCAGCGCGGCTCGGCGGCGTGCCCCAATCGGCGACGCGCACACCGTCCGTCGACTCCTCGAACTTCATCCCGAAATTGAGTCCTTCCTTCTCGAGGAGGTCGGCGATCTCCTGGAGGGACTTCTTGCCGAAATTCTTGACCTGCAGGATCTGCGTCTCCGTCTGCCGCACCAAGTCGCCGAGCGAACGGATGCTCGAGTTCTTGAGCGAGTTCACCGAGCGGACCGAGAGCGAGAGATCGTCGATCGGGGTCCGGAGCAGCTCGGCGAGGCGCGCCGCGTCGGAGTTGCCTTCGGCGCCCGGCACCGCCACGGCCGCAGCCGCCGAGGTCCCGAAGCTCGCGAAGTACTGGAAGTGCGTCTGCGCGAGGGCAGCGGCATAGCTCACCGCTTCCTCGGGCGTGATGGTGCCGTTGGTCTCGACCGTGAGCGTCAGGCGGTCATAGTCGGTGCGCTGACCCACGCGCGTCTCGCTGACGGCGAAGTTCACACGCTTGACGGGCGAGTAGATGGAGTCGATGCGGACGAGGTCCACCGGCAGCGAACGATCCTGCGGATGCTGGTCGGCTTCCATGTATCCGCGACCCTTGTTGACGTAGAGCTCGATCGAGAGCTCGCGGTCGTCCTGGATCGTGAGGAGGTGATGCGCGCCGTTGACGACCTTCACGCCACCGGTCAGTTCGAGCTGGCCGGCCGTGACCGCGCCCGCCTTGCGGACCTTGAGGCGCAGGATCGCGTCCTCCACATCGGTGTCGAGCTGGAGCACGAGCGTCTTGAGGTTGCCGATGATCTGGTGCACGTCCTCGACGACGCCGACGATGGTCTGGTGCTCATGGAGCACGCCATCGATCCGGAAGCCCCAGACCGCGGCACCCCGGAGCGACGAGAGGAGCATCCGACGCATGCTGTTGCCGAGCGTGTGGCCATAGCCGCGCTCGAGCGGCTGGAGCCGGAACTCCGCCGCATTCGCCTGATCCTCGCGCTTCGTCATCTCGACGAGCTGCGGGCGGACCAAGCCGCGGAGATCGATCGTGTTCGCCATTACTGGATTCCTTGAGGAGAGAGTGTCACGATGGCGTTGACGCGCCACCGACGCCGTACCCCGCCCCTGACGCGCGGTACGTTCGTTCGGCCGTCAGGGGGCCGGTCGTACTGCGCGGTGAGTCGAGAGCAGTGAGTGGTGAGGTGTTCGCTCACCGCTCAAGACTCGCCACTCACCACGCCGTTCGCTTACTTCGAGTACAGCTCGACGACCAGCTGCTCCTGCGCGGCGATCGGGATCGCCGCACGCTGCGGACGCTCGAGCATGCGGCCGGAGAACGTGTCCTTGTCGACCGCCAACCAGGCCGGCGCGGCACCACGCGACGCGACTTCGAGCGCGGCGGCGACGATGACGAGCTCACGAGACTTCTGGCGCATCCGGATCTCCTGACCCGGCTCCACCACGAACGACGGGATGTCGACGCCCTTCCCGTTCACTTCGACGTGCCGGTGGCGGATGAGCTGACGCGCAGCCTTGCGGCTCGCGGCGAAGCCCATGCGGTACACCATGTTGTCGAGGCGGCTCTCGAGCGCGGCGAGGAGGTTGTGACCCGTCACGCCCGGCAGCGTCGACACGCGCTCGAACGTGTTGCGGAACTGCTTCTCGCTGAGCCCGTAGATGCGCTTGATCTTCTGCTTCTCACGGAGCTGCTTCGCGTACTCGCTCACCTTGCGACGGCGCGCCGTGTTCTGGCCATGCTGGCCAGGGGCGTACGGACGACGCTCGACCGGGCACTTCTCGGTGAAGCACTTGGTGCCCTTCAGAAAGAGCTTCGTACCTTCACGCCGGCACTGCCGGCAGCTGGGACCTGTATAACGCATGGCTTAGACCCTCCGGCGCTTGGGCGGCCGGCAGCCGTTGTGCGGGATCGGCGTCACGTCCTTGATGGACTTGACCGTCAATCCGGCGGCGGCGAGGGCCTGGATGGCCGACTCGCGACCGGACCCGGGACCCTGCACCTTCACGTGGACACGACGCACACCGGCCGACATGGCCTCGCGCGCGCACTGCTCGGCAGCAACCGTCGCCGCGAACGGCGTGGACTTCTTCGAACCCTTGAAGCCGGCCTTGCCCGCCGAGCCCCACGACACGGCGTTGCCGTGCGCATCGGTGATGGTGATGAGGGTGTTGTTGAACGTGGCATTCACGTGCGCCACGCCCTCGGCATCCACCACTTTCTTGGTCTTCTTCCCGATCGCCATTACTTGGTCACCTTCTTCTTACCCGCGATCGCGCGGCGCGGCCCCTTCTTCGTGCGGGCGTTGGTGTGCGTGCGCTGACCGCGCACCGGGAGCCCGCGACGATGGCGGATGCCACGGTACGAACCGATGTCCATGAGGCGCTTCACGTTCATCGCGATCTCGGTGCGGAGCGCACCCTCCACGCGATACAACTTCTCGATCTCCTGACGGAGCTTGTTCACGTCAGCATCGGAGAGGTCACGGATGCGCTGCTCCGGGTTCACCCCGGTGGCGGCGAGGATGCGGCGCGAGAGCTCGCGGCCGATCCCGTAGATGTACGTCAGGCCGATCTCGACCTTCTTGTCGCGCGGAAGATCCACGCCGGAAATACGAGCCATAGTCGGTTAACCTTGCCGCTGCTTGTGCTTGGGGTTGCGCTTGCAGATGATGCGCGTCACGCCTGCACGCTTCACCACCTTGCAGTGCTCGCAAATCGGCTTCACGCTGCTGCGAACTTTCACGGGGACTCCGAGAGGGACCAGAACTGAGAACGCCGTGCGGATGCACGGAACAGAACCGCCCGTGTTTTTGGGCAGACACGGAGGATAGTGGGGTGGGGGCCTTGACACAAGGCCCACGACTGACGTGTACGCGGACGGTTAGGCGCCCAGACTCCGGCGCACGTCAGCGAGGGTCCGGGCCGGGTCTGCCGCAGCCGTGATCGCGCGGCCGAGTACCAGATAGCTCGCCCCATCGGCGGCGGCACGCTCGGGGGTCGCCACCCGGGCCTGGTCGTGGGTCTCACCACCGGAGAGGCGAATGCCGGGCACCAGCGGCGACAACGTCGGATAGGTCGTGCGGACGACATTCACCTCGTGCCCCGAGCACACCACGCCGTGGGCTCGCGCTGCGAGCGCGACGCCCGCCACGCGGAGCACCTCCGCGCCCATCTCCGGCACCTCCCGCCCCAGCGAGACACCGAGTGACTGGGTGTCGAAGCTCGTCAACACGGTCACCACCAGGATGCCCGTCTGCGAGCCTGCGCCCTCGACCGCGGCTTCGACCATGGCTGCGCCGCCATACCCATGCACCGTCAGCAGCGACACGCCCATGCTCGCGGCACTGCGGGCGGCGCCGCGCACGGTATTGGGGATGTCGTAGAGCTTGAGGTCCAGGAACACGCGCTTTCCCTGCCCCTGCATCCACTCCACCACGCGCGGCCCCTCGGCGGTGTAGAGCTCGAGTCCGATCTTCACGAAATCGGCCTCCGGTCCCAGCCGCGCGCAGAGCTCCTGCGCCGCGGCGAGCGTGGGAACATCCAGGGCGATGATCGGTTGTGCGCGGAGCGTCGACGTCACGTGGGCCATTCCAAGGTGCCGACGAGATCCGTGAGCCGAGCGACACCGTGGCGGTCGCACCAGAGCGAGAGATCTCGGACCAGTCGCGCCGGGAGTTTGGGATCGGCCATCCCCGCGGTGCCGACCGCCACCACCGACGCGCCCGCCATGAGATACTGCACGATATCCGTGGCGTGTTGCACACCACCGGCACCGATGACGGGGACCTTCGGCAGTGCCTGACGAACACGCCACACCGCCAGCACTCCCACGGCGAGCAGTCCCGGTCCGCTCACACCACCGGAGCCGAACCCGAGCAGCGGACGCCGCCGTTCGACGTCGACGACCAGTCCAGGGATCGTGTTGATGACGGTGATCCCGTCGGCGCCAGCGTCCACCGCGCGCTGCGCAACGTCGCTCACTCGAGGCAGCGTGGGAGACAGCTTCACGAAGATCGGCCGTTTGGTAGCCGCACGCGCCCCGCGCACCACTTCCGTGAGCGCATCAGGGTCGGCGCCGAACTCCATGCCGCCCTGCTTCACGTTGGGGCACGACACGTTGAGCTCGAACGCTTGGAACCCCACCGCCGGCTCCATCCGCTCGACCACCTTCCCGAAATCCGCGGCTTCGCGCCCGACGACGTTCACCAGCACGCGAGGCCGCCGCACATGCTGGGCGATCCATGGCATGTCCTCCGCCAGGACACGTTCGACGCCGGGGTTCGCGAGACCGACCGCGTTGATCATGCCGCCGTCGAAATCCCCGACGCGTGGGGCCGGTGCACCACTACGCGGCTCGAGACTCACCGCCTTGGTGACGAACCCTCCAAGCGATTCGAGCGGCATCACGTCGGCCAGTTCGCGACCGTACGCCGCTGTTCCCGCTGCGAGGATGACCGGATTCTGGAATGTCAGGCCGGCAGCGGTGACGTCGAGTGCGCTGCGGCTCATCGCTGCGACGCTCGGGCGCGACGGTCGTAGTGCCTGAGGTACTCCAGCGTCGCCTCGGCGAGCGACTCGGCCGCAGCCTGCTGGCCGGCGGCGCTGGCCATCCAAGCCGCGTCCTGTTTGTTGGTCCCGAAGCCGATCTCGACGAGCACCGCCGGCATGAAGGCGCGCGCCAGCACGGCGAATCCCGCTTGCTTCACACCACGATCAGGCCCGGGATGCGACTCGCCGAGTTTCCCTTGGATCGTCGCGGCGAAATCGCTGCTCTCTCGGAGGTGTTCATTCTGCGCGAGATCGGCGAGGATGAACGAGAGGGGATCGTCACTCGCCGCGGCCGCGGGTGCCTCGAACCGCACGACGTCGTTTTCCATCGCCGCGACGCGGCGCTCGTCCTCGGTGCGCGCCGTGGAGAGGAAGTACGTCTCGAACCCGCGTGCGCCCGACGCGTTCTTCCAGTTCGGATTCGCCGCGTTGGTATGGATCGAGAGGAAGAGATCCCCCTTCCGCGCATTCGCGATCGCCCCGCGGTCGTCACGCGCGATGAGCGTGTCGGTACGCCGCGTCATGTACACCTCGATCCCCAGCCGCTTCAGCTCCTTCTCGAGGCGGAGCGAGATGGCCAGTGTGAGCTCCGCCTCTCGCACACGGCGGCCGTTCACGATCGTCCCCGGGTTCCCGGGGTCCACGCCGCCGTGGCCCGGGTCGACGACCACGCGATACCGGCGCGACAGTCCGTTCGCGAGTGTGGTCCCCGACCGCGTCGCCGTGGGGGTGGCGACGGGTGACGGGTCGGTGGCCACCGCGCGCTGCGTGGTGGTCGATACTGGCGCAGGGCCGAGCGGCACCGGCTCCGCGCGTCGCGCGATCGACTGGAAGAGCCGCACTTCCCAGCGCGTGCGATCCCACAGCACCCCGATGCCGAAACGTGGGATGATCTCGGAAAAGAGCTGCAACGTCACGTACGGATGCCCGGCGATGACGCGCGTGGGCTCGAGGAGCGGGAGCGCGAAGCCGTTGTACGACGCGAACGGCGCGCCCTCGGCGAAGTCGAGCGTCGCGCCGTAGAGCCCGAGGCGCCACCGACCGACATCGGTCGAATCAAGCTGGCCGCCGAGCAGCCGCGCGATGACGTCCAACTGGACGAGGCCTCCGGCTTCACTCGGAGCGAGCTGCAGCACGGTGTCGGCCCCCACCCCCTTCACACGGATGGCGTAGCCCGGCGGAGGCGTGAGCCCCGTGAGTAGCATGAGCGCCGCAGCTGCCGCCAACAGCGCTCGGCGACGCCGCGACGCCCGAAGGCTCGCCCAGTGCGTGGTCCGCGCGCGGTTCATCGCGTGCGCAACGCCCGCTGCATCTCGCGCGCATCGTCCTTGGCCTTCAGGTCGGCGCGCTTGTCGTGCAGCTGTTTGCCGCGCGCGAGCCCGATGCGGACCTTCGCGCGCCCCTGCTTGAAGTAGAGTTCGAGTGCCACGATCGTGAGCCCCTTGCGCTCGACCGCGCCGATGAGGTGCTTGATCTCCTTCGCATGAAGCAGGAGTTTGCGCGACCGCGTCGGCTCGTGATTCCAGATGTTGCCCTTGTCGTACGGGGCGATGTGCGCGTTGAGCAACCAGACCTCGCCTTCTTTCACCACCGCGTACGCATCACCGATCTGCGCGCGCCCATCTCTCAGCGCCTTCACCTCGGTCCCGGTCAGCACGATGCCCGCCTCCCACGTCTCGAGTATCTCGTAGTCGTGGCGGGCGCGCTTGTTCCGCGCGATGGGCGCGTCGTTCTCGTCGGGTTTCGGCTTGGACATCTCCCGAACTATAGACGACCAAGCGTTGACTTGGGTATCCGCGACCGGTACGTTTCGCGTCTTGCCGAAGTGGTGGAATTGGTAGACGCGCTGCGTTCAGGGCGCAGTGGGCGATAGCCCGTGGGGGTTCGAGTCCCCCCTTCGGCACTTGAGAGGGCCAGCGAAACGGGGGCAGTGCCGACGGCACCGCCCCCGTTTCTCATCGCCGACTCACGGCGCGACGGCTCACGGCCGCCGCACTACAGACGGCTTCACGTCCTCGGGAAGCGACGCCTCGCCGTACGTCGCGCGCAGCGCGGCCGCGATCTCCTCCCCATACCGCTCCAGCAGCTCGATCGCGTACGCGAGCGGGCTGCCGGCCGTGCGCGCTCCGTCGCTCGCAAAGGCCAAGAGGCAGCGCCCCATCCGGTCGGCACCCTTCACCGTGCCACCACGGAGTTGCATCGCCTCACGGTACGCGAGCAGTCGCTCGTTGAACTGACGCTCCGCAAGGTCGGCGCGGTCGGTGGCGATGCGCGGGTCCTGGCGCATGCGCTCGAGCAGCACCGCGGACAACTCGGCCACCGTGCGGTCGTCGAGCGCGTCACGCTGTGCGACGAGCAGGCCGATGGCCGCACGCGCATAGCGCAGCTCCCAGCGCGCGTGGTCGACATCGCCGTTCGCGGCCGCATCGGCGAGCCACTGCGCGTCGGCATCGTCGGGTTCGTGCTGGAGCACATCCACCATCGCCCGCGCGCGTTTCTGCCGCTCCCGCGCCGAGCGCCACTCCGGAGTGAACGGGAGCGGGATCAATCGCGTCAGGCCTGCAGCACCGGGAGACCGACGCGCTCGCGCACCTGCGGCTCGGCGTGGAGCAGATCCGACAGACGCACGCTCTCCAACACCTCGTCGATCCGGCGCTGCAACATCATCCACACCGGGCGGATGCTGCAGTCGCAGGACTGCGCACAGCGTTCGGAGTCGAGCGGATGCGTCTCGCAATGCAGATCGAAGGTCACGAGCTCCGCCGCGGTGATGATCTCGCGGACGGTGATCTCGTGCGCGGTGCGGGCCAGCGCGTAGCCGCCCTTGGCGCCGCGGGTCGATTGCACGATCCCCGCGCGCCGCAGGCGAAGCAGGATCTGTTCGACGTAGTCGCCGGGTAAACGCTCTCGCGCCGCGATGTCGCGCCCCGTTACCGGGCCCTCGTCGGAGCGGCGCGCGAGATGCAGCGAGCAGATGACGCCATATTCGGCCCAGGTGGTGATCCGCATGCTTGAAGATGCCTCCGGAGCCGCTATCGGGACAAGGGCACTCGGGACTGAACTCAGCCTGGAATGCCGGGGTCGGTTAGCCGACGGAGATCGAGGACGTGATCGGCCTCCGCCGCCGTCAACAGGCCTTCCCGGACCACGAGCTCCCGAACGGTCACCCCCTCGGCGACCGAGCGCTTCGTGAGTTCCGCCGCCTTGGCGTACCCGATTCGCGGCGCGAGCGCCGTCGCAAGCGCAGCCGACCGCTCCACCCAATATGCCAGCATGTCGCGGTTGGGCTCGATCCCCCGCACACAGCGCTCCTCCAGCGCGTGCATCGCGTTGCCGAGGATCTCGATCGCGCCGAGCAGGTTGTGCGCGATGACCGGCATCATGACGTTGAGTTCGAGCTGTCCGTGTTCCGCCGCGGCGGCGATGGTGGTGTCGTGCCCCATCACCTGGAACACCACCTGATTCACCATCTCGGGGATGCTCGGATTCACCTTGCCCGGCATGATGCTCGAGCCTGGCTGCACCGCGGGCAATCTGAGCTCGTCGAGCCCGGTCCGCGGACCGCTCGCGAGCAGTCGCAGGTCGCTGGCGAGCTTCCCCACGTCCAGCGCCAGGGTGCGCCACGCGGCGCTGAGGCCAGCGGCGTCGCCCATGCTCTGCATCAGTTGCACGCGGTCGCTGCCGAGTCGCAACGGCAGCTTGGTGAGCTCCCGAAGCTCGTCGACCATGCGCTCGGCGTACACCGGCTCGGCGTTCACGCCGGTGCCGACCGCCGTCCCGCCGATGCCGAGGTCGAGCAGGTAGTCCGCCGCGTCGCGCACGCGTCGGGTGCCGCGCTCGATCGAGCCAGCCCACGCACCGAACTCCTGGCCGAGTCTGATCGGCATCGCGTCCTGCAGATGCGTACGGCCGGCCTTCACGAGATCGTCGAACGCTGCGCTCCGCTCCCGCAGGGTCCTCGCGAGGCGATCGGATGCGCCGAGGGCGGGTACCAAGGCGGCCAAGGCACTCAGGCGGATCGCGGTGGGGATCACGTCGTTGGTCGACTGCGCCATGTTCACGTGATCGTTTGGGTGTACCGGCGCGTAGGTCCCGCGCGCGACGCCGAGCGCATCGTTGGCGATGTTCGCCAGCACCTCGTTCACATTCATGTTCAGCGACGTGCCCGCCCCCGCTTGGAACACGTCCACGAGGAACTGGTCGCGGAACTCCCCCGCGAGAACGCGGTCAGCGGCCGCGATGATCGCGTCAGCCCGCGCCGCGTCGAGTCGGCCGGTCCCTCGATGCACCGACGCCGCCGCACGCTTGATGCGCACGACGGCGTCGATGAGGGAAGGCGACGACCGTTGGCCGCTGATGGCGAAGTTCCGCAGCGCGCGTGCGGTCTGCGCACCGTACCAGGCCTCCGCCGGCACCTCGACGGCGCCGAGGGGGTCCCGCTCGACGCGCGTCGAAGCGGTCACGGCGTAAGCACGTCCAGCGGCTGACTATACGTCGATACCATGAGCAGGCGCGTCCGCGCATCGAGCTCAAGCTGTCGCGACCGGATCCGGGTCACCACGGTCCCACGATTCCCCCCTTGGGCCCCTCGCCAGCCGACGAGAAAGCCGGACGGGATCGTCGCCGCGCCGTCGTCGACGAACGAGCAGACGAGCTGCTCGTTCTGCGCTCCCGACGAGAACGAGTTCGCATACCGGAGCGAGTAGGTCATGGTGGACCCGGCGGACGGAGCTGCGGTCCACGAGGCGAGGATGTCCGCACCCTCGGCAGGCACCGGGATCGGTGCATGCGTGAACGACTCGGACGTCTTCACCGAGATACTCGAGGTGGGAAACGCGGCGGAGCCCGGGACGTCGACGGCGACGGAATCACCCGGCGTGTAGGGGATGCCCCTCGAGCGGGACGACTCATACACCCGGACCGGAAGCCCGACGACGGGTCGCATGGAGTCGACGCGGCTCCCGGTCCGGACCGTGAGGAAGTCCCCGGCGTTCAGGTAGTTGAACCCGGTGTTGATGGTGTTGGTCGGCACGAACTGGGCGATGAAGCAGGTGTCCGTGGTCGGTAGCGCGAAGTCCAGATCGGTCTGACCGAAGAACGCGGCTTCGAGATTGAGCTGATTGCCGACCCCGCCGTCCGAAAACGCCGTGACGGAGATCGACCCGACTCGCCCGTTGGGAGCCTCGATCTGTTCGACACATGCAGAGAGACCGACGACGAGCGCTGAGAGAGAAAGGACGCGGAGTCGCATGACGAGGGGGTGGAGGCGGGACAGAAAGAAGGAGTACCATGAACCTTACCCCGCGAGCCGTAGTCGGTGCCACGGGCGCGGCAGGATCTTCCGCTCAGGGGCGGCGTGCGAGCACGCGTGCTGCGCCGTTCAGGAACGGGTTCGTGCGCACTTCCGCGCCGATCGTCGTCGCAGGGCCGTGTCCGGGGCGTACGACGGTCTCTGGCGGCAAGGTCGCCAACCGCTCCAACGAACCCTGGAGGGCGCGAGGGTCGCTCAACGGCAGGTCGGATCGCCCGATGGACCCCGCGAACAGCAAATCGCCGCTGAACACCTCGCCCGCCGACACGAAGGCGACATGACCCGGCGCGTGCCCGGGCAGATGCCAGACAGTGAACTGTCGACCGGCGAACGTCAACACCTGCCCTTCGGCGAGCGCCGCCTCGGCCGGTTCTGGTTGCTCGAAAGGGATCCCGTAGATCGCCGCCGCGCGCGACGCATTCTCGTACACGACGCGGTCATCCGGGTGGAGATGGACGGGAACGCCGGGCCACAGGCGCCGCAATCCCTGCACGGCTCCGATGTGGTCGAGATGCGCATGGGTCAGCCAGATCGCCGTCAGCCGCGCACCGCGGCGCTCGAGCTCCAGGCCCAGCCCTCGCGCGTCGTCCCCAGGATCGATGAACACCGCCTCCCCGGTCGCGGCATCGTGGAGCAACCAGGTGTTCTCCTCGAACGCCCCGACGATGAACGACGCGACGTTCACGCGCGGACGCCGAGCATCGGGGGCGCAGCCGGCATCGGCTGGGCGTTCTTGCGGGCCGTGAGGAACTTCTCCGCAGCGATCGCGGCGGTGGTGGCGTCGCCCACGGCGGTCGTCACCTGACGCGTGAGCTGCGCCCGGATGTCCCCGGCCGCGAACAGCCCCGGCACTGACGTCTCCATCTGCGAGTCGGTGATGAGGTATCCCGCGGCGTCGTGCTCCACGTGGTCCTTGAGGATCCCCGTGTTCGGCTTGAAGCCGACGAAGATGAAGATGCCCGTGGCGATGAGATCGCGCGCCGCACCCGTCTTCACGTGGCGGATCTTCGCATGCGTCATGAGCCCGTCCTTGCCGACCACTTCGTCGACGACGGTGTCCCAGATGACCTCGATCTTCGGATTGTTGAAGACCCGATGCTGCACGATCTTCGACGCCCGGAACGCGTCGCGACGATGGACGAGATACACCTTCTCCGCGTAGCGCGTGAGGAAGTCGGCCTCTTCACACGCCGCATCGCCGCCACCGACCACCATGATGGTGTGACCGCGATAGAACGCGCCGTCGCAGATCGCGCAGTAGGACACACCCTTGCCGGCGTACTCGATCTCTCCGGGCACGTCGAGCTTGATCGGCGTGCCGCCG
The DNA here is from genome assembly GCA_046153705.1 of Gemmatimonadaceae bacterium. Taxonomy (GTDB): domain Bacteria; phylum Gemmatimonadota; class Gemmatimonadetes; order Gemmatimonadales; family Gemmatimonadaceae; genus Pseudogemmatithrix. Next base: position 42,107 of record JBJXGK010000176.1, read on the forward strand.
CTCGTGATGATCACCGTGGGCGAGACGAACACGTCACCGCTCTCCACGCGCGTCTCGAACATTCCGTCCGCCCGCTTCTGCACGATATCGACCGGCGTGGACGTGCGGATCTCGGCCCCGAACTTCTCGGCGTGCGACTGGAACTTCTGTGCGAGTTCATGGCCGAGGACATGCTCGAAGCCGATGTAGTCCTCGATGACTTCGGTATTGAGGAGTTCGCCACCGGGGAATCCCCGCTCGATCACGACGCTCTTGAGCATGGACCGTCCCGCGTACATCCCGGCGCACATCCCCGCTGGCCCGGCCCCCACGACCACGACTTCGTACTCGAACGTCGCCACTGCGCTATTCCCCAGTCGAATGAATCGGTGAAATGTAGACGGGGCACGCGAGCGACACCACGTCCAACCACCGTCAGGAATCGTGCGCGGGCGCCCCCAGTTCCAGCACGGCGAGCGCACCGTGGCAATGGGAGACCGTGCCCACCAGCACCTCCGCGGCCCGCCCGTCCGCCGCCTGCGCGACGAGCGCATCGGCGTGGACGACGGCGGCTACATCGAACATGCCCACCCCGTAGGCCCGGTGCGCACAGTGAAAGACCGCGGGTCCGTCGAGTCGCCGACCGCGGAGTCGCTCCGTGGCGACGAAGGCGCGCACGCTCGGCGGGAGGCTCCACGCGCGCGTGCCTCGGGTGTGCGGGCACTTCACCGGTTCGACGCAGTTGATCGGGCATTGCCACGTCGCGAAGCTGACGTAGTGGGAGCCATCGTCGCCCGCGCGCTGCCACGGGACGTCCAGCGCCCCGGCGAGGGTGGGCGCCATGCGGATACCCCGACCAGGCCAGCGTTCGCGCGCGCGCGAGACGAGCCAATGCGACATCAGGTGCGGCATGAGCGGAGACGGTACGATCGCATCGGCGGCTACCGCCGCCGCGCCGCGCGCAGCCGCCGCCGACAGGTACGCGCCGAAGAACAGCGACCAGTCACGCACGATGAGCGTGACCGCATCCGAGGGATTCGCACTCGGCTGTTCGTGCTCGGCACGTGCGACGGCGCAGTCGGCGTCGCGATCGACGACGATGAGCCGCTGCCACGTGAGGGCACCCGCGGAGCGCGCACGACGGAGCTGCCGCACGTAGTAGCCGCCGTAGCACCCGCCGCCGACCACGACGATGTCGCCGTAGTGCGGATGCGACCGCGACTCAGCGGCGGAGTCGGCGTCCGCCATCGACATGCAAGGTCTCACCGGTCATGAAGCCCGCGTCGATCAGATAGCGGACCGCCTGCGCGACGTCCGACGGCGACCCGAGGCGCTTGAGCGGCGTATCCTCGGCGAACGACTGCGCTGCGGGCGCCGGGAATCCCGGCGGTGCGAGCACGAAGCCGGGTGACACCGCGTTCACGCGTATGCCCGGTGCGAGCGCCGCAGCGAGATGCCGCGTCAGTGCCACCACACCCGCCTTTGCCACGCCATGCACGGCGTAGTCGGGCCAGGCCTCCTCCGCCATGTGGTCGGCGATGTTCACGATCACGCTGCCCGCACGCATCACGCGTGAGGCGGCCTGGGCCAGCAGGAACGGGGCGCGCAGGTTGAGTGCGACGATCTCGTCGAACTGTGCGGCCGTCGTGCGGCCGATCGGCGTGCGCTCCATGCTGGCCGCCGAGTTCACGAGGACGTCGAGCGCGCCGAAGTGCGCGTGGACCGCGGCGACCAACGCCTCGATCTCCTCGGGCACACGCAGATCCGCCGCGAACGGGTGCGCCGCCCCGCCCCGCGCGACGATCGCGGCGACCAGCGCATCAGCGCCCTCGCGTGAGCGATGATAGTGCACCGCGATGCGCCAGCCCTGCGCGGCCAAGTCCTCCGCGATCGCGTGACCGACACGCTGCCCGGCGCCGGTCACGAGTGCGACGCCGCGCACCGACGACGTCATCCCGCGCGCCGCGCCGCGACGCGCCGGTCCTGTGCGTCGAGCCAGGCCTGTGGCACCTGCATGCCGCCGAGCACGCGCGTGCCGTGTTGTGCACCATGCCAGTCCGAACCGCCGCTGGGCACGAGCCCGAAGAACTCCGCCAGCGCCATGATGCGCTTGGTGTCCTCGCTTGAGTGACTCGGGTGCCGCACCTCAAGCCCGTCGAGGCCGAGTGACACCAACGGTTCGATGCGCTCACGACGGCCGTCCGCGCCCGGATGCGCGATGACCGCGATGCCACCGGCCTCGTGCACGATCGCTATGCCCTCGGCGATGTCGAGGCGTTCCTTCTCGACGTAGGCGGGCTTCCCCGCGCCGAGATACCGATCGAAGGCCTCGCGCGAATCCTTGACGTGGCCGCCGGCGATGAGTGCGCGCGCGACGTGCGGGCGCCCGACGGCGCCGCCACCGGCTGCCTCGAGCACCTGCGCGACGGTGAGGTCCACGTCCAACGTGCGCAGTTTGGCGACGATCTCCTCGGCGCGCGCGACGCGTCGGTCACGGTACACCTCGAGCCGCGACTGCAGCGCACTCACGTCCCGGATGTGCAGCCCGAGCAGATGCACCTCGGTGGTGTCCTGATGCACGCTGAGCTCCACGCCGGGCACCAGGCGCAGGCCCGCGGCATCGGCGGCGGTCTGTGCCTCGGGGATGCCGGCGAGCGTGTCGTGGTCCGTGAGTGCGAACGCCGCGAGTCCCGCCTTGACGGCGAGTTCCACACCGACCGCTGGCGGATGCGCCCCATCCGACGCGGTCGAGTGGGAGTGAAGGTCGACGGTCGGCGTGGGGACGCCGGGCGTAGGGACGCCGGGCGTGAGCACGCCCGCGTCAGCACTCACTGGGCGTAACCGGCCTCTGGCGAGGTCGCACTCGGCTGCGAGAGCTCGAACAGGCGACGCAGCTCGCCCTCATGCAGCTCGGCGAGCGACTGCTCACGCGAGCGGCTCCCCGCGGGCGAGTAGCGCGTCACGCGAACCTCACGCTGGTCGGCGGTGCCGTGCACGAAGATGAGTCCGAACTCATCGGCGTCGTACTGCGTGATATAGCCACTCGGGTAGACGTTCCACGAACGGCCGTCGATCTCCACACGGCGGGTCGGCATCAGCTCAGCTCCACGATCGAATAGATGCGCGCCGGGTCATGCACACGTTCCGGCGCGGCCGCATGTGCGGCGGTGAGGGTCTTGGCGTCATTCGCTTCGCAGAACTCGATGAACGCCCCGGTCAGGGCCTGCTCCTCGAACACCCAGTACCGGCAGCCGTTCGCGACGTAGTGCGCTTCCTTCGCGCGCACCTTCTCGAGGAAGCGCTCGCGCTCACTCGGCGTCACCACGGTCCGGTGCATGGTCAGGGAGCGCGGCATCTCAGCCGGTCACCGACTCCAACGTCTTCTTGAGGTCGGCCATGAACCGATCCGCGTCGGCACCGTCCACTACGCGGTGGTCGAAGCTGATCGAGAAGTACGCGCAGGTGCGGATCGCGATGGTGTCCTCACCGTCCGTGCCTGTGATGACTTTCGGCCGCTTCTCGATCGCACCGAGGCAGAGGATGGCCGTGGTGCCCACCGGGATGATCGGCGTGCCCATCAACGAACCGAAGACGCCAGGGTTGGTGATGGTGAACGTCGCGTCCTGCACATCGGTCGGGCTCAGCTTCTTGGAGCGCGCGCGCGCGGCGAGGTCGTTGGTGCCGCGCGTGAGGCCTGTAAGGTTGAGTCCGTCGGCGTCCTTGAGCACCGGCACGATGAGCCCGGTCGGTTCGAGCGCGACCGCGATGCCGATGTTGAACCGCTTGCGCAGGATCACGTCGGTGCCGCTGACCGTGGCGTTGAGCACCGGGTGACGCCGCAGGTTCTCGATGACCGCCCGCATGATGAACGGCAGGAACGTGAGCTTCTGGCCGGTCTCGGCCTCGAAACCGGCGCGCATGCCGGCGCGGAGCTTGGCGACGCGCGTGAGATCGATCTCGAAGAAGCTCGTGACGTGCGCTGCGACCTGTCGCGCCTGCCGCATGTGGTCGGCGGTGAGCCGACGGATCTTCGACATCGGCTCGACGACATCGCCGGGCCAAGGATTGAACGTGGGTTCCGCGTGCGCGCCCATCGGGATGGACATCGACGACGGTAGGCCGCTCGGCATCGCGCTCGGTGATGCGCTCGGTGATGCGCTCGGTACCGCGGGTACGCCCTTCTCGAGGTACTCGACAAGATCCTTCTTGGTCACGCGGCCCGCGATCCCCGACCCGGAGAGCGCACTGATCTCCACGCCGGCGTCCGCCGCCATGCGGCGCACGAGCGGTGACGACTTGGTGCGGATGCGCTCTTCGAACGAGCCGGCCGCCGCGGCCGGTCGAGCCGGCGCCGTGGCGGCAGCGGGAGCCATCGGTGGCGCCGGCTTCGCGGGGGCGCTCGGAGCACTCGGCGCGCTCGCCGCCGGCGCCGGGGCAGCAGCCGCTGCGGTCACAGCCGCCCCCTTCTCCGTCTCGATGCGCGCGACGATCGCGTTCACGGGCACCGTGGTGCCTTCGTGGACGATGATCTCGGCGAGCACACCCGCGGAGGGCGCGGGGATCTCGGCGTCCACCTTGTCGGTCGAGATCTCGAAGATGGGTTCATCGCGCTTCACCTCGTCGCCGACCTTCTTCAGCCAGCGCGAGAGGGTGCCTTCGGCGATGGATTCCCCCATCTGGGGCATGATCACGTCTATACGAGCCACAGGTCGGACCTCAGTCAGTTCTTGTCGTCAGGAGCCTCGGTCGGCGCCGGCGGGCGACGCAGAGCCGAGACCACGAGCCACGGGAGGGTGAGGGCGCCGATCGCACCCCCGACAGCTGCATAAATGTACCAATCGCACGTCGGAATGCCGTCGCAGCGGGGGGCCCGGGTCAGGTAGGCGACCCCCTTCGAGACCAGGACGCCGACCATCGAACCCGAGAACCCGCCGATCCAGGCCATGAAACAGCCGATCGCGACCACGCGCCCCGTGGAGGGTGCGGGCGGCAGCGACGAGGGGGCGGTCATGCGGCCCGCCCTTGCAGGAGACGCGGCATCACCAGGCCACCAGCCGCCGCGCGGCCGTCACGATGTCCGTCACCTGCGGCAGGACGAAATCCTCGAGCGCCGGTGCATACGGCAGCGGGATATCGTGCGCGGTCACCCGCAGTACCGGGGCATCGAGGTGCGCGAAGCAGCTCTCGTTGATCCGCGCGGTGATCTCGCCCGCGATGCCGCCGGTGCGCGTATCCTCGTGCACGATGAGCACTCGGTTGGTCTTGCGCACCGTGTTGAAGATCGCCTCGTCATCGAGTGGCGCGAGCGTCCGCAAGTCGATGACCTCGGTGGAGATGCCGTGCACGGACTGCAGTTGCTCCGCCGCTTCGAGCGCCTTGTGCACCGTGGCGGCGTACGTGATGATCGAGAGATCGCGCCCCTCGCGGGCCGTGCGTGCCTTGCCGATCGGCACGACGTGGTCACCCGCGGGCATCACACCCTTGATGCGGCGATAGAGGTACTTGTGTTCGAAGAACAGCACGCAGTCTTCGTCGCGGATGGCCGCCTTCATAAGGCCCTTCGCGTCCTCGGCGGTCGACGGGTACACGACCTTGAGGCCCGGCGTATGCACGAAGCCCGCTTCAGGATTCTGCGAGTGGAACGGGCCGCCACGCACGTAGCCGCCGCTGGGCCCCCGCACTACCATCGGGCACGGCAGGAACGCACGGTATCGCGCCGTCGCGACGTAGTTGGTGAGCATGTCGTATGCGTTGGCGACGAAGTCGATGAACTGCATCTCGACCACCGGCCGCATGCCCATGTGCGCCGCGCCCGCCGCAGCTCCGACGATGGCGATCTCGGAGATCGGCGAGTCGATCACACGTGACTCGCCGTACTTGGCCATCAATCCGTCGGTGACCTTGAATGCGCCGCCGAACGCGCCGATGTCCTCGCCGAGCATGAAGACGTTCTTGTCGCGCGCCATCTCCTCGTCGAGCGCTTCACGGATGGCTTCGAGGTAGGTGATCTCCGCCATCAGCGGGCACCTCCCTTGGAGGCGTCCCAGGTGCCCCACCCTTCCGCGCGTTCCTTGCCGAGTGAGGAGACGTCGGCGCCTTCGCGGTACCAGAGCGGCTTCTCCACCGGCGGGTCGGCATACACACCGATGAGGGAATCGAGCGGCTGCGGCAGGGGCGCCGCCTCGGCTTCGTCGGTGGCAGCATCGACCTCGCGCACGATCCGCGCGTCGATCTCGTCGAGTGTCGCCTGCGACACCTTCTCGCGGTCGAGCAGTACGTGCACATAGCGATCGATCGGATCGTTCTCGGCGGCCCAGATCTCGATCTCGCCCGGCGGTACGTACGATTGGTTGTCGTGCTCGGCGTGGCCCTTCCGGCGGAAGGTCATGAACTCGAGCAGCGAGACACCTTCGCCGGCGCGCGCACGGTCGACTGCGCGTTTGGTGCAGTCATAGACGGCCAGCACGTCGTTGCCGTCGATCTGTTCGCCGTACACGCCGTACCCGATCGCCTTGTCGACGAACTGCTTGGCCGCCGTCTGCTTGGCCGTGGGCGTGGAGTACGCGTACCCGTTGTTCTCGATGATCACGACCAGCGGCAGCTTCTGTACTGCCGCGAAGTTGATGCCCTCGTGGAACGCCCCCGTGCTCGTGGCGCCGTCGCCGACGTACACGAGTCCGACCCGGTCCTCGTTCCGCATCTTGAACGACATGGTCACACCGGCCATGACCGGCACCATGTCGCCGAGCGGCGAGATCTGCCCGAGGAAGCCACGCGTCTTCCCTGCCTCACCGACATCGCCGAAGTGGATGTTGAGTTCGCGCCCGCGAGTGGGTGAATCCCCCTTGGCCATGTACTGCTTGAGGATCTCGACGGGGGTGGCGCCCTTCACGAGCATCGCACCCATGTTGCGGATGAGGGGCGACATCACGTCGCGTGACTCGAGTGCGTAGCACGACCCCACCGCGTCCGCCTCCTGTCCGAGCGAACGGAACAGCCCGCCGACGACTTTCGTCTGGCGGTAGAGCGCGACCAGCCGCTCTTCGAGCGTACGCGTGAAACGCATCCAGTAGTAGAGCTCGAGCTTGCGCTCGAGGGGCAGCAACTCACCGAGATGCTGCCCGCCCGGACCGTCGGAGGTCCGGCGGCGACGGGAGCCCATCAGTAGGCGGGGGCGAAGTGATGCGCGGCGTCGACTTGCTTGTGGAGTTCGACGAAGAACTTCTTCACGTTGCGATCGAGCCGGCTCTCACCCATCTGATCGGTATTCGCCTCGACGAACGTGTGGTGCCCACCTTCCATCCGGACGGACACCTGCAACGTCGACGGAACTTCGGGCGTGCCGACGACACCGGTGAAGGTGCGCGTGCGCGGGCCGGCGCCGGTGGCACTGAGGCCGATCGTGGGGAAGAACTGGTCGGCCGTGGCGAGCACGGCGTCCGGGTGCAGTGATGTACGATGGAAGTGGCGCATCGGAGCGTGAGGGAGGATGAGAAGACGACGAACGACGGACGCCGCGCTTACGGCGGCCCGGGCGCCACTTCGTTCTTGACTTGCTGGCGCCAGTCGTGGGTGCGCTGCAACGCCTGTGTGGAGTCGCGACGGAACTGGATCCCCATCGCCCACTCGCCGGCAGTGACGAACGTGATGGTCGCCCGATAGGTGCCCACTTCCGGACCGTAGGTGAAGCCGTTGTAGACGGTCTTCCGATCGGAGTTGGTCGCGAAGATCCGACCTTCACCGTTGGCGATCGGCTCCTGCGTCTTCCGGTCGCGGACGACCACGGTGTACGTGATGCGCTCGATGGCCCGCGGCGGCATGACATCCGCGGAGATTCGGAACTCGAAGTCCTCAGTGGCGGTGCGCAGCACGCCGGGCGGCGACGCCGGACCGCAGCTCATCAGCACCGCGACCACGGGCAGGAGCGTTGCAACGAGTCGTCTGCGAGCAGTGCTCATGCATCCCCTTCCGAGTGGGTGACCGGTGCCTCGCCCATGAGTTCGCGCAGGGTGTTCTTGAGCTTGGTCTGCTGGATGAACAGATCATGCTCAGGATGCAGGCCCGGCGCCGACATGGGGCTCTTGTAGTAGAAAGATAGCCATTCCTGCATGCCCTTGAGCCCGGCCCGCATGGCGAAATCGCTGAACAACGCCAAGTCGAGCACCAGCGGGGCGGCGAGGATGGAGTCACGGCAGAGGAAGTTCACCTTGATCTGCATCGGGTACCCCATCCACCCGACGATATCGATGTTGTCCCACCCTTCCTTGTTGTCGCCGCGCGGCGGGTAATAGCTGATGCGCACCACATGGCTGAATCCATCGTACAGCTCCGGGTAGGTCTCCGGCTGCAGGATGGTGTGCAAGACGGAGAGCTTGGACTCCTCCTTCGTCTTGAAGGACGCCGGATCGTCCAGCACCTCGCCGTCGCGATTGCCGAGGATGTTCGTGGAGTACCAGCCCGCCAGGCCGAGCATGCGCGCCTTGAGGCCCGGCGCGATCACGGTCTTCATCCAGGTCTGGCCGGTCTTGAAGTCCTTGCCCG
>JBJXGK010000178.1:0-60221 GCA_046153705.1 Gemmatimonadaceae bacterium
CCGGATACAACGCGGCGACGCGGCAGTTCCGGTACAGCGTGAACGAGCGGTTCGGCACACCGATCGGCCGCCGCAATCCGTTCGGCGCGCCGTTCCAGATCTCACTCCGCGGACAGATCACGCTCGGGAACGACCCGCAGAAGGCGGGGCTACAAGCGCTCACCGGTGCGAACGGAACGGATTCGATCGGCGCGGTGAAGGCGCGGGTGCTCAAGCAGGTCCCGTATCCGCTCGACTCGCTCACGCGTATCGCCGATTCGCTCGGCCTCGCGCTCACATCGGAGCAACTCTCGACCATCAAGGCCGCCGGCGAGAAGTACCGGGTCTTCATCGACGCGCGCGGAGACGAGATCGCGCGGATGCTCACCGCGAACAACGGACGGCCCGATATGGGCGTGCTCGGCCCGCGACTCCAGGAGATCAACCTCGCCATCGTGCGCGAGCTGCAGGCGTCGATCAAGGCGGTGGAAGGCGCGCTCACTCCGGCGCAATGGGCGAAGCTGCCCGACAAGATCAAGTTCCCGTTCGGACAGCAGGGAGGGTGAGGAGCACCTCCGCGCAGCGCGGTCAGGCGGCGGGCAGTTCGATGACGAACGTTGCGCCGGAGCCGTCGACGATGCTCGCCCGCCCGCCGGCGCGCACGATCAGATCGTGCACCACCACGAGGCCGATCCCTGATCCCGCGATCCCGTCGCGCGCAGCCTCTCCGCGCACGAACGGCTGCCAGATGCGTTCGCGCTCACCGGCAGCGATCCCGGGGCCGTTGTCCTGTACGCTGATGCGTATCTGATCGCGGTGTCGCTCGGCGCGCAGCCGCACCTGTTGTCCCGTCGGGCCGTACTTGATGGCGTTGTCGAGCAGATTGAGCAGCACCTGATGCAGATCATCGGCCGGGATGTGCACCCGGAGGTCGGCGGTGATGGTGGTATCGATCGTCACCCCGCGCTCGGCCGCGACCGCGGCGATGGCATCCGTCGCGCGCTGCATCGCATCGCCGACATCGATCGCGGCCACGGGTGCGTCCGGTGGGAGCGACTGTCCGGCCCGCATGAAGGTGAGCGAGCGCTCGACGAGCATCGCCAGCCGTGAGGACTCCTTCTCGATCACCGCGATCGCACGCTCGCGGTCCTCGGGTGCACCCAGGAGTCCGAGGCGCAACATCTCGGCGTACATGCGGATCTGTGTCAGCGGCGTGCGCAACTCGTGTGAGATGCTCGCCACGAACGTCGAGCGCAGTTGGATGCGGTCGGCTTCACGTCGCAGGTGCGCTGATCGCCACACGACCAGCAGCACGGCGAGTCCGAGCAGCGCCAACGCGCCGAAGACCACGTCCGTGAGGATCAGGGAAGGACGGAGCAACGACAGGAGTTCTTCCACTTCGCGCTCCCGCAGCAGCCGCCACGGTGTGCCGCGTACGCGCGCGCTGCCGTATGCCACCGGACGCCCCGCGAGTCCGATGCCGATGCCGGCCGGAGTCGAATCCGGGTCAGCGCGCAACGCGTCGACGTAGTGCGCACGATCGAGCGCGGCGGCGGAGAGGTCGCTCGGGAGTGGCGTCACGGCTGGCGTGCGCGTGCCTCCGCCCGCTCCGCTCGCGACCGACAACACGGCGCGGCCGTCCTGGAACTCGATCAGCGCCGTCCGCTGCGTGCGGTCGTCCGGCGCGGCGATGTTGAAGAACGGCAGCACCGACTCACTGAGCGCGCTGCTGTCCCCGCGTGCCACCCGTGTCTGCAGGCGGTCCGACAACGCATCGGCCGAGAGCGCGGCGGAGACCGAGATGCCCTCGACGAACTGCGCGAGGAAACCGCGTTCCGATCTCCGATGCAGCAGCGTGATCGCAGCGGCCGCGGCCGCCGCGAGGGCAACGACCAGCGCGAGACGTCGCGTGGAGAGCCAGACCGGGCGGCGGATCACAGGTCGAATCGGTAGCCGGTCTTGAACACCGTGACGATGTGCCGCGGCTCGGCCGGCAGGGCCTCGAGTTTGCGCCGCAACTCCGCCACATGGAGATCCACCGTGCGCGTGCGCACATCAGGGGCGTGGCCCCACACGTCGCGGAGCAGGGTCTGCCGCGAGAACGCGACGCCGGGGTGCTGTACGAGCGTGAGCAGGAGCTGGAGCTCCAACGGCGTCAACGCCACCGGTGTCATGTCGCGCGTGACGCGCCGCGCCGTCACGTCGATTTCCACGGCACCGAACGTGATGCGTTCGACCGCGGCCGTGCCGGCCGGCGCCCGACGCAGCAGCGCCGCCACCCGCGCGACGAGCTCACGCACCCCGAACGGCTTGGTCACGAAATCGTCCGCTCCACTGCGGAACCCCCGGAGCTTGTCCGTCTCGTCACTGCGGGCACTGAGGATGAGCACCGGCATCGCGTGCCCGCCGCGCCGGAGTCGCTCCAGCACCGAGAACCCGTCCGGGCCCGGCATCATGAGGTCGAGGATGATGAGCTGAGGCGCGGCCTCCCTCACCGCCACGAGCGCGTCATCTCCGTTGTTCGCCACACGCACGAGGTATCCCTCGGCCTCGAGCGTGCGGCGCAGGCCGAACGCGAGATCGTCGTTGTCCTCCACGATGAGGACGCGGGTCGGATTGGGGTGGAGGCCGGGCACGATCGAAAGGTACCGTGGACCCGCGAACGGCTCGGCCGCTCCGGGGGTCGGAGGCGCCGCGCTCGTGTACGGAAGTTGTACGCCGACGTCTAACGGCCGAGGCGAACCGCGAAGCAGTGCTTCTCGCCCACCTCGATCTCGGTCTTGTCGAGCTTCTGGTAGCGGCTGATCTTCTCGGGGTAGGTCGAGAGTGGCACTCGCTCGAAGCCGCAGGCGAGGAAGAGTTCGTCGGAGTACGACACGGCGAAGAGCTCGGTGTAGCCACGCGTCCGCGCCAAGTCCACCGCCGCGGCGATGAGCGACCGCCCGTGCCCGAGGCCCTGCGCGTCACGATCCACCGCCAGGGAGATCACTTCGGCGACCGAGGGCGAGTACTCATCGAGTGCCACGCAGCCCACGATCCCGCCTGCCGCATCGCGCAACACGCGATAGTCGCCGAGATGGTTGGCCGCGAACTCCGGGGTACGCACCAGCGTGAGCCCCGCCGAGGCGTAGCGGTTGTTCAGCGACAACAGGGACGCGATGTCGGTCTCGTTCGCCCGCGTGATGCGCGTGTTGAGCACGGCCGCGTGTTCGGCGGTCTTGGTCTTCTTCATCGTTCCACCGCCTCGAGACGTTTGAGGGCGAGTCGGATCGGCACCACGGTCGCGAGGATGCACAGCAGCGCCGCCGCCGCGAACCAGATCACCATTTGCGTCGGATCCGCTTCCTGATTGGCGAGCTTGGCCGACAGGTAGTCATACACCGGAACTGCCTCGAGCACCACTACGCCGCCGATCACCACCACCGACGCCATCATGTAGAGCAATCCGCCAAAGCTGGTCGGGATCTGCGCCGCGTTCTCGGTCTCGAACTGCGGGAACATCGTCCCGAAGCCGATCGCGAGCCCGGCGAGCGCGAACGTGATCATCGTGATGCTCGCCACCGATACGAAGAACATGAAGTCGCTCACCTGCAGCAGGTAGTCGGTCACACCGACGATCGACACCGCGAGGATGAGCAGCGGCATGGTCCCCACCCAGAACTTCGCCCACAGCAGGTCGCGCACGTGCATCGGGCTCGAGCGCAGCAACCACAGCGTGCGCCCCTCCAGCGAAACCCCGGGGAAGATGAAGCGCGCCGCGATCGACGCGAGCACGAATCCCGCCAGCACGAGGTTCAAGAACGGCACCACGTTCACGAGGAAGAACGTGATCCCCTCGCCGCGGAGTGGCAGGTACTTGATGTTGAACACGTAGACCACCACCAGCACCGCGAGGAGGATCAGCTGCGACCACTGCGTGGTGTCGCGGAAGAACAGCCGCAGCTCCTTCAGCACCAACTCGCGCCGCAGCACACCGAACGGCGTGAGCACCCACCGCCCGAACGACGCCAGCGCCCCGCCGCCGCGCACGAATCGCTGTGAACTCTCCTGCGCCTTGCTGAAGCCGGTGAGGTACAACCAGCGATGCAACAGTGCGCCCAGCACGACGGCCGCCGCCGCGGTGGTCCAGAGCAGGTACACCGCCAGCCAATCGGTCTGCCCATCCAGGAAGCCCATCGTCGCCTTCTGCACCCACTCGCTCGGCAGGAGCGGCGAGGTCGGCGTCCGCAGCACCGCGATGAAGTCCACGAGATTGCGGAAGCCCTCCGGCCGAGCGAGCTGCTCGGGGCGGATCAAGCGGAACAGCAGGACGATGCCGCCGGCCGCGAGCACCGCGATCACCGAGAGGATGTCCCGCGTGCGCCGTGCCGGGAACACGTTCACCAGCGTGAGCGTGAGCGCAGAGCCCACCACCGCCGGGATGATGAACAGCGGCAACATCACCGCCACCACGAACAGCGGGAACAGGACCCCGCCGTCGTACACAAACCCGTACGCCGAGAACATCGGGATGGAGACGAGGAACACCATCCAACTCGACGCGATCACCGTCTCGAGCAGCTTCGCGCCGTAGAGCCGCAGCCAATCCACCGGCCCCGCGACGAGCATGTCGAGGTCCTTCGCGAGGAAGAAGCTCGAGAGCGCGGTGATCACGTTGGAGAGCAGCAGGATGGAGCTGAAACCCAGCAGGATCAGGCCGAGCAGCTTGCCCGCGAGCAGTTGACCGATCTCATCGACGCCACGGAAGTACGTGAGCAGCCGCCACAACACGCCGAACACGAAGGCCCAGAACAGGAACCCCGTGAAGCCGAGGATCGCGAAGCGAACGCCACGACCCTTCTCGCCCTGCATCGTCCGCGCACGGGCGGTGAGCCACTTCGGTAGCAGCAGATGCAGCAGCGGCGGGTCCGGCAGCACCGTGACCGTGCGCTGGCTCCCGCTCACGCGCGGCGGCAGCGTCGCGCCGAACTCCGTGGGCTCAAGCGTCGAGGACATCGACCAGATTGCGCGCGGCGTTCTCGCCGGTGAGCCGCAGGAAGATCTCCTCGAGACCACGTTCGCCGCCCTCGAGGTCGCGACGTAGGTCCGTCATGGTGCCGTACGCCCGGATCTTGCCCTGCACGATGATCGCGAGCCGGTCACACAACGACTCGGCCACTTCCAACGTGTGCGTCGAGAAGATGATCGTGTGTCCGCGCCGCGTGTACTCGCGGAACAGGTCCTTGAGGATGCGCGCCGCCTTGGGGTCCAAACCCACCATCGGCTCATCCACCACGATCACCTCCGGCCGATGCACGAACGCGCTGGAGATGATCAGCTTCTGCCGCATGCCGTGCGAGTAGCTCTCGACGAGCTCATCGCGCCATTCTTCAAGGTCGAACAACGCCAGGAGTTCGCGCGCCCGGTGCTCGACCTCCTCACCTTGCTGGTCGTACAGACCGGCGACGAAGCGCAGGAACTCCGTGCCCGTCAGCTTCTCGTAGATGAACGGGCGGTCGGGGATGAACCCGAGCTTCGACTTCGCCGTGATCGGATCGGCGGACATGTCCACGCCGGCCACGCGGATCGTCCCACTGGTCGGCTTCAGGATGCCGGCGATCATGCGCAGCGTCGTCGTCTTCCCGGCGCCGTTCGGGCCGAGGAAACCGAAGAGTTCACCGCGCGGCACCACGAGGTCGATCGCGTCGACCGCCGTGAAGTCGCCGTACTGCTTGCTGAGTTTCAGGATTTCGATCATCGGACGTCCAATACCTCGATCCGGAGTGTGCCGACGAGTCGGAGCAGTTCCCCCTGTCGCGTGAGTCCGCCGCGCACGAACCGCAGGTGCGCCGCGTCCGCCGGGAACTGACCGAAGGTGGGATCGACCGCGACCCAATCGCGCAGCCGCACTTCGGGCCACGCATGGTAGTAGAACTTGCCGTTCACATAGGCCACGCCCGTCGCGATGCGCGTCGGGATGCCGACCGCGCGCGCGAGTGCGGTGAAGAGTTGCGTGTGTTCGTTGCAGTCGCCGCGCCGTGTGCGCAGCACCTGCGTCGCGCTGGGCACACTGATGGTGATCGCCTTCTCCAGCGAGTCGTGCACCCACCGATTGAGTCGCTCCGCCACCACGCGCGGGTCGCGCGAGTTGCCGGCGATGCGTACCGCGAGTGCGACGATCTGCGGGTCGTTCACCTGCAGCAGCGGTTCCTCGCGCAGTTCCGCCTCGAAGCGCGTCCGGAATCCTGCGCTCCGCGACGCCAGCGACCAATCCGCCTCGAGCACCTCGGCGGACTCGCGGGTGATGAGCAGATCGCTCCCCTTCAGTTGCTGACGCCCGCCCTGCAGGTCGAAGCCATCGAGCGTCGTGCCCGAGAGCCGCACGCGCAGTGTGCGCGAGAGCGCAGCACCGGGCAGGGCACCGGCCGCGATCGCCGTGCCTTCGAGGATGTCACCCACACTCGCCACACGCCCGCTCGCGCCGCCGCCCGTCCCGGCGGCGGCTCGCGCCGACGCGCCCGACGACCCGCGCGCGCGTCGCCAGTTCTCGAACGCGATCTCGTATGCCATCCGCTTGATCGTGATGCCCCCGGGCTGCGTCGAAGCCACGACGCGACCCTGCGCGTCGACCCAGCCGCTGAAGCCCTGTCCTTCCGTGGGCACCAGGTTCCACGCCCGCACCGTGTCGCGCAGTGCGGGCACGAACTGCATCGCGGTCGAGTCGTATCGTGCGCTGTCCACCAGCGTGAACAGCGACTCCGCGGCGAACCGCAGCGTCAGGTCCTTCGCGGCGAGCGTCGCGGGATCGAAGCTCGCGATCGTCACCGTGCGGCCGACCTTGGGATCGGTCACCAGCATCGCTGCGGCGGGGATCATCGTCGGCAGCAGGATCGGGCCGCCCACCGCGAGCCGCTGGGTGTCGCTCGGCTGCCCAGGCACGTTCATCACGTAGACGATCGCGCTGTCGCCGTCCGCGTAGCCGCTCACGCTCATCGGCGAGACCGACGATTCGATCTGCACGTCGAATGTGCGAACCGCGAGTGAACGCGAGAGCGAGATCACCGACCGGGCCGAGGCCCGGAACTGCTGCCCCGCAACGGGGAGATCGGCCGTGAAATAGTCGATCACCTCGAACGCGGTGCGTGAGGTGTCGATGGTCGTGGAGGCGTAGCCGATCTGTTGACCGTTCTGCTCCACCGCATAGAAGCTCGTGCTCGGGCCGAGTCGAAGCGCGGCCTCGGCGAGCACGGCGGCCTTCTCACGGAAGAACTCACGACGCACCAGCAGCCCCACTCCCGACGTCCACGCGACGAGGATGAGCAGGGCGGTGAGCGTGCGGTTGCGGCCGCGATGCGGCACGGGATGGGCGACGGCGGTCATCAGCGCTGGGCTTCTCGGGCGCGGCGATAGAAGACCGCCGCTTCGGACGAACGCCCGAGCCGATCGAGGACGATCCCGACACCCTTCAGGGCACGCCAATGATCGGGTTCGATCTCCGCCGCTCGCTGGTATGCCGCCAGGGCGCCCTGCTTGTCGTCGATGTGGTTCAGCGCTTCGCCGATGTAGTAGTGCGCCACCGCGTGGTCCGGCATCTTCGCGACGCCGGCCTGCAACGGCTCCACCGCCTCGCGCCACCGTCCCCGACGACACGCGAGGATGCCCGTCTGCACCAGCACCTCCGCCGCATCGGGCGACAGCTTCGCTGCCTTCTTGAGCATCTTCTCCGCGTCGTCGTAGAGCAGCTTGGCTCCGAGCGCCGACGCGCGGGCGCACGTCAACGCCAGCGTGTCCGCCCCGGCGGCTTCGGCCGTGTCGAGTACCGCCAGCGCTGTGCCCGCGTCGTTCTTCTTCTCGAGCGCGGCGACGTACGCCAACACCCGCGCGATATCCCCCGGCGTCTGCTCGAACGCCACCCGCAAGGCATCGATCGTCGGGCGAGACGCGCGCACGGCCATCTCCCCCGTCTGACTCATCGTCGCCGCCGGCGCGGATGGCGCGACGGGCGGATGCTGCTGGACCCCGCGGTTGGGCCGCGCGTCGAACACCGCGCGGATCGGCGCGATCGGAGTGGCCTTCATGGTCGGAGCCGCCACACCGTCGATCCGGCGCGCGACGAACTTCGGCTCCTCGAGTTCACTGTCGTCGTACGACCACTCCCCGCACACCGGCGGCTCTCGCACCGGGATGATGACCAACTCGTCATCCGGACCATAGGTCTCGATCGGGACGAGCGGCACGCCCTCGAACATCCCCAGCGGGAGCTGTTCCGGGTCCGGTGCCGAGACGGGTTCGTTGGAGAAGGACAAGTCGGGAAATCCGAATGTTGGACAGCGGGGTGACCGGGCGACGCCCGTCCTCAATCTAAGGGGAGGACGCACAACCCAGCCCCGACGTCCCCCGGTTCCGCAGTTCCCCACACCTTCCCCTCACACCTCTCACCTGAGAGTCGTCCCTTCCATTTACACCCGCCCGAACAGAAGTTGAAAGACTATGCCCGGTGACTCCCTGCTCGTCCGCGGTGCCCGCGAACACAATCTCAAGAACATCGACGTCACGATCCCACGGGATAAGCTGACCGTCATCACGGGATTGTCGGGGAGCGGGAAGTCCTCCCTCGCTTTCGATACCATCTTCGCCGAGGGCCAGCGCCGCTACGTCGAGTCGCTCTCCGCGTACGCGCGCCAGTTCCTCGGACTGATGGAGAAGCCGGACGTCGACGCCATCGAGGGTCTCTCGCCGGCCATCTCGATCGAGCAGAAGACGGCCGGTGCAAACCCGCGTTCCACCGTCGGCACAGTCACGGAGATCTACGACTATCTCCGCCTGCTGTACGCCCGCGCCGGTACGCCGCACTGTTCCAACTGCGGGCGCGCGGTCGCCAAGCAGACGCCGGCCCAGATAGCGGACATCGTGCTCACCTGGCCGACCGGCGCCAAGATCGAGGTGCTCTCGCCGCTCGTGCGCGGACGCAAAGGCGAGTTCCGCGACCTCTTCGAGGACGCCCGCAAACAGGGCTTCGTACGCGCGCTGGTCGACGGCGAACTCATCGAGCTCTCCGATCCGCCGAAGCTCAATCGCAAGATCAATCACGACGTCTCCGTCGTCGTCGACCGACTCACGGTCCGCGCCGAGGACCGTGGCCGTCTCACCGATTCCATCGAGACCGCACTGCGGCTCGCCGAGGGACTGTGCGAAGTGGTGCGGTACGACGGCAAGCGCAGCACGCAACTCTTCAGCGAGAAGTACGGCTGCCCGGACTGCGGCATCTCCATGCCCGAGCTGGAGCCGCGGCACTTCTCGTTCAACTCACCGTTCGGCGCCTGTCCCACGTGCAGCGGACTCGGCACCAAGCGGACGGCGAGCCCGGAGCTGATCCTCGGGGATCCGGGGATCTCCATCCTCGAAGGGGTGATCCTCCCGTGGGGCGAACCCGACGGCTATCTCCGCCGCGTCATCCTCCCGGGCCTCGCCAAGCAACTCAAGTTCGAGCTCAACGCGCCTTGGGGAAAGCTCCCTGACCGCGTGAAGTTCGAGCTGTTGTTCGGCAGCGCCAAGAAGAAGGGCGGCACCGACGAGACGCGCTGGGAAGGCATCCTTTCCAACGTGCAGCGGCGCTACAACGAGACGACATCGGACGCGGTGCGCAGCGATCTCGAAGCGTACATGGTCGTCGCGGAGTGTCCGGACTGCAACGGTCGTCGGCTCAAGAAGGAGTCGCTCGCGGTCACGCTCCATGGGCGCAGCATCGGGGATTTCACCGAGGGGTCCGCGAGCGACGCACTCGCATTCGCCGAGAGCATCCCGGTGCGCGAGAACGGCAAGCCGGGTCTCGATGCCGGCATCGCCGGACCCATCCTCAAGGAAGTTCGGGATCGTCTGCGGTTCCTCGTCGACGTCGGACTCGACTATCTGACGCTCGATCGTTCCGCCGAATCCCTCTCCGGCGGCGAGGCACAACGCATCCGTCTCGCCACGCAGATCGGTTCGCGGCTGGTCGGTGTGCTCTACATCCTCGATGAGCCGAGCATCGGATTGCATCAGCGCGACAACGCGCGCTTGCTCGACACGCTCAAGCGCCTGCGCGACCTCGGCAACACGGTGCTGGTGGTGGAGCATGATGAGGAGACCATCCTCGAAGCCGATCACCTGATCGACCTCGGACCCGGCGCCGGCAAACACGGCGGTGAGGTCATCGCCGAGGGTACCGTGCAGGAGGTGATGAAGGTGAAGAAGAGCGTGACGGGACAGTATCTCACCGGTCAGCGCTCGATCCCCATGCCGGCGACGCGTCGCCCGCGCGATCCCAAGCGTGTGCTGCGGATCGAGGGCGCGCGCGAACACAACCTCAGGAAGATCGACGCCGAGATCCCGCTCGGGCTGTTCGTCGCGGTGACCGGTGTCTCGGGATCGGGCAAGAGCACGCTGGTCGAGGACATCCTGCAGAAGACGCTCGCGCGCCACTTCTTCCGCGCGCGCGTGCTCCCCGGGCAGCACGACCGCATCCTCGGGCTCGAGCATCTCGACAAGGTCATCGACATCGATCAGACGCCGATCGGCCGCACGCCGCGCTCCAACCCGGCCACGTACACGGGGTTGTTCACGCCCATCCGCGAACTCTTCGCCGAGATGCCGGAGGCGAAGCTGCGCGGCTACGGGCCGGGGCGCTTCTCGTTCAATGTGAAGGGCGGTCGCTGCGAGGCCTGTCAGGGCGACGGCCTGGTGAAGATCGAGATGCACTTCCTGCCCGACGTGTACGTCACCTGCGAGCAATGCCGCGGCAAGCGGTACAACCGCGAGACGCTCGATGTGAAGTTCCGCGGCATGAGCATCACCGAGGTGCTCGACCTGACGGTCGAAGACGCACTCGAGGTCTTCGAGAACCAGCCGCGCATCCACCACAAGCTCGTCACCCTCAACGACGTCGGGCTCGGCTACATCCACCTCGGCCAGAGCGCGACCACACTGTCCGGCGGCGAAGCGCAGCGCGTGAAGCTCGCGACCGAACTCAGCAAGCGCGACACCGGCCGCACGCTGTACATCCTCGATGAACCGACGACCGGTCTGCACTTCGAGGACGTGCGTGTGCTGCTCGAGGTGCTGCACAAACTCGTGGAGCGCGGTAACACCGTGCTCGTGATCGAGCACAACCTCGATGTCGTGAAGACGGCGGACTGGATCGTGGACCTCGGACCGGAGGGAGGGTCCGGCGGCGGGATGATCGTCGCCGAGGGCACCCCCGAACACGTCGCGCGCGCGAAGACATCACACACCGGCCGCTATCTCGCGAAGGTGCTGAAAGGGTAGCGTCGCCTGCGGAGCCCGTCGCCGCACGAGGCAAGCCGACGTCGCGGCACCTGCTCTTCACCACAGAGGGCACAGAGGGCACCGAGGACTACAACCGCGAAGACCAAAGGGGTCATAGGGGACACGGAGAGCACGATGTCAGAAGGAGTCCCCTGTGCCCCTGCGACCCCGTGCGGTACTGCTCCGCAGCTCTCCATGCCCTCTCCGCACCGCCCTCCCCGAACTAACTTCCTTCGATGGTCTCCATCCTCGACATCATCGGCCCCGTCATGGTCGGCCCGTCCTCCAGCCACACGGCCGGAGCCTGCCGCCTCGGACTCATCGCCCGCGACCTCGTCGCCGGCACACCGGAGTCCGCCCTCATCGAGCTGCACGGCTCGTTCGCACGAACCGGTGAAGGCCATGGCACCGACAAAGCCATCGTCGGCGGACTCCTCGGCTTCCGACCGGACGACGAGCGTCTGAGGGACGCGCTGGTGATCATGGAGAAGGAAGGACTCGACTTCCGATTCGAGAAGACCACCCTCGGCGACGAACCCGAGGTCCATCCCAACACCGTCCGCATCACCGTCAAGCGGCAGCATCGCAACCACGTGATGCTCGGCGCGTCGCTCGGTGCCGGACGCATCAAGGTCTCGCAGATCGACGGATATCCTGTCGAAGTCGATGGCTCCCATCACACCATCGTCATGGTGGCCGAGGACGTGAAGGGCAGCATCGCACGCATCGCCGGCATCCTCAGCGACGCGAGCGTCAACATCGCGACGCTACGCCTGAGCCGGAAACACCGCGGCGGGGACGCCTTTATGGTCATCGAGGTCGATGAACAACCCGGTGAGGACGTGCGCGATGCCCTGCGCGCGCTTCCGTGGGTGCGTTGGACGCATCGCATAGACAAGGTGGGTGCCTGATGTACGGTTCACTGCACGAGGCCATCCGCGACGCCGAGGCGCGCAAGACGACGCTCGCGACGGTGGCACTCGAGATCGAATCGCGTGACCAAGGTCGCAGCATCGAGGACATCCGCGCGCAGCTCGGTCGGGCGCTCGCCGTCATGCGTCATGCGGTGGAGCAGGGACTCACCGGCGAGCTCAAGTCGAACTCCGGACTCGTCGGTGGTGATGCCGCGAAACTGCGCACCGGCCCCGCTGGCCCGCTCGCCGGGACCGTGTTCCGCGATGTGCTGATGCGTGCGCTGGCGGTGCAGGAAGTGAACGCGGCCATGGGTGTCATCGTCGCCGCGCCCACCGCCGGTGGAGCCGGCGTGCTGCCGGCCGTACTGCTCGGCATCGCTGGGCAGAAGAAGCTGAGCGATGAGACCCTCATCGACGGCCTCGCGACCGCCGGGCTCATCGGCGCCGTCGTGGCGCAGCGCGCGTCACTCTCCGGCGCCGAGGGCGGCTGCCAGGCGGAGACCGGCGCCGCGGCTGGCATGGCCGCCGGCGCAGCCACCGAGATGCTCGGCGGATCGCCGAGCATGGTGGGGCACGCGGTCGCGCTCGCGCAGCAGGGTACGCTGGGATTAGTCTGCGATCCCCTCGGTGGCCTCGTCGAACTGCCCTGCGTGTTCCGCAACGCCACCGGGGCCGCGATCGCACTCGCGGCCATCGAGATGGCGATGGCGGGCATCACGTTCGCCATCCCCGCCGATGAGGTCATCGACACCATGGGAGACATCGGGCGCGAGATGGATGTGCGGTATCGGGAGACGGCCGGTGGTGGGCTCGCCGCGACGCCGACCGGGCGTCGGCTGGCGAAGGAACGGCTCGTCCAGATCCGACGCAGCTGAGCGCGGAATTCTGTTCGGCTTGACCATGCCGGTCCTCCGCACGAGTTCCCGAGCTCTTCGCGTCGCGTGGACCGCACTCGTCGTCCTTCTTGCGGTCGCCGGAACTCCGATCCGGGGTGGCGCACAGTCCGGAACGGGTACGATCCGCGGCGTTGTGCATGATTCGCTACGCACCAAGGCACCGCTCGGTAGTGTCGAGGTGTCGCTACTCGGCGCCAATCGCCGCACCACCACCGATGCCGTTGGTCGCTTCGAGTTCACCGGCGTCCCGCTCGGTGCGGCCACCGTCGCGTTCTCCGCGCCGTGGCTCGACTCGATCGCACTCCCGCCGCTGCAGGCGACCGTCGAGGTGGGTGCGTCCGGGGTCGCGTCCGTGACGCTTGCGACACCCTCGCGACGTGCCTACCAGCTCGCTGTCTGCGGCACCGCGCTCGCAGACAACGAAGGCATCCTGCTCGGCGAGCTGCGGGGCCCCGACGGTGAGGCGGTCGTCGGCGTCCCGGTCGGTGCCAAGTGGTACGAGACACGCATCGGTACGGGCCAGTTCGAGCGTTTGGTCCGCGCCTCGCTCGATTCGACCAATGCTGCCGGTTTCTATTCACTGTGCGGTGTCCCAACCGACGCGGAGGTCGCGCTCGTCGCGGCGACCGACTCAATCGCGAGTGGCGAGATCGTGCTGGGGCTGAACGGCATGCCCGTCGCGCGACGCGATCTCATCGTGGCGCCGGCCGTGCTCACCGTGCGGGTCCGCGGCCGTCTCCTTGGCGCCGATTCGGCCGGCCTGGCCGGCGCGACCGTGGCACTTGCAGGGGACTCCTCCCGCACCGCCCGGACCGACGCCGACGGACGCTTCTTGCTGCCCTCGGTGCCGCGGCGTTCGAGCCAACTCGTCGCGCGCGCCCTCGGGTTCGTGCCGAGCCTGCTCGCGATCGACCCGGTCGGTGACGACGTCGAACTCGAGGACCAGGCCCTGCAGAGGGTCTCCTACGACCTGAGCACCGTGACCATCACCGGGGAGGCCGTGACCGCCAACCAGCTCCAGTTCGACGTCCGGCGCGAACGCGGCATAGGGTTCTTCATCGCCGACTCGGCGCTGTCCAGGATCCCGATCGTGAACTCCAATGTGATCTCGTCGATGATCCCGCGGACCGCCGTGCAGCAGACCCGCCAAGGGCCGATGATCCAGCTCCGCCGCGGGAGCGGATTCTGTCGACCCCGCTTCTTCATCGACGGCTACGACAACGGCAACATCTCGGCCGAGGAGGAAGGGAGTCTGATGGCTCGGGCGAAACGCGTCGAGGTGTACACCGCCTCGAACGCGCCCCCGCAGTTCAATGACTTCGATGGATGCGGTGTGATCGTGGTCTGGACCCGCTGAAATCCCCGCGCCCCCGACTGGCGTTCAGCCCGTCGGGGGTGAAACTTTCCGACACACCCCGCGCGTACGCGGGGGGGTCACCTCACAAACGGGTCCGTATGGTCACGCCGGAAAAGATCGAAGGGTTCCTCGGCAAGCTGGCCTCCGAGGGCGCATCCTACCAGGAAATCGAGCCAGGCCTCTGGGCGATCAACCCCGGCGGTGCCCTCGACATGACCGTCGTCGTCCATCATTCACCACCGGTCGTCGTCCTGCGCGTGAAGGTCATGAGCCTTCCGCCTAAGGCCGACGCGCTGTGCCGGCGGCTGCTCGAACTCAACGCGACCGATCTCCTGCATGGCTCCTACGGGATCCAGAACGGGGAGATCGTGCTGACCGAAGCCCTCGAACTGGCACACCTCGACTATGAGGAGTTCCAGGCGAGCTATGAGAGCATCACCTTGGCCCTCGCGGCGCATCTGCGCGAGCTGGCGACCTTCAAAGAGGCACGCTGACGATGGGCATCTTCGACCGGCTGGCCACGCTGCTCAAGTCGAACATCAACGACCTGATCTCCAAGGCGGAGAATCCGGAGAAGATGTTGGACCAGATCGTGACCGACATGCGCAATCAGCTCGCGAAGGCCAAGCAGCAGGTGGCCGCCGCGATCGCCGACGAGAAGCGCCTCAAGGACCAGGCGGAAGCCGAATACAAGGCGGCAGCCGACTGGGAGAACAAGGCCATGCTCGCCGTGAAGGAAGGGCGCGACGATCTCGCCAAGCAGGCCCTCGTGCGCCAGTCCGAGCACGAGGAGCACGGGCGCACGCTCGAGACCACCTGGCAGGCGCACCAACTCGAGACCGAGAAGCTCAAGAACTCGCTGCGTGACCTCAACGACAAGATCGAGGAGGCCAAGCGCAAGAAGAACCTCCTCCTCGCGCGTCAGCGCCGGGCGCAGGCGCAGCAGAAGATCTCCGAGACCATGTCGTCGATGTCGGAGAAGTCCGCGTTCGAGGCCTTCGCGCGGATGGAAGAGAAGATCACGAGCAACGAGCGCATGATCAAAGCGAGCAGCGAGATCGACGAGGAGTTCTCGGGCGATCGGCTCGCGCACGACTTCAAGCGGCTCGAGAAGACCGCGGGCTCGGCCAACGCCGACCAGCAGCTGGCCGCGCTCAAGCAGAAGATGGGGCTCCTTGGTTCCGGTCAGCCGACGTCGGCCAAGCGACTCGGGGCCGGTGAGGAGACCGTCAATGCCGAAGTCGAGGATAAGGGAAAGCGCTGAGTGCACGAGCCTGACTCTCGCGCGGGCGATACCGCGTGAATGATCCCAACACCCGGCGCGTCTGGATCCTGCCGGGCTTCACCGCGATCCTCGTCACCGTCCTCCTCGTCTGGCTCGCGGGGACGGTGGCGGATCTGCTGTTGCTGCTGTTCCTCGGCATCCTGCTCGCGGTGTATCTCTCCGCGGTCACCGATGTGCTGGTGTCGCGTTCGCGCCTGCCTCGCGGTGCAGCGTTCGCCCTCGCCTTGATCGGGTCTCTGGCGGCCATCGTCGGAATCGGTACCCTCCTCGTCCCGCCGGTCATCGAGCAGACACGGGAGCTCGTCACCGTGCTGCCCCGCGTGGTCGTCGAGTGGGAGACGGGGCTCGAGCGCATCCTCGCCACGATCCCCGGGATGCAGGACGTCCTCGTCCCCGGTGAGCACCGCATCTTCGCAGTCGCACTCGAAGAAGCGCAGAAGATCCTCGGCGCCCTCGTGCCGCGTCTCTTCGATACGCTGCATCTGGTGGTGAATCTCGTCGCCGTGCTCGTCATGGCGATCTACTTCGCGCTGCGCCCGGACTTGTATCGTGATCTCGCGATCGCCGTCACGCCGCCGCGCCATCGCGATGCCGCGCACGAGGTCATCGCCGCGTTGAGCGAGACGCTGCGGGCCTGGACCATCGCGCAACTTCTTGCGATGGTGACCCTCGCCGCGCTCACCGCGTTCGGGCTCTGGTTGCTCGACGTCCCGTACTGGCTCGCATTCGGCATCTTCACGGGCCTCGTCGCGGTGGTGCCGTTCTTCGGGACGTTCGTCTCGACGCTCCTGCCCGCGCTGTTCGTATTGCCGGAGGCGGGTGGCGGTACCAAGGCACTGCTGGTCATCCTGCTCGGCACGGTCATCCACGTGGCGGAGAATCAGCTCGTCGTTCCGCTCCTGATGCATCGCAAGGTCGATCTGCCGCCCGTGCTGACGATCATGTCGGTGCTGATCTGCGGGAAGCTGCTCGGTCCGTTCGGACTCCTGGTCGCGGTGCCGACGTTGGCCGTGGTGATGGTGCTGATCCGCAGGGTCCTGATCGCGCGTGTCTATCAGGATGCCGAGCGCTCGGGGGCCGTCGTGCTCCCGGTGTTGTCCCGCCGGCAACGCCGCAAACTCGAAGCGGCCATGAAATCCTCGCGCCCCGATTGAGATCCGGTGTGGCGGTGGGCTGGGCCTGCTGACGGCGGGCACCACGGAGGGCCGTTCCCCCCGCATCGCCCCCAAGAGCAGAGAAACGCCGCTCGGCGCACCACCGCGATGCCACCCACGCGCTCGCAGTCCGGCATGTTGGCGCCATGCGAACCCCACCTGATGTGCCTGTCATCGAGTTCATCAACGTGACGCGCCGCTGGCGCGCCGGGATCCTCGGCGCGACCCACGAATCACTCGCGTTGGAGAACGTCTCCTTCCGGGTCGCGCCCGGGGAAGTCATCGCCGTCACCGGCGCGCCCGGTGCGGGCAAGAGCACTCTCCTCCTCCTTGCCGCCGGGCAAGCTGCGCCTACGGATGGGAGTGTCCGTTGGAGGGGCGGCGGTGACCCGGTTGCCGTCCGCCCGCAGCTCATCGGCGCGCGACCATGGGAGTACCACTTCCTCACGGTGCGCCAAGCCCTGGCATTCCATGCCGACGTCCTCGCCCTCAAGGACGATGCGCTCGCCGCGCCCACGCGCTTCGTCCCGCTCATGGCGCGCGTCGGGTTGCGCGGTCGTTCCCGCACGCGCCTCGGGCAACTCGACGCCATCGATCGCCTGCGCGTCGTCATCGCGCAGGCGCTGCTCGCGCGGCCCTCGCTCATCTGCTGTGAGGAGCCCTTCGCCTTCTGCGGCCCCGAGGAGCGACGGGAGGGCGTGCGTCTGCTGCGGTCCATCGCGGCCAACGGCATCGCCCTCCTGCTCGCGACCCGTGAAGCCGCCACACTCGCCGCCTACGGACTCGCCGATCGCACCTTCCCGCTCGAGCGCGGTCGATTAGGCCCCGCACCGCGCGTGATGCGCAGCGTGCTCGAACTCGCCGTGCCGAGCCCCGAGGACGCGATGGCCCGCCTTGCGAGCCGGCTGCCGAGCCTGGCGCGACGAGGCCGGCGACTGCGTGTCCCGCTGTTCGGTCGGACGCCGGAGGCGATCCTCGCGCTCTGTCGCGATGTGGGCGTGCAGGTGCGGGCCTCGCGAGTCGCCGAGGAAGGCACCGGGCCCGAGCCACGCTACCCGACCGCGTGACCCGTCGCGCACCGCCTGCCGACGTGTGGCGCGTCCCGCGCGTGGTGCCGTTGCCCACCGCGCTCCGCCCGGTAGCTTTCACGGATGCCTGAGTTCCGCCTCTACAACACGCTGTCGCGCAGCGTCGAGCCATTCGTGCCAGCGGACGGCGAGACCGTGCGTCTCTATACCTGCGGTCCGACCGTCTACAATCCGGCGCACCTCGGCAACTTCCGCACGTTCCTCTTCGAGGATCTCATGCGGAGAGCGCTGCGCCTGCGCGGATGGAATGTCGAGCAGGTGATGAACCTCACCGACGTCGACGACAAGATCATCAAGCGTGCGACGGAGCAGGGCAAGACGATCATCGAGGTGACCGATCCGATCGTGACGATCTTCCACGAGGATCGGAAGTATCTGCGCATCGAGGACGCCGAGCACTATCCGCGGGCGACCGCCTACATCCCCGAGATGATCGCGCTCGTCGAGAAGTTGATCGCCAATGGGGTGGCGTATCTGGCGGAAGACGGCTCGGTGTACTTCGCGATCGGGAAGTTCCCGACTTACGGGCGGCTCTCGCGGCTCGACACGCGTGAGATCCAGTCGGGCGCGCGCGTCTCGCAGGATGATTACTCCAAGGAGAACGCGCAGGACTTCGCACTCTGGAAGGCCGCGAAGCCCGAGGACGAGGCCTGCGGTGCGGCGTGGGATTCCCCATGGGGCCGCGGTCGGCCCGGCTGGCATCTCGAGTGCTCCGCGATGGCGATGGCGATCCTCGGCGAGACGTTGGACCTGCACGCCGGCGGTATCGACCTCGTGTTCCCGCATCACGAGGACGAGATCGCCCAGAGCGAAGCCGCGACGGGCAAACCCTTCGCCCGCTGCTGGTGCCACGGGGAGTTCCTGCTCACCGACGGCGCCAAGATGGCGAAGCGGGTGGGCAACGTGCAGAACGTCGCGGATCTGCGGGCGAACGGCGTCAGCGGCGCGGCCGTGCGCCACTTCGTGTTCTCCACGCATTATCGGAAGCAGCTCAATCTCGCGGGCGAGGCGCTCGAGGGGTCGATGGAAGCCGTGCGTCGCGTCGCCGATTTCGCCGAGCGGTTGAAGGAGGCGAAAGGCGGGACGCGAGGGCTTGAGGACGCGGCGGACCTGCTGGAGAATCAGGTGCGTACGGCGCTGTTCGACGACCTGAACGCACCCAACGCGATGGCCGCGCTCTTCGATTTCATCCGGGCGGCCAACAAGGAACTCGACGCTGGCGGCGGCGACACGGGGGCGTTGAGTCGTGCCCGCGAGGTCTTCGCGACGGTGGACGGGATCTTCGAGCTGGTGCCCGACCGCACCACCGCCGACAGCGCGTTCGCCGAGTGGGTGGAGCAGCAGTTGGAGGAGCGGAAGGCTGCCCGTGCCCGCCGCGACTTCGGCGCCGCCGACGCGATCCGCAAGGGATTGGAGGAGAAGGGTGTCGTGATCGAGGACACGGCGTCGGGCACGAAGTGGAAGTCGAGGTAAGGACTCGATCGTCTTCCATTATTGACCCCCTGCCCGGGCCCGACTATCCTTCAAAGCTCGCGCCGGATATCGGTTTGCCGACGTAGCTCAGTTGGTAGAGCACCCGATTTGTAATCGGGCGGTCGCGAGTTCGAATCTCGCCGTCGGCTCTTTGTAGGTCAGCTGCCGTAGCGGTCGGGACTGAATGCGGTGGGGTACCCAAGTGGCCAACGGGAGCAGACTGTAAATCTGCCGGCTTATGCCTTCGAAGGTTCGAATCCTTCCCCCACCATTGAGGCCGATGTGCGCGGGGAGATGTGAGAGGTAGGACGGGGCGATGCGGGGGAGTGCTCGTCGCCGTGCGATGTGCGGGAGTAGCTCAGCTGGTAGAGCGCAAGCCTTCCAAGCTTGATGTCGCGGGTTCGAGCCCCGTCTCCCGCTCTAGAGGCAGAAGGCAGTCGGTGGTAGGAGGACGGCAGATGCACGCATAGCTCAGTCGGTAGAGCACATCCTTGGTAAGGATGAGGTCACCGGTTCGATCCCGGTTGCGTGCTTCAATGGCAGGTGTGAGGAGTGAGAGGGGGCGCCGCGGCCGTTGGCCGCAGTGCCCCCTTCCAGCTGCAGGCCTGTTCCTCCTGTGGTGGCTCCGCACGGACAGGCAGACCGTTTGGTCAGGGAATCTCCTGTGGCCTGCTCCGCGCCGTGTTCTTTCTGTGCCCAGCGTGCCCCCTGCAATGCCGCTGAGAGGCAGCTGCGAGGCCGCTGCGAGGCCGCTGCGAGGCCGCGTCAGGACTCGGCCCGAGGCGCGGAAGCCCGTCCGCCATCGGGACTTGCATCACCCCCAGGGCCCCTCTACCTTTCAAGGCTCGCCACCCTGCGCCCCGTCTTGGGGGTAGGGTGGCCCGGCGTGTCCTCGTTGGTCGCGCCTGCGAACCTGTTGCCTGAGAGAGCGTTATGCCGCGCGACAAGATCATCCTCGCGTGCAGCGACTGCAAGAATCGCAACTACTTCACCACGAAGAACAAGCGCCTGCATCCAGAGCGCGTCGAGTGGAAGAAGTACTGCCCGCGCTGCAACAAGCACGTCGTCCACAAGGAGACGAAGTAAGATGTCGAACGAGGTCGTGGCGCCCGCGCCAAGCCTTCCGTCCCGCGTGGTGACGTTCTATCACGACGTCGTCGCGGAGATGAAGAAGGTGACGTGGCCGGATCGCGGGCAGATCCAGTCGCTGTCGATCGGCGTGATCGTGCTGTCGTTGCTCGTCGGCGCGGTCATCTGGGTCCTCGACCTCGTGTTGCAAGGGGTGCTCGTGCGCCTCGTCCCCTCGCTGTTCGGGGCGTGATGCACGTGACTCACCGCTGGTACGCCATCCAGACGACGTCGGGCCACGAGAACAAGGTGCGGATGCTGATCCAGCGGAAGATCGACGCGGATCAGTCGCCGGCCGAGGCGCGTGAGATCCGGCAGGCGCTGGTCCCGACCGAGCAGGTGGTCGAGATCAAGAACGGCAAGAAGGTCACCGTCGAGCGCAAGGTCTATCCGGGCTACGTGCTCGTCGAGATGGTGGTCGGCGAGGAGACACTCCACACGATCAACGCGATCCAGGGCGTCATCAAGTTCGTCGGCAAGGACCGTGACCCGGCGCCGTTGCGCGACGATGAAGTGAAGCGACTGCTGGGCATCGCGGTCGAGGAAGAAGTGGCGCTGCCGAAGGAGGAGATCCCGTTCCTCGTCGGACAGGCCGTGGCGATCACGGATGGGCCGTTCACCGATTTCAACGGCACGGTCGAGGAAGTGATGGTCGACAAGGGCAAGGTCCGTGTCTCGGTGTCGCTGTTCGGGCGCCCGACGTCGGTGGAGCTGGACTATCTGCAGCTCAAGGGGCACTGAGTCGCAGAGAAGGGAGAGGTGAGAAGGGAGAGGTGTGATGGTCGGGTCGCGTGATCTCCGGATCGCTGTGTCTCCCATCTCCTCTCTCCCATCTTCCCTCTGCAGTACGCAGATGGCCTTTGCGCGGGGCGGGCGGATGGTTCGCCGAGGAGCGCACCGACGGATACCACGACGTCGTGAAACACACCGTGGGAGTCAGCGACACGCGTCAGCGCGCCCGTCCAGGGTCGCGCCCGCGGCCGCTCAACGCACCAGAGGACAACGATGGCAAAGAAGGTCACCGGTTTCGTCAAACTGCAGATCCCTGCAGGCAAGGCGAATCCGGCCCCGCCCGTCGGCACCGCATTGGGTCCGCAGGGAATCAACATCATGGGCTTCTGCAAAGAGTTCAACGCTCGGACGCAGGGCCAGGATGCGATTCTCCCCGTCGAGATCACCATCTATGCCGACAAGTCGTTCTCGTTCATCCTGAAGACGCCGCCCGCGGCGTTCCTCGTCAAGCGCGAGGCCGGGATCGAGAAGGGCTCGGGTCAGCCGAACCGTAACAAGGTCGGCTCGATCACGAAGGCGCAGGTCCGGAAGATCGCCGAACTCAAGATGCCCGACCTCAACACCGAGTCGATCGACTCCGCCATGGCGATGGTCGCCGGCGCGGCGCGTTCGATGGGCGTGGAGGTGAAGGGATGAAGACGCACGGCAAGAAGTACCGCGCCGCCGCGACCAAAGTCACGGCCCCGCAGTACGGCCCCAAGGCCGCACTCGAGCTCGTAAAGGGCGCCGCGTTCGCCAAGTTCGATGAGACGGTCGAGATCGCCATCCGCTTGGGCGTCGATCCGCGTCACGCCGACCAAGTGGTCCGTGGTACGGTCGTCCTCCCGGCCGGCACGGGTAAGCCGGTCCGCGTCCTCGTCATCGCCGTCGGCGACAAGGCGAAGGAAGCGGAGGCCGCTGGCGCCGACTTCGTCGGCACCGAGTTCGTGGCCAAGATCAAGGAAGGCTGGACGGAGTTCGACGTCATGATCGCGACGCCCGACCAGATGGGTCAGGTCGGTCAGCTCGGTCGTGTGCTCGGTCCCCGCGGCCTCATGCCGAATCCGAAGGCCGGCACGGTCACGTTCGACGTGGCGCGCGCGGTCAAGGAGACGAAGGCCGGCAAGATCGAGTTCCGAGTCGACAAGGCCGGCAACGTGCAGGCCCCGATCGGCAAGGTCTCGTTCGGCGTGGACGCGCTCGAGTCCAACTTCTCGGCGTTCATGGATCAGATCATCCGCTCCAAGCCCGCAGCGGCGAAGGGCGTGTACGTGAAGACGGTCGCGGTGTCCAGCACCATGGGCCCCGGCGTCCGGATCGACACCAACCCGTACCGGTAAGCCGACGATGAAGCGATCCGACAAGGAACAGCTCGTCGCCGAGCTGAAGAACAAGCTGACGACCGCCGAAGGAGTCATCTACACGGACTTCACCGGCCTCAACGTCAAGCGCATGACGGAGCTCCGCCGCCGTTTCCGCAAGGCTGGCGTCGAGTACGTCGTGATCAAGAACACCCTCGCGCTGCGGGCGGTGAACGAAGCCGGGCTCACGGGCCAGAAGCTGAAGGGCCCGACCGGTGTCGTGGTGGCCAAGGATCCGATCACCGCGGCGAAGCTCCTCACGGACTTCGCCAAGGAGAACGACGCCCGGCCCACGGTGAAGGGCGGCCTGTACGAAGGCGCCGTCATCGACCACGTGATGGTGAAGAAGCTCGCGTCGCTGCCGACGCGGGATGAGGCGCTGTCGATCCTCGTCGGCACGTTCAACAGCGTGCTGTCGATGTTCGCCCTCGCTCTTGAAGCGAAGAAGACGCAGCTCGAAGGTTCGAACTAACCCCCAGGCGTCCGCCTGATCACACGCCCCAGGATCCCTGGGGGAACACTTTGGAGAACGGAACAATGGCTAACGCGACCCTGAGCAAGGACGAGATCCTCGAAGCGATCGGCTCCATGTCGGTCATCGAGCTCACGGAACTCATCGAGGCGTTCAAGACGAAGTTCAACGTCACCATCGCTGCTGTCGCCGCTGGCGGCGCTGCGGGTGGTGGTGCGGCGGCCCCGGCCGTAGAGGAGAAGACGGAGTTCGACGTCGTCCTCAAGGAAGCCGGCGGCAAGAAGATCCAGGTCATCAAGGTGGTGCGCGAGCTCACCGGCCTGGGCCTGAAGGAAGCGAAGGACATGGTGGACGGCGCGCCGCAGACGGTGAAGGCCGGCGTCTCGAAGGACGAAGCCGCGACGGTCAAGGCCAAGCTCGAGGCCGAAGGCGCGGTGGTCGAGGTCAAGTAAGGGCGAAGGGGTCGGGACGGTGCCGACGGGATTCCCTCGGCACCTCCCGCACGACCTTTCACCCTTACTCGGTCTCTATCGATGCACCAGCTCTACTCGCAGGACCCGCTCCACCAGCTCTACAACTGAAGCTCCTTTCGCCTCGCTCCGGACGGCTTCTCCGTCCGGGGGCGAGGCGGTTTTCGCCTGTTCACGGGTGAACCCCGGGTGGCTATGATCACGCAGATCTCTTTCGGAAAGCTCGAGCACGGCATGCAGATGCCCCACTTGCTCGACATCCAGACTCGCGCCTTCGATTCGCTCCTTCAGCTCGACGCCGCGGCCAACGACCGCGAAGACGTCGGACTCGAACGCGTCTTCAAGGACCTGTTCCCGATCACCGACGTCCACGAGAACTTCTCGCTGGACTTCAAGCGCTATACGCTCGGCGAGCCGAAGTACTCGGTCGAAGAGTGCATCGAGCGCGACATGACGTACTCGGCGCCCCTCAAGGCGACCCTCGTCCTCACCGTGTTCGAAGAGAACCCGGCCGACGAGAAGAAGAAGCGCGTCAAGAATCAGATCGAGAAGGAGGTCTACCTCGGCGAACTGCCGCTGCTCACGAACCTGGGTACGTTCGTGATCAATGGCGCCGAGCGTGTGATCGTCTCGCAGCTGCACCGGTCACCCGGTGTGGTGTTCGAGGAGAGCACACACCCCAACGGACAGCGCCTCATCTCGTCGCGCATCATCCCGTTCCGCGGTTCGTGGGTCGAGTTCACCGTCGACATCCATGACGTGGTCTACGTCCACATCGACAAGAAGAAGAAGTTCCCGGCCACCGCGCTGCTGCGCGCGTTCGGCTACGGGAGCAATGCGGACATCTACCGCCTCTTCTTCGGCGTCCGCGAGCTCGACCTCACCAAGCGTAAGGAAGGGCGCGACCGCGAGATCATCGGCGCGATCATCGCCGAGGCCGTGGAACTCCCGGGCGAAGCGACCGCCGAGGACGCCCCCAAGGCGAAGACCAAGAAGGCCCGCGCCGAGCGCGAGCGCGCCGAAGCCAACCTGTTGGTGAAGGAAGGCGACGAGCTCACGGAAGAGGTCTATAACCGCCTCCGCCGTCAGAAGATCGACACCATCAAGGTGTTCGCGTCGTACCAGACGGTCGACCTCCGTGATGAGCTCGACGCGTTCGAGCGCGAGGACCGCCCGCATGCCCGCACGTTGGGCCAGGACGTGATCGACCCGTCGTCGGGAGAAGTCCTCGCCGAGGCTGGGCAGACGCTCAACGTCACGCTCGTGAAGCGCCTCCGGAAGGCCGAGGTGTCGCGCGTGTCGTGCTTCGTCGCGTCGGGTCGTGCCGAGTCCATGCTGGTCAAGAACACGCTGCTCAAGGATCCGACCAAGTCGGAGGATGAGGCGCTCAAGCAGATCTACTCGCTGCTCCGGCCGGGTGACGCGCCCAACAAGGAGACGGCGAAGCAGGCGCTCGAGCGGTTGTTCTTCAGCCCCAAGCGCTATGACCTCGGACGCGTAGGCCGCTACAAGATCAACCAGCGCCTGCACCTCAATACGCCGGCGAATCACACGGTGCTCTCCACCGAGGACTTCGTCGCGATCATCCGCTACCTCGTGGAACTGCACGAAGGCCGCGGCCATGTGGACGACATCGACCACTTGGGCAATCGTCGTATCCGCTCGGTGGGCGAACTCATCGCCAACCAGTTCTCCGTCGGCCTCTCGCGCATGGCGCGCCTGGTCAAGGAGCGCATGAGCATCAATCAGGACAGCGAGAAGATCTCGCTCGACGACCTCGTGAACGCGCGCACCGTCTCGGCGGTGATCCAGGCGTTCTTCGGATCGTCGCAGCTCTCGCAGTTCATGGACCAGACCAATCCGCTCGCCGAGTTGACGCACAAGCGTCGTCTCTCGGCGCTCGGACCGGGCGGCCTGACGCGCGAGCGTGCGGGCTTCGAAGTCCGTGACGTGCACTATTCGCAGTACGGCCGCATGTGTCCCATCGAGACGCCGGAAGGCCCGAACATCGGCCTTATCACGTCGCTCGCCTGCTTCGCGCGGGTGAACGACCTCGGTTTCGTGGAGACGCCGTATCGCGTGGTGAAGAACGGCAAGGTGACGAACGAGATCGCCTGGCTCGATGCGAACCGTGAAGAGGATGCCGTCATCGCGCAGGCGAACGCGCGCTTGAATCCGGACGGGACGTTCATCGACGAGATGGTGCTCTGCCGTCAGCAGGCCGACGTGCCGCTCTTGGCGCCGTCGCGCGTGGATTACATGGACGTGGCGCCGGAACAGCTGGTGTCGATCGCCGCCGCGCTCATCCCGTTCCTCGAGCACGACGACGCGAACCGCGCGCTGATGGGTTCGAATATGCAGCGCCAGGCGGTACCACTGCTCAACCCGCAGACGCCGTTCGTGGGCACCGGGCTCGAG
The DNA here is from genome assembly GCA_046153705.1 of Gemmatimonadaceae bacterium. Taxonomy (GTDB): domain Bacteria; phylum Gemmatimonadota; class Gemmatimonadetes; order Gemmatimonadales; family Gemmatimonadaceae; genus Pseudogemmatithrix. Next base: position 26,050 of record JBJXGK010000178.1, read on the forward strand.
GAGAAGGTGGCCGTGGACTCGGGGGCCGTGGTGCTCGCCAAGCGTGCCGGGGTGGTGACCCGCGTGACCGCCGACGAGATCATCGTCGATGCGGGCGGCGGGTCGAAGGCCAATCGTGAAGCCAACGCGCCCCTGCAGCGTCTGACGCAGCAGGACCGCTACAAGCTCAAGAAGTACCGTCGGACCAACCAGGACACAGCGCTCAACCAGCGTCCGCTCGTCGTGCTCGGCGAGAAGGTGAAGGCCGGCGACGTGCTGGCCGATGGCGCGGGCACGCAGTTCGGGCAGCTGGCGCTCGGGTCGAACGTGACCGTGGCGTTCATGCCTTGGTACGGCCACAACTTCGAAGACGCCATCATCCTCTCGGAGCGCTTGGTGAAGGACGACGTGTATTCGTCGATCCACATCCAGGAGCACGAACTGCACGTGCGCGACACGAAGCGCGGGCAGGAGGAGATCACGCGCGAGATCCCGAACGTCTCGGAAGAGTCGCTGGTGGACTTGGACGAGCGCGGCATCGTGCGGATCGGCGCGCATGTGCGCCCGGGTGACATCCTCGTCGGCAAGATCACGCCCAAGGGTGAGACGGAGCTCTCGCCGGAAGAGAAGCTGCTCACCGCGATCTTCGGCGAGAAGGCGAAGGACGTGAAGGATTCGTCGCTCAAGGTGTCGCCGGGCGTCGAGGGCGTGGTGATCGACGTGAAGATCTTCTCGCGCGTCGAGGACCAGGTCGTCGAGAAGGACCGCGGCGAACGGATCGGCGAGGTGCGCCGCCTCGAGGGCGAGGAGAAGGTGCGCGTGAACGACGTGCGCGACGACGAGATCAAGGCCCTGTTGGTGGGGCAGAAGGTCGCGTTGGCGCTGCAGAACGGCACGGTCGAGGAAGCGATCCCGGCGGGCACGGTGCTCACCGAGGCGGTGTTGCGCGATCTGCGCCTCATCACGCTCGACCTGAAGACGTTCCGTGTGGAGGACAAGAAGGTGAACGCGGCGATCCGTGAGATCATCGACGCCGCCGATGCCGTGAAGGCGAAGATCGAGGAGAAGGCCGAGGAACGGATCGACCGCATCCTGCAGCCGGACGAACTGCCCCCGGGCGTCATCCAGCTGGTGAAGGTCTATCTCGCCGAGAAGCGCAAGATCTCGGTGGGCGACAAGATGGCCGGCCGTCACGGCAACAAGGGCATCGTGGCGCGCATCGTGCCGGAAGAGGACATGCCGTTCCTGCCGGACGGTCGTCCGGTGGACATCGTGTTGAACCCGCTCGGCGTGCCGTCGCGCATGAACGTCGGTCAGATCCTCGAGACCCACCTCGGGTGGGCGGCGAAGATCCTCGGCTTCTATGCGAAGACGCCGGTGTTCCAGGGCGCGAACGAGCGCGAGATCGGACTCTGCCTGCGCCTGGCGGGTCTCGAGTGGGTGAAGGGGTCGCTGCGGATCTCCGCTCCGGCGCCGACGCCGAGCGCGGACGAGTTGCGTGCGGTGCTCGACGACTTGCGTCCGGACATCGCGGATGCGGAGAAGGTGGCGCTGCTGCACGACGCGTCGTTGAACGACTTGAACGGTCGCGGGATGAGCGCCGAGGCGAAGGGCCTCAGCACCCGCGTGTACGACTATCTCGTGTCGGCGGCGAAGGAACTGGCCGCGCACGAGGCGGAAGCCACCACGCATGCCGTGGCGTTCCACGAGGCGCAGATCGCCGCCGAGGATACCCCGACGGCGCAGAAGGCAGAGTTCAAGAAGGCGCTGAAGGAACTCGAGAAGCGTACGGCGCTGGATGCCGTGGGCATGCTCGAGGCGCTGGGACTCCCGGCGCTGGGCGCGATGTTGGGCAAGAAGAGCGAGGCCGACGTCGATGCGGCGGCGGTGGAGCTGATCAAGCGCGGCGGCTTGCTGCCGGGCGGAAAGATCCAGCTCCGCGATGGTCGCACCGGCGAAGGGTTCTCCAACCCGGTGACGGTGGGCCAGGTGTACATGCTGAAGCTCAGCCACTTGGTCGACGACAAGATCCACGCCCGGAGCATCGGACCGTACTCCCTCGTCACGCAGCAGCCGCTGGCGGGCAAGGCGCAGTTCGGCGGTCAGCGCTTCGGCGAGATGGAAGTGTGGGCGCTCGAGGCGTACGGCGCGGCGCACACGCTGCAGGAGATCCTGACGGTCAAGTCGGACGACGTGAACGGTCGCAGCCGGGTGTACGAGGCGATCGTGAAGGGGCAAAACCTGCCGGAGCCCGGCACCCCCGAGTCGTTCAACGTGCTCGTGAAGGAACTGCAGGCCCTTGGCATCCACGTCACGATGGATTCGCACGCTGAGGGTGGGCATCAGGGTATCAGCTCACCCTTCGGCGCTGGCAGCGAGGAGTAATCGATGATCGACTTCCGTAGTGCACGAGAGAAGAGCGCCTCGGCGTTCGACTATATCCAGGTCCGCATCGCCTCACCCGAGGAGATCCGCGGCCCCCGTGACCCCAAGGAGCGCGAGCGGCTGGAGATGGCCGGCTTGCGGTCCTGGTGGTCGTGGGGTGAGGTCACCAAGCCCGAGACCATCAACTACCGGTCCTTCAAGCCGGAGAAGGACGGTCTGTTCTGCGAGCGCATCTTCGGTCCGGTGAAGGACTGGGAATGCCATTGCGGCAAGTACAAGCGGATCCGCTATCGCGGCGTCATCTGCGACCGTTGCGGCGTCGAAGTCACCCTGTCCAAGGTCCGTCGTGACCGGATGGGGCACATCGAGCTCGCCGTGCCCGTCGCGCACATCTGGTTCTTCAAGACCCTGCCGTCCCCGATGGGCAACCTCCTCGACCTCACGCTGCGTGATCTCGAGAAGGTGGTGTACTACTCGAACTACGTCGTGATCGATCCGGGCGAGCAGGAGGTCAAGATGAACGACCTGCTCGACGAGGATCAGTTCCTGGCGCTGCGGATGAAGGCGAAGGAAGAGGGCGACAGCGCCTTCCTCGCGGACATCGGCGCGCCGGCGGTGCGCGAGCTGCTCCGCCGTCTCGACGTGGACAAGGTGGCCGAGGAGCTGCGCACGACGGTCGTGACGGAGACCTCGCAGGCCAAGAAGAAGGCGATGTTGAAGCGCCTCAAGATCGTGGACGCGTTCCGCAACTCGGGCGACCACTCGGGCGTGCGCAACAAGCCGGAATGGATGATCCTCGACGTGGTGCCGGTGATCCCGCCCGACCTGCGGCCGCTCGTGCCGCTCGACGGCGGGCGCTTCGCCACGTCCGACCTGAACGATCTCTATCGTCGCGTCATCAACCGCAACAACCGCCTCACCAAGCTCATCTCGCACCGCGCGCCGGAAGTGATCCTGCGCAACGAGAAGCGCATGCTGCAGGAAGCGGTCGACGCGTTGTTCGACAACGGGCGTCGCTCCAAGGCCATCCGTGGCCGCGGCAAGCGTCCGCTCAAGTCGCTCTCGGACATGCTCAAGGGCAAGCAGGGCCGGTTCCGTCAGAACCTGCTCGGCAAGCGCGTGGACTACTCGGGCCGCTCCGTCATCGTGGTGGGTCCCGAGCTCAAGCTGCACCAGTGCGGTCTGCCGAAGGCGATGGCACTGGAGCTGTTCAAGCCGTTCATCATCCACAAGCTGGTGGAGAAGGGCATCGCCGAGACGGTGAAGCGCGCCAAGAAGATCGTGGAGCGCGAGTCGGGCGAGGTCTTCGAGATCCTCGAAGAGATCATCCGCGACCATCCGGTGCTGCTGAACCGTGCGCCGACGCTGCATCGTCTGGGCATCCAGGCGTTCGAGCCGGTGCTGGTGGAAGGCAAGGCGATCCGCATCCATCCGCTCGTCTGCGCGGCGTTCAACGCCGACTTCGACGGCGACCAGATGGCCGTGCACGTGCCGCTCTCGTACGAGGCGCAGCTCGAGGCGCGCGTGCTCATGCTGTCGTCGAACAACATCCTCAAGCCGTCGGACGGCCGTCCGGTGGCGGAGCCGTCGCAGGACATCGTGCTCGGCTGCTACTTCGCGACGAAGGCGCCGGTCGGGTTCGAGGCGCTCATGAAGGATGCGAAGGCGCAGATCAACCTCCGCACGTTCAGCTCGGCGTCGGAGATCGAGATGGCGTTGGCGCTCGGGCAGCTCACCGTGCATTCGGCGGTGCGCTACTTCGGTCGCCAGCCGGAAGGCGGCAAGGCCTGGACGACGACGACCGCGGGGCGCGTGCTGTTCGACGGCATCGTGCCGCCGGAGCTGCCGTTCCAGAACCGCGAGATGAAGAAGAAGGCGCTCGGCGAACTCGTGTTCGAGTCCTACCGCAAGGCGGGGCTCGCGGGCACGGTGGCGTTCCTCGATCGCTTGAAGGAGTTCGGCTTCCGCAATGCGACCCGCGGCGGCGTGTCCATCGGCATCGAGGATCTCGAGATCCCGGCCGAGAAGGAGACGTTGCTGGAAGAGGCGGCGCAGCGTGTGAACCGGTTCCAGCGTGCGTATCAGACGGGCAACATCACGAACGGTGAGCGCTACAACAAGGTCATCGACACGTGGACCCACGCGAACAACGACATCGCCGACGCGATGGTGAAGCGCATGCGCGAGTCGCAGAACGGCTTCAACACCGTGTTCATGATGTTCGATTCCGGCTCGCGTGGTAGCCGCGACCAGATCCGTCAGCTGGCCGGCATGCGCGGCCTGATGGCGAAGCCGCAGAAGAAGCTCACCGGCGGCATCGGCGAGATCATCGAGAACCCGATCAAGTCGAACTTCCGTGAAGGTCTCTCGGTGCTCGAGTACTTCTCGTCCACGCACGGCGCCCGCAAGGGTCTCGCCGACACGGCGCTCAAGACGGCCGACGCGGGCTATCTGACGCGTCGTCTCTGCGACGTCGCACAGGACGTGACGATCAACGAGGAGGATTGCGGGACCGTGATGGGCCTCGAGATCGGCGCGCTGAAGGAAGGCGAAGACATCATCGAGCCGTTGGCAGAGCGCATTGTCGGGATCGTGGCACAGGAGGATGTGGTCGATCCGCAGCTTCTCGACGAGGCGGGACGTCCGCAGCTCCTGGTGGAAGCCGGTCAGATGATCGATGAGGAGACGGCGACGGCGATCGAGGAGGCGGGGATCGAGACGGTGAAGATCCGCTCGGTGCTCACCTGCGAGGCCAAGCGTGGTCTCTGCCGGATGTGCTACGGCCGTAACCTTGCCACCATGCAGATGGTGGACCTGGGCGAAGCCGTCGGCATCATCGCCGCGCAGTCGATCGGCGAGCCGGGCACGCAGCTCACACTGCGTACCTTCCACATCGGTGGTACGGCGGCGCGTATCGCCGAACAGACGGCACGCAAGTCGAAGGTGACGGGCGTGATCGAGTTCGGTGACCGCCTCGTGAACGTGACGAACCCCGATGGACAGGAAGTCGTGACGTCATACGAGGGCGAGCTGTACGTCCGCGCGACGGCCGACAAGAACGCGCCGATCATGGCGCGTCTCCAGGTGCCGCTCGGCGCGGTGCTCGCGGTGCAGGACGGAGACACGGTGAAGAAGGAGCAGGTGATCTTCACATGGGACCCGTACACCAACCCGATCATCGCCGACGTGGCGGGCGAACTCCGGTTCGTCGATCTCGTCGAGGGGGAGACGGTCTCCGAGGAGCTCGACGAGCTCACCGGCCTGCGTCAGCGCGTGGTCATCGAAGACCGCGAGAAGAAGCTCCACCCGCACATCGAGATCTGGCAGGCGAAGGGCGGGAAGGAGAAGAAGGTGCGTGACTTCGTGATCCCGGTGGGCGCGCAGCTCATCATCGAGGACCGCGCCGAGGTGGCGGCGGGCCAGACGATCGCGAAGATCTCACGTGAGGCGTACAAGACGCGTGACATCACGGGCGGTCTCCCGCGCGTGGCCGAGCTCTTCGAGGCGCGCAAGCCGAAGGACCCGGCGACGATCTCCGAGATCGACGGTGTGGTGCGGTTCGGCGACATCAAGCGCGGCAAGCGCGAGATCTTCGTGCAGCCGATCGATGGCTCGGGTTCGCTCGACGATACACAGCAGCCGCAGCTGTACGAAGTGCAGTCGGGCAAGCATCTCCGCGTGCACGAGGGCGACCGCGTGCGTGCCGGCGACCGTCTGTCCGAGGGGCCGGTGAATCCGCACGACATCCTGCGGATCAAGGGCCCGCGCGCAGTGCAGGAGTACCTCTTGAACGAAGTGCAGGAGGTGTACCGCCTGCAGGGCGTGAAGATCAACGACAAGCACATCGGCGTGATCGTGCGCCAGATGCTCCAGAAGGTGCGGATCGCCGAGGCGGGCGACACCGAGTTCCTCGAGGGCGAGAACGTCGACAAGGCGGTCTTCCGCGACGCGAACGACAAGGCGAAGAAGAAGAAGGAGAAGGCTGCCCAGTCGGAGCCGCTCCTCCTCGGCATCACCAAGGCGTCGCTCACCACGCAGTCGTTCATCTCGGCGGCTTCGTTCCAGGAGACGACCCGCGTGCTCACCGATGCGGCCATCCGTGGCGCCAAGGACAACCTCCTCGGCCTCAAGGAGAACATCATCATCGGGCACCTCATCCCGGCCGGTACGGGCATGTACCGGTACTCGGATGTGGACATGGACATCGAGCCGCCGCCGGCACCGGTGCAGGAGTTCGGGTTCGGCGAGCTGCCGGCCTCGTTCCTCGCTCTGCCGAGTGAGGCGGATGCGACGCTCCTCGCGTCGCCGATCGAGGATGAATAGCTACATGTCGAAGCAGTGAGAGATGTGGGGCGGGGGGCGCGGCCGGAGGCCGGGCCCCCCGTGTTGCAGGTACACGGTCTTATTTGTGTCTAGCTACTCGAAACTCGCTCGAAAATTCACTAGTTTACGGTTGCTGTCGCATGTGACTTCCGTCACGTTCTGCGTTTCGTAGCATTGCTATCATGTTGTGCTGGCGAAGGATGCGCTCTTAGTCGCAGTCCCCCACCGTCCACATTTCGGAGACATCACATGAAGTCGTTGTATCTGCTTGGCACCGCCCTGGCGCTCGGCATCGCTTCCCCCGCGTTGGCGCAGGAAGAGGGGGCGATCGACCTTGGAGCCTATGTGCGCGCCACGATGGCCGACGACCAGCTCACCGACGAGATGCCGCTCGGTCTCGGTGGCCGCTTGGGCATTTTCCTCAAGCGCGGCTTCGCGCTCGAGTTCGAGCTTTCGCAGAACGAGACGAAGAAGGACGCGTACACGCTCATGCGTCCGTTCTCGGCGCGTCTCGCGTACCACTACAACGTGACCGACAACTGGTCGGCGATCGCGGGTGCTGGCTGGACGCGCAACTGGATCGACCCGCAGGGCCCGGGCGAGCTGTGGGCCGATGACGGTCCGAGCTTCCTGCTCGGCGTGCAGCGTCGTCTCACCGAGCGCATGTCGGTTCGTGTCGACGGCGTGTACGAGCATCAGCGCTCGCCGATCTTCGAGACGCGGGCGAACAACCTCGTCATGGACCACCTCGCGCTGCAGGCCGGTTTGTCGTGGCGTTTCAAGGAGACCCGCGCGCCAAAGGACAGTGACAAGGACGGCGTGGCTGATGCACTTGACGCGTGCCCGGGCACTGCGGCCGGCGAGACGGTCGACGGCCGTGGCTGCGTGCCGCCGAAGGATGCCGACAACGACGGCGTGATCGACGCCAACGACGCCTGCGCGAACACCCCGGCCGGCACGCGCGTCGATGCGCGCGGCTGCGCGGTTCCGGTGGACTCGGATCGTGACGGCGTGATGGACAACGCCGACCGCTGCGCGAACACCCCGGCTGGCACGCGCGTGGATGCGAGCGGCTGCCCGGTCCCGGTGGACTCGGACGGCGACGGTGTGATGGACAACAATGACCGCTGCGCGAACACCCCGGCTGGCACGCGCGTGGACGCGAGCGGCTGCCCCGTCCCGGTGGACTCGGACGGTGACGGCGTGATGGACAACGTCGACGCGTGCGCGAACACGGCGCGTGGCACGCCGGTCGATGCGCGTGGTTGCGCGCGGATCTTCGAGGAAGGCAAGGCGAACATCGTGCTTGAGGGCGTGACCTTCGCGACCGGTAGCGCCGTGCTAACCGCTGAGGCGAAGGTGGTGCTCGATAAGATGGCGGACCTGCTCAACGGTGCGCCGGACGTAAACGTCGAAGTGCAGGGCCACACGGACAACACCGGCTCGGCGGCGGCGAACACCCGTTTGAGCGGCGCCCGCGCCGAGTCGGTGCGTGCGTATCTCGAGTCGAAGGGCGTGGCGGGCTCGCGCCTGAGCGCCAAGGGCTACGGCCCGACGGTGCCGGCGGCTGAGAACACCACGGCGGCTGGGCGTGCCCAGAACCGTCGCGTGGAGCTCAAGAAGACCAACTGAACCACGGGTTCCGGGATCGGCGATCCGCCGGTCCCGGTGATCGAGGGATGGAGCAGGAGCGGCGGGGGTGTCACCTGAGCGGTGACGCCCCCGCGTGCGTAGGCGGGATACCCCCGTCCGCCTCGAGCAGCACCGGTCTTCGATCAGCACTCTGACCGGACCCGAGAAAAGTCAGGGAAATCGGTGGCAATCCCCGACTTAAGGGGTATATTCGCCGGATTGTCCGCAGGTCGCAGCACCCAGTTCCCCCAAACCCAGGTTCCCCCCGAATGGCCGAAAACAAGGAAGAATGGGGCTCAAAGCTCGGCGTGATCCTCGCCGTCGCGGGCTCCGCGGTCGGACTGGGCAACTTCCTCCGCTTCCCCGGCCAGGCGGCCGCGAACGGTGGTGGTGCCTTCCTCATCCCGTATTTCGCGGCGCTCTTCCTGCTCGGCATCCCGATCGGCTGGGCGGAGTGGACCATGGGCCGCTACGGCGGCAAGAAGGGGTTGCACGGCGCGCCGATGGTTATGGGTGCGATCGGCAAGGGTCGTGTTGCACGCTACCTCGGTGTGCTCGGTGTGCTCATCCCACTGGGTGTCTCGACGTACTACGTGTTCATCGAGACGTGGACCTTCGCGTACTTCCTGAAATACATCGCTGGGGGCATCGGAATCGATGCGACCGCGAGCATCGCTGAGCAGACCGCGCAGTCGAGTGCGTTCTATTCCTCGATCACCGGTGTGGACGCCGACGGGTCGCTCTTCATGGGTGACTCGAAGTTCACCGTCATGAGCTGGGTGGTAGTGTTCGCGATCAACATCTTCTTCGTGTTCCGCGGCTTGTCGAAAGGCATCGAGAAGTTCGTGTCGTATGCGATGCCGGTGATGGCGGTCTGCGCACTGATCGTGTTGATTCGCGTCCTGACCCTCGGCACGCCCGATGCGTCGAAGCCCGACCAGAACGTGATCAACGGTCTCGGCTACATGTGGAACCCGGACTTCTCGGCGCTGGGCAACTTCAAGACCTGGCTGGCCGCTGCGGGTCAGATCTTCTTCTCCTTGTCGGTGGGCTTCGGCGTGATCATCAACTACGCCTCCTACATGAAGAAGAAGGACGACGTCGCGCTGTCCGGTCTGACGGCCAGCGCCACGAACGAGTTGTTCGAAGTGGGCTTCGGCGGCATGATCACGCTTACTGCGGCGTTCGTGTTCCTCGGCCTCAGCGGCACGGCTGGTGCGGTGGCGACGGGGTCATTCGGCCTCGGCTTCAACACCCTGCCGGTGGTGTTCGCGCAGATGGGTGCCTTTGAGAATATCATCGGCGCGCTCTGGTTCTTCATGCTGTGGCTGGCCGCCATCACGAGCTCGCTCTCGATGTACGCGCCTGCCGTCGCGCACTTAAAGGAGGCGACGAACTGGTCGCATGGGAAGTCGACGACCACGATCGCTGCGATCGGAACGGTCGGTGCCGTGCTCACGCTCTGGTTCACCGCAGGTGGCTCGTTCTGGAGCACGGTGGACTTCTGGGTCGGCACGTACCTGATCTTCCTGCTCGCTATGGTGCAGATCATCTACTTTGGCTGGGTGTTCGGGATCGATCGCGGCTGGAAGGAGCTGCACCAGGGAGCGTCCATCCAGGTACCCCCGATCTTCAAATTCATCATGAAGTACGTGGCGCCCGCGTACCTGATCATCGTGTTCGTGGGCTTCACGGTGCAGAGTCTGAAGGAAGAGATCATCAAGTCGTGGGCGACCACCGGCGCGCGGGTCGCCGTGCTGACGATCCTCGCGATCCTGGTCTACCTCGTCGTCGTCACCGCGATCGGCGAGAAGCGGCTCCGCGCAGCCGGCGTGGACATCGACGACAATAAGCCGGAGGATTGAGCCATGACCACACTCGGATGGATCTTCATGACGTTCTCGCTGGTGATGGTGTGGGGCGGGACGTTCTGGTGCTTCAAGAAGGTGTTGGAGTCTCCGGCGGACGAAAAAGCGCCGCCTGGTTTCGGGCCCTGAGGTGAATGACCTCGACCGCTAACCAGACGCCGGGCGTGCCCTCGGGTGCGCCCGGCGTCTCGCGAGACCCACTCTTCCGCTCGGTGGTCGTCATCGTGCTGATGCTCGTCGCGCTGCTCGGAGTCGTGCACCTGCCCACTGCCTTCAGTGGGGATGCTGCGCTCTACCAGCTGGGCGCGCGCGTGATGGACGCCGGAGGCGTGCTCTATCGGGATCACTGGGACCTGAAGTCGCCCGGCATCTATGCGTTCCACTGGGTGGCCGGTCTGCTCTTCGGATTCCATGAAGAGGGTGTGCATCTGCTGGAATGGTTACTGCTCCTCGTACTCTGCGTCGGCCAGTCGCTCCTGCTCGCCCGGCACATCCGTCCCCGAGTCCTTGCCGCGCTTGGGCCGATCGCGAGTATCGGTACGTACTACGCGGTCTCGACGGAATGGCATCTGACGCAACCAGCGGTCCTGCTGGGCGCTCCCCTGTTCGCGATGCTCGTGCTGATCGGAACGGAGAAGGCGAGCATCGGCAGATGGTTCGTGGCCGGCGTCGCCGGTGCGGTCGCACTGACGCTCAAGCCGTATGCGGTCGGTATCGTCTTGACGATGGCCGCCACCGGTTGCTGGCTCAGGGCGCGCACCGCGGCGGAGGCGCCAGGCAAACTGCTACGCGCCCGGGCCGTTCCGTTCGTCATCGGCTTGCTCGGTTCGCTCGTCGCGACATTCGGCGCCATGGCGGCGGCCGGCGGCCTCAGCGACTTCCTCGGTGCCCATGGGGAGTGGCGTGCGGCGGCCGCGTTGGTGCGCGGCGGCTTTCCTCTCGCGAATGCGCTCGGAGGCGCCGAGACCTTCGTCCGTACGTTCGCACCGTGGCTGCTGCTCTCACTGGTGGCATGGCTGCGCTGGCGATCAGTGGCCGAAGAGCGTCACTTCGTACTCGCGGCCGCGTGGCTCTTCTCCGGCGTCGCCATGACGATGATCGAACCCTTCGCCGGATGGGAGTTCGACTTCCTCGTGCTCATCGTGCCGGTGGGGTTGCTCGCCGCGCGCGGCGCACATGGCATACTCGGCGCGTGGGCGTCGCGTCCGGAACGGTCTGCGGATCGGCAGGCCGCGGCCCTGCTCGTCGGCGCCGTCGTCTTGGTGGCGCTGACGGGCGGACGGCCGCTCGCGGAGCGCACGCGACTCTGGCTCCGTCATCTGCCACTCAGTCAAGCCGCGGGTGCCACGCTGCGGACCACGCACGATCGTCGCGCGGCCCGGTTCTGGCGCGAATCGGCGCTGCTGCGCGAACCCACCTCGCGCTCGGGTGCCGTCTACGTCTTCGGCGATCCGCTTCGGCAACTCTACGCCGAGCGGCCCGCCGCGTCGCCGATCCATGGTTGGGCCTGGGAGCTTCAGCCCACCGCGATGTGGACGCGCGTGGCTCGTGACTTGGACACGGCACCAGCGGCGTACGTGTACGTATCGAATGAGTACGAGCGGCTGATCGCCGAGCGAGCGCCCCCGATGCAGCGATTGCTCGCCGAGCGCTATCGGCCGTTGCTCGAATCGGCCGACGGGCGCTGGTACGAACGCGCGGATTGATACGTCCTGCTCGTCGTTCTACTCGTGACGAATCCTACTTGGGCGTCTCGAGGCGCCCGAGGCGTTCACGCAGGTCGCGTATCGCCGCTGGGTCAGTGACGTCCGCCGCGGGTGAGAACTTCGACAGCTGGCGGCGATAGAGCTCGGCTGCCCGTTCGCTAAGGCCGAGTCGCTCGAGTGCCTTGCCGCGCTCGTAGTCCGCGAACTGCCAGTCGAACTGCCCCTCGAGACCGAACTCCATGCGCCGCTCCATGTCGCCCCAGGCGCGCTCGGCGAGTGAGTCCTGCCCTGCGGCCGAGAGGGCGCGCGCATACAATACGCGGGTCTGCAGAGGAATCGAGTCGAGCCGAAGTGCCTCACGGAGCTTGGTGACCGCGTCGCCGCTGCGTCCGCGGTTCAGGAGCAATCCTCCCTCGATCGCCTTGATCGCGGCTTGCTCGGCGGCGAACTCCGGACGCGCCATGGCCCGCATCCGTTGAAGCAATCGTTCGACGGCACCCGAATCGCCGGCCTTGAGTGCGGCGTGAGCGACGAATGCCACCGCACGGGTCTCCAGTGGTTCCTTCACCACCGTCGCCGTCGCCCGGCGAATGGCGGCGAGCGCGGCCGCGCGGTCGCCGAGGAGCAGCCGGGCCTCCGCAGTGAGCGCGTCGTTACGGATGGCCGAGGTGTTCTGCTGGCCGCGGATACTGATCTCGGCGGCGTCGGAGAACCGCTCGGCCGCGCGCGCCCAACGTCCACGAAGGGCGTCGAGATAAGCGTTCGAGCGCAGCCCGCGCGCTCGATCGTTCGGCTCCCGCGCCATCATGATGTCGAAGACCTTCTCGGCCGAGTCAGGCTTCCCGGCGCCGATGAGGAAGGCGCCGTATTGCTGGTTGTAGTACACGCTCACGATCATCTCTGGGCTGATCGCGAAGGCGCGTTCGTAGTGGACGCGCGCTGAGTCGAAGCTTGTGACGTCGGACCTCCCACGCCCACCGTTCGCCCAGATGTTCCCGATGTTCACCAGGTCCTGCGCGTCCAACGGCGCGAGCGCAGCCGCGCGGGAGAAGGCCTCGAGCGCCTCGACTTGCTGACCGTTGGAGGACAGATAGAACCCGAGCCGCGTCCATGAGTTCACGTCGCGCGGACGCAGCTCCGCCATTTCGCGGCTCAGCATCACGGCCTCGCCGATGTTGCCCCGGGCGTACGTGGCAGCGATGCGGATCCGAAGCGACTCGTGAAGCGGGAGCGTCTTGGACAGGGCGAGCGCCCGTGTGAAGTGGTACGAGGCCTTGGGGATATTGTTGTTCCGATTGTACCACGAGCCCAGCTGGGCGTGCGCCGAGGCGAAGTTCGAATCGAACTCGATTGCGCGGAGGAGCAGTTCGATCGAGACGCGCCCATCGGCGCGATAGTCGGCGTCCGTCGCTTGGGAGTAGGCCGCGAGTGCTGGCAGCGATGCCGTCGTCACCTCAGGCAACGGACGTGCGGCTTGGACCTCGGTGGCGGCATCGCCGAGATCTCGACGCATACGCGCGGCGAGTCGGTCGATCGCCGGCAGGAGATCGGCGTCGGATTCGACCGTAAAGCTCCGCGATCGCAGCACGCGGCCGCTCTGCGCCTCGACGATGCGCGAGATGAGTTGTCGTTTGTCGCCCACCTGCAGGATCTCGCCGTCCAACACGAGGCGCACGCCGTCGCGGACGGCGACCTCACGCGCCAGCTCGGCGCCGAGCCGCTGCAACGTGTCGGGGCGCTCCATCCGTCGGAGCACGTTCGCCACGCGGACCCGCGGCAGCGGGACGACATTCGCCGATTGTTGCAGGGCGGAGCTCACGGCCGCGCCGACCGTGTGCGTGAGCAGACTGTCCCCGGTGCGATTCTCGAACTCAGCGATGATGACGAACTCGTCATTGGCGAGCCGGGCGCTGTCGCGCGTTGTCCATGCGACGATCGCAATGAGTGCGGCGACGGCGACGCCGCCGAGGACGAACGCGCGGCGTCGGGACGAATCGCCTCGCGTGACACCGGCGCTTCGCGGGCTTCCGCCGGCGTCCGCGTCGGTGACCGACGCTCTTGGCGCAGACGCCACCGTCGCGACCGGTCCGCTCACGCGAGCGATGCCGCCGCCGCTGTCGCGCCGCGGCTCAGGCGGCATCTTTCTGATCGCCTCGACGCGCTGCATCACCCCGGCGTCGGGCTCGGCTTCGAGTTCGGCACGCACGCGGGTGGCGTACTGATCGGCGGTACGCAGCGCCGAGGTACGGTCTCCACTCCGCACATACGCATCCATGAGGCGCAGCACGAGCTTGGTGTTGTGCGGGTCGAGAGCCACGGCTCGACTCCACGCCATGGAAGCCTCGTGCGGCACATCCTTCGACGCCGCCTCCGCCAGCCGGACCGCGGCCTGCCGGGCAGCGGCTTCACGGCGATCGCGTTCGGCGTCGGCCCACTGCGAGAACTCCGGGCTCTCGGAGAGGTGGAATCCGTCCAGGAACGGCCCCGTGTAGAGCGCAACGGCATCCGCGTCGCGTCGTTCGGCGAGCGCTTGATCGAAAGCCCCCACATCCGAGCTGCACTGCGCGGGATCGAGCCGGAGGGTGCTGGTGCCCTCGACCAGGTCGACGCCGAGTTCGGTGCGAAGCGAGTAGAGCAACTGCGAGAGGTTGCGACGCGCGCGATCGTCGTCGGCGTCAGGCCAGAGTCGGGCCACGAGCTTGTCCCGCGTGATGCCGGCGCTGCCTGACGCGGCGAGCGAGGCGAGCATCGCCACGCGCCGCGGTCCCGGATTCGAGAGGACGCCGCTCGCTCCCTGAAGATGCGGTGTTCCGAACAGCCTGATCGTGAGCATTTCGAGCGAGGTCCGGTGGGGGCAGCCGAGAGCTTCTGAGCGGTAAGTCGTTGACCAGTAACGCTCTCCCCTGATGATACTGAAATGAGAGTGACCTGAGAAGGTGCGACTAGGTTCGGCGCCGTTAGATCAGTCGGCCGAATGGCTGACAGGCGTCGGACCCCCACCTCGAGGCACCACTGCGCCGTCCCGATTGCGCACCTGGCTGGACTTGGCTCCCCGCGCTCGTCGCGGCGGGGCTCCTCGCCGTCTCGCAGCGGGCGTCGGCCCAGTCCCCGGACTGGTCGTCCATCCTTACCCTCGCCCCAAACCCAAGCCCGTACCTGGCGGACTGGGAGCGCGTGCCGTCCACGGCGCTGTTGAGCCTGACCTACACCGGAGCCGCGGCGAGCGACTTCCGCGTCCGGGTCTCATTGACCAGCACGGAACGGGGTTTGATCGGGACGACGGAGAGCCCGGTGGTCACCTTGGCCGGGGGGCCGAGCTCCTTCTTATATAACGTGCGCGACGCCGTGTTCGAGTGGACGACGGTCTCGCGGAACAGCGCCGTCACGGACGCCGCGATTCGGAACGGCCAGATCCCCGAAGGCACGTACCGCGCGTGCGCCCGGGTCTTCGTGGGTACGGCGACGACGCCGGTGACGGAGGCCTGCGCCGACTTCTCGATCCTGCAGCCGGACCCGCCGCAGTTGCTGTCGCCGTCCAACGAGCAGGTAGTGGTCTCCACACTGCCGTTCTTCCAGTGGACTCCGGTGCTCACACCGCCGAGCGTCCGGGTGCAGTACGAGATCACGGTGGTCGAGCTCCTCGGGCGGCAGGTGCCGCGCGCGGCACTGGAGTCGAACATCCCGGTGCTGCGCACGACGGCGAGCACGCCGTTCTTGATCTACCCGATCGACGCGTTGTCACTGGAGCGTACGAAGCGCTACGCGTGGCGCGTGCGGGCGGTCGATGACGAGGGTCGACAGCTGTTCCGCGATGGCTCGCAGAGCGAGATATGGTCGTTCGAGATGTCAGACGACCTCCTTCGGCCGGTCGGCAAGGTCGACGACCTCCCGGACACGCTGGTACTGATGCCCGGCGTGGCGCAGTTGGTCGGAGTCCGCGGCACGAGGATCTCGCGCACCGAGACCGAGATCGAGATGTCGGGCACGCTCTCGCTCGAGTTCCTGATGCCTGATGCACCGAAGTCGCAGCGAGTGAACGTGTCCGGGCTGCGCGCGGGATATCGTGGCGAGTCACTCTCGCTCCTCTCGGGGCGCGTGCGTGCGACGGTGCCTCAAGAGTTGCTTCCGGCGTCGATCCGCGACTTCGTGACGTTCGCGCCGTTGGAGTTCGAGGCCGCCACCGGATTCCGTGCGTCGGCGTCGCTCAGGCTGCCGGCTGGAACCACGGTGCCGATGAGCGGAGTGGTCCAACTGACTGCGGGCGGACTCTTCGGTCGGCTCGAGAGTGCCGCGTCGGGTGGCACAGCGATCGCGAGTGTGGGGCGTGCGCCTGTGCAGTACGCTGCCACGAGCGCACGCCTCACGCTGCCAGCGGGGCGACTGGAGTTCGGCGGCCAGGTGCGACTGTTCGAGCAGGAGGTCGGATGTCCGGCGAGCGGGCCGATGGAAGACGGCGTGGTCCGCCTCGCCGTGTACTGCGACCCGGCGCGCGGGCTCCGTCCGGACGCCTCCGCGACAAAATCGTTGCTCACCTTCGGGACGCTGTCCGGTTCGCTTGGAGCGGACTTCTCGACCGATACGCTCGGCACCGACCTGCGCGCGCCGACCGTCTTCAGCGTGCTGGGCGAAGGTGACCGGTCGTGTGCGGTGGAGTTCATGATGGTCTTCGCGCGCGATACGATCCGCAAAGAAGACGAGCAGACGTCATGCGACACCGATGCGAAGGCGCTGGACTTCGGATGGGTGAGCTTCGGGTTCCGTCGGTTGCGGCTCGAGCGGTTGGAGTACGCGCCCGGTGGCACACTCACGTGGCGTGCATTGGTCGAGGCGCGTCCAACGCTGCGCGGTGCACCCGACCTCCAGCTGCCGACGATCGTCGACGCGCGGTTCGAGCGGGGTGGGGTCGTGATGCCGTCCACCGGGTCGGAGCAACCGAACACGTCGACGTCCGGCTACGCTGAACTCGATGGGTTCGGCATCGTCCCGCGCACGATGGGGTTCCGTGGCGGCACGTTCCCGTACGCGCGTTGGCTCAACGCAGAGGATCCAGGATTCGAGTGGGGTTCGGGGACCAGCTGGGTCCGCGTCCCCAGGATCCCGCTCGATGTCTCGCCGTGCCTGAACGATATGCCGTCCGAAGTGGACACGCTGATCATCGCGCGTGGTGTGCTCGATGCTCGCCTGCAGGAGCGTCGTTGGGAGACGGGATGCCGACTGCAGACGACGCCCAAGTTCAAGGTGTCGGTGCGCTCACTCGGCGGACGACTGCGCGTCGCGCTCGACACCGTCGCCCGGGCGACGGAACTGCCGACCGTCACCGGCGGAGCGCAGCACCCGCTTCCTGACTGCGGCATCCCGATCGTCGGCTGCATCGAGGCACTCAACTTCGTGCCACTCAACGGTGACCTGCGCATCACCTCGACCGGCATCCTCATCGGTGTGGCGGAGGGATACCGGGCGGGTTGGCACGAGTACGACCTCAAGGTGGCGAAGCTCCAGGTCGCCGGCGGGCGACTGACGCTCGGCGCGGACACGGCAGGCAAGCAGGCGTTGCTGTACGACGGCGACGTGAAGGTGACGTTCGGCAAGTTGGAGGAGAAGAAAGAAGAGCCGAAGACGGACGCCGCGCCCGCCGCCGCGCCCGCCCCCGGAGGCGTGGCCGGCAATACCGCCCGTGCCGCCGCCGGCGCAGCAACCTCAGTGGCCGGTGACAGGTTCAGTGGCGATGCCGCGACGACCCGGGCGAAGATCGACCTCATCGCGCCGAAGCTGCTCGACGGAAGGTTCGTGATGAAGGGTCCGTTCAAGATGCCGATCGGGTTCGTGAACTTCGTGATCGCCGAAGCGACGCTCGACACCACGGGCGTCAGCATCGACGGGCGTCAGCGCGTGTTGGTGAAGCACACGACGGCGACGGCGAAGTCCGACAGCAGGCGCACCCCGCCGGACTCGACCTACGCCACGCGCGACGATACGCTCGGCGTGACGTTCGCGAAGGTGCGCATCGATCCGGAGACCGGCGATGTCGCGGCCGGGACGATCAGTTTCGACGGCCGACTCGCATTGGAGTCGTCGCCGCTGTCCTCGGCGATCGGTGTCGCCGGCAGCGCCATCGGCGGCGCCGTCACCGGAGGCGGGCAGGGTGCGCTCGACGCGGCGGGCCAGGCGGTGACGAGCACCAACGTATTCGGATTCACACTCGCGGATGCGCTGGGTTCGTTCGATCCCACCGGCGTGACCGGGAACATCCGATTCACATTGCCGGGCGCGCTGACGATGGACGCCAGCGGCATGCGCATCAACGGCACCGCTGGTGCGAACGTCGCGTTCGGCAACTCGCAGTTCGACGGCGCCTCGGTGGCCTTCCTCGACGGGTTCGCGATGCGGCCCGCCGCCGCGCGCGTGACCGCAGGGCGCGCACAGATCCGGGTGAGGGACTACCCCATCGCGCACCTCGACGCGACCGGCTGGCATGTGTCGCTCGGCGAATTGGTGCAGACCATCCTCCCCGACACACTGTTCCTGCGCGACAAGTGGAGCGCGTACATCGTGCTCCGCGATGCGAACAGGCAATTGTTGGCAGAAGTGACCGAGACCGACGATGGTCCGCGCCTGCGCACGCGGCCCGGCACCGCACTCCGCATCGTTGTCCCCGCCTTGCAGGGGACGCGTGCCACGGCACCGTCGGCGGAGATCGCGTTGGATCTGACTGTGGAGCGCGGCACATGGCGTCCCGTGGCGGGCGAAGTGCGCGCGTCAGCGAGTTCGTTCAACCTCGGCGTGGGTGGGGCGACGGCGTTCCCGTTCCAGCTCGACTCGCTGGTGGTGCGTGCGTCACGCAACGCTGAGCCGTCGGTGTCCATCACCGGACGTCTCGACGCCTGGCCTGATGCCGGTGCTCCGATGAAGCTCGCGCTCAGTGTGCAGAGCGGCGGTGAGCTCGCGGCGTCGGTGGACCAGGCGTTCTCGGATACACTCGCGCTGGTTCCCGGGACGTCGCCGCTCAAGTTCGCCGTGGAGCGACTCCGCTTCACCGCGCAAGGCAGGTTCGGCTCGACGTTCCAATGGCGTGTGGAGCTCCCGGGGCGCTTGTCGTATCGCGATGCCGCGGCGAACACCACCACACGACTGGCCAGCGCCACGTTCCGCCTCTCGGCGACCGAGGCCGCGCTGGTCGACTTTGCCGCCGAGAATGCGCTCGCGACGCTCCAGCTGCCCGGCATCGACCTCCGACTCGGGCGTGTGCGCGCACCGACCTTCCGCTGGGATTTCGCGGCGCGGCGGTTCGACTTCGAGCTGCTGTTCGATGTCGGGCTGATGATCCCCGCGCTCGATGATCTCGAGTTGCCGGAGATCCGCGACGTACGCGTGACACCGCAAGGACTGACCATCCCCGCGTTCGAGATGTCGTCGATCCCGGTGTCGGCCGATGCGGACAATCCGTTCGTGTCTCCGACGCGCGAACTGCGCGTGGGCGGTTTCAGCGTGAAGGCGCTCGCATACCGCGTGAGCGAGTTCCGCTGGGGCTGGCTTGCCGGCGCACCGCCGCCGTCATTGAACTTCGGCGTGGACCTCGAGTTCGGTGTGGAGGACCTGCCGTCCGCGGTGGAGGGCCAGGCCGCTCGTATTGCGCTGCGTGCCCTCGACGTGGGCATCACCGGCGGTCGGTTGACCGGCCGCTTCGAACGGATCGACATCCCGACGCCCATTCGCACTCCGATCGCGGACATCCGCGGCGCATTCGGCTCGTTCCGGGTGGCGGAGGGCGAGGTGCCCGACATCAGCATCGGCGTGCTGGCGGACCTGCGTCTGCCCGAGCTGCTGGCGTGCCCCACGGCTGCGCAGCGGTTGGTCTCGCTCGAGTCGCCGCGCGACACGCTCTTCCTCGCGAGCACCGGAACGTTGCGTGGGGCGATCCGCGACATCATCCCACGTTGTCCGATGGAGCTCGGCCCGTTCGATCTGCAGTTCGGCGCGAGCACCGCGCGGTTCGGGTACAACGCGAGCACGCAGGCGATCGAGGCGACGCTCGATGCCTCAGCGACGTTGCAGGTGCCCGGCGACTCGCCCAACGAGACCGTGTCCGCTACCGGCCGCATCGTGCTCGACCTCGTGAATGCGCGCGTGGCCGATGCGTCGATCGCGATCGCCGAGCCGTTCTTCTGGGCGCCGGATCCGGCGAACCCGTTCTTGCGTCTGGTCGTGAACAACGCATCGCTCACGCAGCAGGAGCTGGCGTTCGGTGCGACCGGTCAGCTGCGCACTGCGGAGGGTGCGGGCGTCGATGTGGCGTTCGAGGATGTGGCGTTCAGTCTGAACGACCTCACCCTCACGAGCGGCCGCATCCGGCTCACCGCGGACGCAGCGGTGGGCATCGAGATACCCGACAACGGCTCGCTGGTGTTCGGTGTGTACCCGGTGACGACGCCGCGCGGCGGCACCGCGTCGGCGCGACTGGTGCTTCCGTCCGGCGCCGTGCTCGACACGGCGGGCTTCCACGTGAGCGGCACCGCGACCGCGTCGCTCGGGTTCGGCGGAAACGACTACGCGTCGCTGAGCGGTGAGTTCGCGAACGACTTCACCATCGCGACCACTGGTGCGGTGGCGATCCGCCGCGGTCGGATCAACCTGCGCGATGTGAGCGGGCAGTTGATCGCATACGCGGACTCCGTCGGGTTCTGGCCGGGCAACGTGTTCGCGGTGCTGCCGATCCCTGCACGCCTCGGCCTCCCCGCGGAGGACGTGGGTTACGTCCAGCTCCGCGACCCGAGTGACAACAACCGGCTGCTGGTCGAGACCGTGTTCGGCGCGGAGACTGTTCGCCTCCGTACGCTCCCGAACCAGCGGGTGACGATCTCTCTCCCGGCGCTGGCGAACGGTGGGGCGGCGCCGACGGTGCAGGCGGAGTTCGACCTCGTGTTGAACTCGCGCACGATGCGTCCCGTCTCCGGCGCGATCGCGGTCGAGGCGGCACCGGGACAGTCGTTGATCCCGCTCGCGGGACTGCCGGTTGCGATCACGCAACTCGGCTTCGCGGCGGATGTCGGTGGTTACAAGCTGAAGGCCGGCGCACGCGCGGTGCTCCCCGGACCGCTCGGAGACGTCGACCTGTCGTTCGAAGACCTGGAGATCACGCCACAAGGGCTCACGGGCACGGTCGAGCTCGGCACGTACTCCGAAATCTTCGACCCGCAGGCGACTCCGATCGCCGAGGCGAACCTGCTGGGCGATACGCTCGCCGTCGCGCTCACCGGTGCGCGCCTCACGTTGGGCGCCACGGCGCCCGATCTCAAGATCTCCGGTGGCATCCGTTCGGCGCTGTTCCGCACAGCAGCGGGCGCGCCGCGCACGATCAACCTCGCGGCAGTGGTCGATCAGAACGGTTTCCGTGGGACTGCCGACCTGAGCGATCCTGAGACGCCGATCGAGATCGGCGTGGCCGAGTTGACGCTAGAGGGCGGGGGGAACCGGCCGGCGCTCGTCGTCACGGCCTCGGCGAACGAGTTTGCGATCACGCTGGGCGGTTCGCTGCGCCTGCCGGATCTCGCACCCGGCTTCTCGCTTGGCGTTGAAGACTTCAAGATCGGCAGCGCCGGTGTGAGCATCCCGAACGTCTCCGTGACGGCGATGACGAGCACGCGGGAGTTCGAACTGTTCGGTGCCCGCTTCGCGCTGCAGGACTCGACCGTGGGAGCCACCCAGGTAGCCCCGGCGATCGCGATCGCGTTCGATCAGGGCGTGATGCGATTCACGCTCTCGGGCCGCATCACCGTGCTGAACAACACCACGCGGTTCATCGGACTGCAGTTCGGTACCGACGGTGCGTTCGCGATCCAAGGCGCGAGCTTCATCAGTCAGCCGATCGACATCATCCCGAACACCGCCCGCCTTGTCAGCGCGCGAATCGCCAGCGGGGCGCTGGAGTTCGTGGGTGACGTGCGGCTACCGGCGCCGTTCACGCAGCAGGCGCCGCAGCAGCTCACGGTCCGCATCCGCCCGGACGGTCAGGTGTCGGGCGGAGCGAAGATCGCGCTCATCAGCGAGGTCGAGGGTCTCGCGAGCGCACGGACCGTGTTGAGGCTCGGTGTTGCCGCCTTCCATCTCCGGCATCTCGACGTGGCGTTCGACTTCGAGAGCGAAGCGAACACGGCGGTGTCGGTCGTGGCGGACATCTATGTGCAGGAGCGGCAGTCGAACCTGCTGCGTTTCGGCTCGGTGCAGGGTGGGACCGTCACACCGGGGCTGCGGATCGCGTTGAACGGCGATTTGAGTTGGGGTGGGATTTCGATGCCCAATCCGATCACCCTCAACTTGGATCCGGTGAAGCTCACGTTCACCAACGTGACCACGACGACCTCACAGTCGGGCTTCGAGGTCTCGATCAGCGGCGGGCTCGGGCTCAAACTCGATGGCGCGAGCGGTGAACTCAAGTTCCGCAACGTGGGCTTCACATCAGCCGGCGAAGTGAGGGTCGGGCAGGCGACCTTCGACGGTGGCACGTTCGAGATCCAGAAAACGCTCAAGGTCGCGGTCGGCAAGATCGCGTGGAGCGATTCCGACACGAGCATCTACGTGCCGATCGCGCGTCCGCCCAACGCCAAGGGTGAGATCGTGCAGGACAGCACGCTGGTGCCGGTCGCGAACTTCATCGACTTCGGTGCGACGGTCGACATCGCCGGTGTCTTCGGCGGCGGCGTGAAGCGCATGCTCGTCTACGTGGCTCAGGCCGACGCGACGACCCATCTCTTGATCGAGGATCTGACCGTCACGTTGCCGGGCGTGATCGATTTCAAGGCGTCGTTGAGCTACGACCAGCTCGTCGACGGCTTCGACATGGCCTTGTCGACGCAGGGCACGCTGCTGAGTGCCTACCGGATCGGATTGGTCGGTGTGATGGGGCAACGCGCGGGTGTGTTCCGCGCCGGACTGTTCCTGCGGACCAGCGTGACCGTGCCGATCATCCCCGGCATCGTGACGCTCACCGAGGTGGGTGGCGGGTTGTTCGTGAACCCGACCGCGAACGACCTGCTCATGGTGAAGTCCGTTGCGGGCCTCAATGGTCCTTCGGCCAACAAGATCGGGATGCCGCCGGCGGGCAAGTTTGCGGTGATGCTCTACGCCGGCATCGAGGTGGCGGGCTCGAACGGCGTCTCCGCGGCGCAGGGAAAGGTGATGGTCACCATCACCGACAAGGCGTTCCAGATCAACGGCACGGCGACGTTCTTCAAGATGGAAGGCAAACTCACTGGCGACCTCGCGGTGCAGGTCGGCTGGGATCCCACGGTCTACGTACGCGGCGCGATCTCACTCGAGTTGAAGATCCCCAAGACCGTGACCGGTCTGGGCGAGGTGCAGTTCTACGCAGGCAACAACGTGTTCGCGGTGAAGGGCAACGTGGATCTCATGATCGTCGAGACCATCAATGCCTACGCCGAGGTGATTGTGGTGCCGAGTGGATTCACGGCGAATCTGGGCCTGCGGATCCAGAAGGCGACGAGCGTCGTTGCGGTCGATGTCGGCGGGAACCTGCGCATCTGGTATCGGCCGTCGACCGATGACTTGGGGGCGTACGTCCAAGCGTACGGCAAGGTGACATTGTTCAGCGTCCCGATCGACGCCCGTATCGTGGCGGCGTTGGTCGTGTTGCCGGAGCTCGCGATCTACGGGCAAGGCACGGTGCAACTCGCGGGTGCGGATGCCCTGAAGGCCGAAGTGTGGATTCAGTACACCTCGCGTGGACTCGAGGCGGGCTTGGGCCGGAGCGAGGAGCTCGCCGCGGTTCTCGCGAATGCAGAGCAGATCGCCGCGGATCTCGAGGCCGAAGCGGATGCGATCCTCGCCGGGATCGGCGAGGCGGAGCGCTTGCGTGCCACTACGCCGGTGGTTGTCTCGGAGGCGAGTCTGGCGGCGGCGTACAACATGTTCCAGCGCGCGGACTGGCTGCAGATGTTCGCGACCTGGGTCGTCTTCCGATGGGAAGAGAGCGAACGGCGCGGCGGATTCGCGTCGGTCTCCTCGACGGACTTCTACACGCAGTTCTATCAGCGCACGTTGCAGGGGACGGAAGCTGCGGCGGACACCGCGATCGTGCGTCAGCTTCGCGAGGAGGCGCAGCAGAAGCTGACCGTGATCAGTGGGCGCCGTCAGGCAGTGGAAGCGCGGATCCAGGCGCTGCGGCTGGAGCTCGACGCGGCGGAGGCCGCCGCGGAGTTCCTCCCGCCGGAGGATCCGGTGACGCGCTACGAGTCGGGCAGCCCGTCGTTCGTGGAGGGGCCGGTCGGAAGGAACGGCAAGGCTACGATGACACTGATCAACGCGCCGCAGTTCGAGCTGGACGACCGACTCGCCGCGACCTCGAAGAACGCCATGACCTCGGCGCAGGCCGTGACCGCCGCTCGCGCGCCGCGATTGCGCGCGCAGATCAAGGCCGTGGAAGACGGTCTCACGACCGTCCGCGCGGCGACCAGTGCGACAGACCCCTCGTCGTTCGCGAGCTATACGCGTCTTCACGCGGACGCACTCGAAGCGATCGAGCACCAGCACGCCGCCAACGTCGACTTTCGCATGCGCCGTCGCAGCTGGGCGCAGGCGAAGCTCGACACCTTGGCCGCGCAGCGGCAGGGCGTGGAGACTCGCATGCAGCAGGCACTGACGGCGATCACGACGTACCGAAGCCAGTTGAACGCAAGCGACGCCTTGCGCCGCTACGGTGTGGTGCTCGACCTCGACTCACTGGCGCGGTTTCGCGCCAGGTCACTCAAGACCTGGTCGCGGGACGACCGGATCCTCGACGACTACGACGCCGCGGCAGCGAGCTTCCGGACGAGCGCAAAGGCGGCCGAGACCCAACTCCGTTCGAATCCGAATGATGGCGGGGCGTCCGGACAGCTCAATCTGGCTACCCAGTTTTTCCAACTGCAGGCCGTCACGTTGGGCATGAACGCGTGGTGGGGCGTCGCCAACGCGGGACTCCTCGCGCAGCGCGACAGCGCCCAGCTGCTCATCGATGCGGCGGACAACGCCGCGAGGCCGATCATCCGGGCGATGCGCGACATGCACGGTAACCTCACGCGCGACCTCGACTCGCTCAACGTGCGGCAGGCCGACCTGTACGGTGTGCTCCATGACCTCTACGACCAGTACATCAAGACCTACGGGAACACCGACACCGCGTCGCAGCGATTCAGCCCCAGGCGTGCCGATCTGCTGCAGATGCTCATGACACCGGCGGTGGTGAACCCGCGCGTCATGGTCACTGACTTCGGCTACCTCTCGTTGGTCAACACCACGTGGCAAGGCACGCATCCGCGCGGTGTCTACGAGTACCTGGCGCAGGATGGCGCCGACTCGTTGCTCAGCGTTGGCGCACAGGGCGTGTCGAAGCGGTGGTTCTACACCACCAACCAGGCCGGTGGGACTGAGGCGCGGAACCAGGCGCTGCTCGCCCGTGGTGGTGCGGGATTCACTGGGCGCACGGTCACGCCATACACCATCACGTTCGCTCGCGGCTCAGCGGGCAACCCGGTCACCCAGGTGGCGGTACCCCCGGTCGATCTGACGCCGCCAACCACGCCGGTCGTGGAGTTCGTCGGGCTGATGGCGCTGTTCGATGCGACGAGTACCGCGACGTTCTGGACCGGCGACTCCAGTCGCGTGGTCGCGCGCTGGAGTGCGTCGGACCCGCAGTCCGGCGTGGCTGAGTACGAATACCGCGTGGTGTCGTGGCCGCTCCCGAGCGGTGCCACGGATCCCAACGCGAGTACGGGGACCTTCGGTGGGCTCACTCGTGTCGGACGCGTGCAGCCCGGCACGTTCACGATCAGCGAGCAGGAGCTCGTGCCGTGGACGAGTGCGGGCGGCCGCACGAACGTGGCCATCCAAGGACTCAACCTCCCCACGGACCGCATGATCCACGTGCAGGTGCGTGCGAAGAACGGCGCGGGC
This sequence comes from Gemmatimonadaceae bacterium, assembly GCA_046153705.1. Lineage (GTDB taxonomy): Bacteria > Gemmatimonadota > Gemmatimonadetes > Gemmatimonadales > Gemmatimonadaceae > Pseudogemmatithrix. Next base: position 51,887 of record JBJXGK010000178.1, read on the forward strand.
GTTCTCAGTGGGGACGGCGTGTCGCCCGGCTTACGCTACGATCACACGCCGCCGTTCTTCCCGCCGGGTGCATCGCTCGTGCCGCCGAGCACCGGCACCGCCTACATCCCGTCGTTCATCGGGATGAGCACGTACGTGTTTCCGCCGGCGCTCTCATCAACCTGCGGCGTGGCGTTCATGCTCGGTGCCGAGCTCGGCTCGGGCTCCTTCTCGGGCTTGAGCGGACCGTCAGCCGGGGGCCTCCGGCCGGTCTGGGACGGACGGCTCGTCACCGTCGCGCCGAACAACAGCGTGGTGGGGGGTGGGGCGTCCAGCTCGCTCCAGCTGTATCGCCCAACTGCCTCCGACCCCGAAACGGGTATCTCCGGCATGATGTATCGCGTTGACACGGTCGCGCCCACGGGTCCGCTGCCCGAAGATCGCTGGAGCGACATCATCTCGTGGGGCACGACGTTCACGGCGAACAACGCGGATGTGAAGTTCGGTCGGCCGCTCTGGATCTCGCTTGTCGCGATCAACTCGGCGGGGCGTCGCTCGGCGCCGGTCACGCATGGGCCGGTCACCATCACGGATCCGTCGGGACCGAGCGCGCCGGAGTTCTGCGCTGACTATTCGAGCGGTGGCTTCATCGCCTACATGAACAACACCGCCAACGATCCGGAGACCGGCGTTCGCGGCTATCAGCTGCGGATCCGCAGCGCGAACGATGTGATCCTGCGCGACTTCCCGGCGAACGGGGTCGTGGATTGGCCGGCCACGCAAGCGAATGCCGGACAAGGTATCCGGCTCTCAGTGCCGAATACGCCGGGCGGCGCGTACAGCGTCGAACTGCGCGCCGTGAACGGCAGTGGCGTGCCGGGCTACCTCTCGCGGAGCGGGATGGTCTCCACGGACGCCAGCGCGCCGCCGGTACCGGCTGTGAGCGGTCGCGCCACCGTGGCTACGGCCACTCTCACCATCCAGGTCGCCAACGATCCCGAGAGCGGGATCGCGGGGGTCGATATCGCCTTCGGGAGCACACCGCTCGACCCGTTGCGCGGTGGGACCGCGCTCATCCCGTATGCGACGTACCCGGCCGCAGTGGGCGTGAATACGAGGAGCATCCCGCTCGGCGCGAGCGGGCTCAGTGGCCAGATCTACGTCTACGTTCGCGTGCGCAACGGCGCGGGCATGCTAAGTGCACCGACGACCCTGCTGCTCACGACGGCCAGCGTAATCAGCTCCCCCACACTCCTCCGGCCGTGAGACGCATGCTCAAGTTCCTCGCGCTGACCCAGGTGCTGGCGGGACTGGTGACACTGCCGCTGGACGCGCAGTTGCCTACACAGGCGCCCGCCCCGAGCCGCCTCGCGATCGTGGTCGCACAAGGACGCGTCTATGTGTATCCGAGCCGCGTGCCCGACGAGGACGAAGGGTGGATCATCACTCGCGACGGCGTGCGACTCACGCGCGAGCCGATGAGCGGCGTCCGTGGGCCCAATGAGTTCGCGGCCGCCGTCGGTGACGAGATGCCACTCGTCCAGCAGATCGCCGGCACGGAGAACTTCGTAGCGACGTATCGCCGACTTCGGATCGGCGGCGCGGCGGCCGGTATCGCGCAGGTGCTCTCGCCGCGCACCGCAGCAGCGCTCGGCGCACTGTACGTCGATTCGACGGTGACCGCTGGCGCGACGCACACCTACGTGGCGCAGCTCGTGCGTCTTGCACGCCCGGACTCGGTGCTGCGCACGGCGCGTGGGACGGTGTCGGTGGTGAACATGACGGTGCAGACCCCGTCCCTGCCTCGTGCTTCGGTGAACGATGGTGTGGTGGCGCTCGCTTGGGATGCGCCGCGTTTCATGGGTACCGCCACTGACATCGTCGTCGCCTACACGGTCGAACGTGCGGACTCCGTGGGCGCATTCGCGCGCATCACGCCGATGCCCATCATGCGGCTCATCGACCGTCCGACGGGAATGCAGGACGAGAGCGCACTTCCGGGGACTCGATATCGCTATCGCGTGCGCGCGGCGGACTTCCTCGGCCGTCTCTCGGCGCCGAGTGCTGCGGTGAGCGTCCGCGCGCCGGACACGCGCGGTCCTATGCCGCCCACCAACCTCGCGTCGGAAGCGCTTGATGGACGGAATCGTATCGTGTGGAACCTCTCACCCGAGCCGCTCGCGACGGGCTACCACGTGGAACGCACGGTCGGCGGCGACTCGACGTTCCGTCGCATCACGCGAAGCCCCATCGCGATCGACGTTCCGGAGACCGTCGACTCACTAGTCCGCGGCCGCGAGATCTACACCTACCGCGTGCGCGTGGTCGACCGCGAGGGCCGCATCGGCGCGCCGTCGAATCTCACCACCGTGCGCGCGATCGATCTGCGCCCACCGGTCGCAGCGAGTGCGCTCACGGTGACACCGCTGCGCGGCTACGCCGTGCGCCTCTCCTGGCGTGCTCCGAGTGACCGGGACCTGCGCGGGTTCGACGTGTATCGTGCCGAGCAAGGCGACACCGCCTTCGTCAGGCTGACCGCCTTGCCGATCGCCGGCACGGTGTATGTGGACTCGGGCTACAAGGACAACACACTGGAGCCGGGACGGGAGTACGCGTGGCGGATCGTCGCGGTGGACAGCTCCGCGAACACGTCGCCGCCGGCCGAAGTGAGGTTCAGACTCGTGGATGACGAGGCGCCCGAGACGATCCGCAGCATGCTCGTACGGAATCACCTCGGTCGCTACGTCGAGGTGAGCTTCACGCCGAGTCCGTCGTTGGACGTGGCACGGTACGCAGTGGAGCGGGTGGCGGAACAGCCGGCGGCGGGCGCGACGGCCGCCACCACCGTCGCGACCGTGAACAACAGCGGGCCATTCATCGTGCGCGACACCGCGGTCGCGAAGGGCCTGCGCATGCGCTGGCGCGTCGTCGCCTTCGACAGCGCGGGCAATCGCAGCGCCGCCGTCGCCGACACACTCACGTTCCGCGACCTGACCAAACCGCCCGCGCCGCGCCGCGTCACCGCGATTCGGGTCGGCGGTGCGTCCGGCGCGACGACTGTCCGATGGGAGCGCGTGGTCAGCGCCGACTTCCGGGGCTACGTCGTGTACCGTGCCGAGCGCACGGACGGACCACGCACCAAACTCACCGCGACACCGATCTCCGCGCTGGAGTATGTGGATCGCACTGGTGCGGTCAACGCGCGCTATGTGATCCGCGCGGTCGATGCATCGGGCAACGAATCGGACGAGAGCCCGGTCGCGGTCGTGGTGGTGCGCCCATGATGATGCGCCTGTGCGTGTCGGTCTGCCTCACGTGCACGGTCGCGTTGCCCGCGCCGGCACAGGCGACGGGGCGTCAGCCGACGGACCCGGCGCTCTCCGCGACCGCGACCGCTCTGCGCACGGCGCTCGGTGAACTCACGCGCGCTGACCGTGAGCTCATGCCCGCCGACGCAACGAGCACCCTGCGCCCGGCCGATGACGACGCGCTCGAGCGTCGTGCGGTGGCGCGGGCGCGGATCGTCGCGGGGCTCGACACGTTGCTCGACGCCGGCGCTGAGGGACGTCGCGCCATCCGACAACTCGTCAGCGACTGGCCGGGCGTGGATCTGGTACGCCGCGCCGAGATCCGCGCGGCGTTCCGCGCGAGCGATGCGACGGATGCGCTCGCCGTCACGACGAAGTTCGCGGTCACCGCGCCGCGTGACACGCAGTTGCTGCGCTGGCGAGCCGAGGCGCTCGAGTCGCTCGGCCGGTCGAGCGAGGCACTGCGGGTGCGTCAAGCGCGATTCGAACTCGCTCCCGAAGAGGCAGCGGGCTGGCGCGTGCTACTCGCGGCGCACGACGCGGCGGGCTCGCTGCCCCGTTTGCGCGAAAGCCTGAGCCGGTTGCGGCTGCTCTACCCGGACTCACGCATCGTGCGTGAGCAGGAGATCGAAGTGCTGCATCGGCTCGGCCGTCGCGACGAAGCGGCGCGACTCGCGGCCGACACCACGGGGATGCACCCATGACCTTCGGCCGCAGACTTCGGACGGTGTACGCGTGCAGCGCGATGTTGTCGGCATCGGTCGCGCAGTCGGCGGCGCAGTCGCCTGCGCAGACCGCCAGCGTACCCGACGCTGCGCGCGACAGCAGCGCCGTGTCGTCGTGGATCGCACGTCGGCTCGGTGGGCAAGCACAGGTGTTCTCCGAAGTGTACGGCATCTCCGGCCAGGAGCGTCGTCGCCCCGGCAGTACGTGGCGTGTACTCGCGTCCCCGCGCGTCGGCATCATCGGCGGGACGGAAGTGGGGCTGGATCTCCTGCTGTCGAGCGAGGGCAATGAGGCGCGGCAGAGCATCAATCAGGTCGCGCTCGAACCCTCGTGGGGTTGGGGTCAACTGCACCTCGGCGATTTCGCGAAGGACTACTCACCGTACACGATGACCGGGCTTCGCATACGCGGCGCCGGACTCGATATCGAACGCTGGGGCGTGCGCGCGTCGGTGCAGGGCGGGCGCAGTGCGGCGCTCATCCCGAGCAGCACCGACGGTCCGACGTATCGTCGTCAGGTGATCGCCGGCGCGGTGGGGATCGGACGCGAGGGAGAGCGCTCACTCGATCTGCGCGTCGTGCGCGCTCAGGACAACGTGATCCCCGACGAGACACCCGTGTTCGACACACTGGGCATCGACACGCTTCCCGCGGACCTGCGCCCTCAGCAGCGCAATCGTCCCCAGGAGAACGTCGTCGTCGCGCTCGGCAGCGCGCTGCGGCTGTTCCAGCGCAAGCTCTCACTCAAGGGTGAGATCGCCGGCGCGCTGCTCACGCGCGACCTCACCAGCCCGGAGATCGACGGCGACAGCGTCGACGCGACCACGGTCGGGACGTTGCGGACCTCGAGCTCCGGTGATGCGGCGTGGAACGTCGACGCCGCGTGGCAGGGGCGCTCCTATGGGATTCGCGGCGGGTACGAGCAGATCGGCGCGGGGTTCACATCGCTCGGCCTCGCCTATCTCGTCAACGATCGTCGCAGCTTCAATGTAGGCGGCGACCTGCGCCTGTTGAACAACGCGATGATGGTGCAGGGGCGGTTCCAGCGTCAGGAGAACAACCTCGCGTCGCAACGCATCGCGACCACCACGCGGGATGTGATGACCGGCACGGCGACCATGAGACTGCCGGCCGATCTCACGCTCTCACTCGTCGCACTCGTGGCGACCGCCGGGAACAGCGAGACCAACGACACGCTCCGCGTGGACAACCAGACCTCCACACTCAACGCGAGTGTGTCGCGCCCGTGGCGATTCGCGGGGCGCAACGCGTCGCTCTCGCTCACATGGTCGACACAGGCGACGGAGGATCTCAACCCCATCCGCCTCACGCCGAAGGTGAGCGTGCAGACCGCGAACATGGCGGCGTCGGTCCCACTCTTCCCGTGGCTGATGCTTTCCCCTGCGGTCTCCGCCGTCCTGCCGAGCGGTGACACGCCGGGTGAGAACGTGCTGGGCAGTCTGCGACTCAGTGCTCAGGGCCTGAAGGCCATCACGGCGTCATCGCAGTTCACGCAGACGTTCGTCTCCGCGCGGCAGGTCACCACTGCGATGGCGCAATTCGGCTATCTGCTCCCGGGCGACATCAACTTCAGCCTGCAGGCGCGCTGGATGCGCTTCGGGCCTCAGGGTGTCCGTCCGGCGTTCGACGAACGCTTCCTCACCACGACTCTGGGACGGAGCTTCTGATGCGCCGCCGCGTCGCGACCTTCTTCCGTTCGCCACTCGCCGCACTCGCGGTGTTGGTGGGCGCCGTCGCGTGCAGTGGCATCATCACCGGTCCTGACGCGGGGCCTGATACCCGGCCGCGCAGCATCCGGGTGACACCGAGCACTTTGGAGCTGTCGCTCGGCCAGACCGCGACGCTCGCGACCTTGCTCTACGACGTGAACGGCGCAGAAACGACGCCCGAGGATGGGCGCGCGATCGAGTACGTCAGTGCCGATCCACGCATCGCGACGGTGACTGCGGGCGGCCTCGTCACCGCGATCGCCGACGGTACCGTGCGGGTACGCGCGGCGTACGGCGCGCTCGGCCTTGACGTCCCAGTGACGGTGCGTGGGCGTTCGCGGCTGGTGCTGGTGAGTGGGAGCGGACAGACCGCCGAGCAGGGGGATCCCCTCGCCGCCGCGTTGGTCGTGCGAGCGATTGGCGCGAATGGCGCGCCGATCGCCGATACGACGATCACGTTCACGCTCAATCGCGGCGGGCAGATCACGCCGGCCTCGGCGGTGACGGATGCGGCTGGCGAAGTGCGCGTGCAGTGGCGGCTCGGCCTGCCACTCGGCGAGCAGACCGGTGCCGCTCGAGCGGTGGGTTTCGATACCGTCGCGTTCGCGGCGACCGCCACCGCTGGAACGCGTCCCGTTCGGATCGGGCTCTCGATCGCGCGCAGCACGCTGATCGGCGCGGGTGACACGGAGACGGCGACCGCCGTCGCGTACAACATCGCGGACGTGGCACTGACGACCGCGGCCATCACGTGGGCGTCGACCGTGCCGACGGTTGCTACGGTCAACACGACCGGAGTCATCACGGCCGTCGCGGCGGGCCAGTCGTATGTCCGCGCGTCGGCCGGCGAGGCGCGCGACTCGGTGCTCGTCACTGTGGTCGCGTTGCCGGTGATCGGCGTTGCGCCGGCGTCGGTGTCGGCGAGCGCGCTCGCGGGTGCCAGCGCCCCGTCGCAGGCGATCGCCGTCACCAACACCGGCGGCAGCGTCTTGAACGGTCTGTCGGCCAGCATCACGTACGGTCCGGGTGCGACCGCGTGGCTCACCGCGACGCTCGATCAGGCCGCCGCTCCGGCGACGCTCACCGTCACCGCAAGCGCGAGCGCGTTGACGGCGGGCACGTACACGGCGACGGTCACCCTGGCGTCGACCGATCCGCGCGTGGCGACGCGGGCGATCCCCGTGACGTTCACGGTCTCGATAGTCCCACCGCTGCCGAAGCTCGACTTGGGTGCCGACCGCGTGCTGCCTGCCGGCTTGCAGTCGCTCACACCCATCCGACTGCCCGCCAGCGCGGCCGCGCCAGTGTCCGTCACGCTCACGTCTGCGGATGGTGCGTCGCTGCTGCTGTCCAACGACAGGCTTGCCGTCGGTGGGGTGTCCGCGTCGGTCCAGTTCGCCGCCGGCCGCACCGACTCGCTCATCGTGGTGCAGGCGATCGAGGGGCGCGCGGGTCGTGCAGTGTCGATCATCGCCGAGGCCCCGGGCTACGCGAGCGACACCATGCAGCTCACGATCGTCCGTCCCACTGTGCGTCTCGTGCGCCTCGGGAGTGGCACGGTCACGACGGTCGGCGGTGTCGATCCGGTGCTCTTCGCCGAGGTCGGTGTCGATGATGCGGGCTTCACGCCGTTGGATGTGCGCGCGGGAGCGGTCGTTCCGACGTTCACGCTCGGTTCGTCGACGCCGACGACGGCGTTGCTGCGGCATGTCGCATCCCCGTTCACGGTGGGTGCGGACCAGGGTCCGGCCAGCACCGTCACCTTCGGCATACCGTCGAACCGCAGCGCGACCTCACGCGGCGATGTCGTCGGCGTACCGGCGAGCGTCGTCGTCGCGCGCACCGGCACCGCCGGTGTCGCCACCGTGCAGTTCACCTCGGTGCCGAGCGACTATCTCATCGCGTCGGCTAGCACCGTGTCGTTCACCATCGTCGATCTCACACCGGTGATCGCGGTCGCACCGACGTCGGTCGGCTTCGCGATGGAGCAGGGTGCCACCTCGCCGGCCGCCCAAACGGTCGCGATCACCAACGGCGGCAACGGGACACTGACCGGACTCGCGGCCATCGTCACATACGATGCGGGCGCGACTGGTTGGCTCAGCGCATCGCTATCGAGCACCGACGCACCGTCCACGCTCACCCTCACACCGAACGGTTCCGCGCTCGCCATCGGTACCTACCGTGCCACCGTCACGCTGAGCAGCAGTGCGCCTGGCGTCGCGGCGGTGCAGGTGCCGGTCACGTTGACTGTGACCGCGATCGCACCGAATCCCAAACTCGACCTCGGCGTCGACCGCCGTCATCCGGCGCGCTTGCAGACCAGCTTCAGCGTGAGCCGTGCCGCCGCCGTCGGCACACCGCTCGACGTGACGCTCACCACGTCCGACGTCACGGGAGTGCGGCTGTCGACCAACGACAACACCGTCGGTGGCGCCAGCGTGAGCGTGCAGATCGGTAGCGGGGCCAGCAGCGTCGACTACTGGGTGCAGGGTGTGGAGGGCGGCTCCGGGCGCACCGTGCAGATCATCGCCACCGCGCCGGGCTTCGACGGCGATACGCTCCTGCTCACGATCTCCGAACCCGAGTTCCG
>JBJXGK010000181.1:0-18967 GCA_046153705.1 Gemmatimonadaceae bacterium
TACGTCCCGCCGCGCTCGGCGGGTGCGTTGCGGCGGAGCAACGAGATGCCGAGTTCGTGAAAACCGAAATCGAGATCGCGTTCGGTATACGACGAGTTGCCCCGAAGGTCGGGACGCAGCGACCAGCGATCACCGAGCGGGATGAGCAGCCCGAGCTGGTTCGGTGCGAAGAAGACGAACGAAATCCGCTCGCGTTTTTACGGCGGTGGGGCGGAGTCCTGTGCGTCGGCGCTGCTCGTGATCAGAAGCGCGAGGGCAGACAGGAGGAGCCGCCGATCGATCAGACGCCCTTCTCTTCCAGCAGCTTCATGAACTGTCCAGGCTCCGTCAGCTCGAGCATCCGCGCCGGCACATCGCTCTCCTTGGAGAACTGCGCGATCTTCCCGAGGACGGGGAGATACTGATTGCTCACCTCGAGCGGCGGTGCGACGATGAGGAAGAAGAACTGCACCGGCTTGTCGTCGATTGCCTTGAAGTCGACCCCGGCCTTCTTGCGGCCGTAGGCGACGCGGAGTTTGTTGACGACGAGCGAACGGCAGTGCGGGATCGCGATGCCGCGTCCAATACCCGTCGACCCGAGGTTCTCACGGCGCTTGAGCATCTTGAAGAGCATCCCCTCGTCCTTCTCGCCCAACTGCAGCAGGGCGATCAGTTCCTTGAGGATGTCGTCCTTCGTCGTGCCCTCGAGATCGAGCTTGACGGCGTCTTCGGAGAAGAATTCACGGAGTTCCATGCCGCAAAGTAAACCCCGATACCGAGTGGCGTCAAACTCTGACATTGCAAGCGTTTGGGGCGCTATCTAGCTTTCTCTGCATGGGCTTCCCGTACCCCGTCGACCACTCTGTTCCGCTATTCCTGGCCCCCATGGCCGGAGTCTCGGAATCGCCCTTCCGGCGCCTTTGTCGCGCCTGGGGGGCGGACGTCGTCGTGACCGAGTTCCTCTCCGCCGAGGGGATCCGTCGTGAGAACGAGGCGACCTTGTCGAAGCTGCGCTTCGGGGCCGATGAGCGGACGATCGGCGTGCAGATCTTCGGCGCCGAACCCGAGGCGATGCAGGACGCGGCGGCGCTCGTGACCGACGTGTTCCAGCCGGAGTTCATCGACATCAACTTCGGATGCCCGGTCAAGAAGGTCGTGCGGCGCAACGGCGGCTCCGGTTGCCTCAAGGACCTGGACCTCGTGCAGGAGATCATCCGCGCGGTGATCCGAGGCACGCACCTACCGGTGACCTGCAAGATCCGCAGCGGCTGGAGCGAGGAGATGCGCGACCCGGTGAAGATCGCGCTGCGGTGTCAGGACGCGGGTGTGAAGGCCATCGCGCTGCATCCGCGCACACGCACGCAGATGTACACGGGCCAAGCGCATTGGGACGAGATCGCGGCGGTGAAGGCCGCGCTGTCCATCCCGGTGATCGGCAACGGCGACATCAAGACCGCTGAAGACGCGGCGCGGATGCGTCGCGAGACCGGCTGCGATGGCGTGATGATCGCGCGCGGTTCGTTCGGACAGCCCTGGATCTTCAAGCAGGCGCGCGCCCTTATCGACGGACAACCGATGCCCGCGACGCCGGGCGTCGAAGAGCGATTCCAGATCGCGCTGTCGCACGCGCGGATGGTGATGGAGTACGAGGCGGACTTGGTCGGCGCCGCCCTCGAGTTCCGCAAGCACTTGGGCTGGTACGTGAAGGGCCTGCCCAACTCCGCCGACCTCCGCAAGAAGCTGCACGCGGTGAACTCGTTCGGTGAAGTCGAGGGCATCTTCGCGGAGTATCTGGCGAGCGGATGGATGCGCGAAGTCGAGGCCGCGTGAGACGCGATCGCGTCCGGTCGCTGCTCGATGAGCTCGCGGCTGGTCGGCTGACGGTCGATGCTGCGCTTTCCCAACTCGATGACGCACCGGTCGATGAACTGGGTTACGCGACCCTCGATCGGCACCGTGCGCTACGGCAGGGTTTTCCCGAGGTCGTGTTCGGGCAAGGGAAGTCCGCCGAGCAAGTGACGGGCATCTGCGAACGCCTCGCGTCGCACGGGGATGGATTCCTCGTCACGCGTGCGGAGCCTCATGCGCTCAAGGCGCTGCGAGCGCAGTGGCCGATGGTGGAGATCAACGAATTGGCGCGCACCGCGCTACTGCGGCCGACGAATCCGCCGCCGAAGGGCACGCGGGCCGTGGCGATCGTCACGGCGGGAACGAGTGATCTCCCAGTGGCAGAGGAGGCGGCTGTCACACTCGACGCCACGGGGCATCCGGTACTCCGTGTGACGGACGTGGGCGTCGCGGGGATCCATCGCATCCTCGCCAAGCGCGACACGCTGCACGGTGCGGCGGTGGTGATCGTCGTCGCGGGCATGGACGGCGCGTTGCCGTCGGTTGTCGGCGGCCTCGTGCGTTGTCCGGTGATCGCGGTGCCGACGAGCGTCGGATACGGTGCCGCCTTCGGCGGATTGGCGCCTTTGCTCACGATGCTCAACTCCTGCGCGGCGGGCGTGACCGTGTGCAACATCGACAACGGTTTCGGTGCGGCGGTGGCCGCAGCACGAATCCTCGAGGCCTGATCGATGGCCACGTTCGCCGCACTCCTCGTCGGTGTGGTGATCGGCGGGATCCTCGTGCTCGTCGCGCTCCGGAAACTGTCCGCGCTGCCGGTGTCGCTCGATCTCGCGAAGACGAACAACGTGGCGCCCGTCCGCCGTAGGGTCGATGCGCTGCCGCGCGATCGGTCGCAGGATGCGTTGCTCGCGGCGTTCCGACCGGAGGATGTGCCGGAGCCCGCCGATGCGCTGCGCGAGGACCAGCGAATGCTCGCCGATGCCCTGCGCGATCTCGCCAAACGCCGCGGCGCTGCCGCGGCCGTACTCTGGGTGCTCGACGAGACGTTGGGCGGAGTGCCAGCGCCGGTCGCGTCGAGTGCGGACGAGGAGCGGTCGAGCCTCACGCCGGCCTACGTCCCGATCGTGAACGAACGCGATCGCCAGAAAGTGGAGTTCTCGGCGCGCGAACGGCAGTTCAGCATCGACGGAGAGGAGGCGGTGCGGTTGGTGGTCGCCCCGATCGAAGCCGTGGACCTGCCAGGTGCGCTGTCACTGCACTTCGACGCCGAGAGCGGCGTGACGCGCGAACAGGTGCGGGAGTGGTTGCCCGACGCGGCGCAGATGATGCAGTCATGGTACACGTTGGTGCGCACCCGCGCGGACACGGCGCGACAGAACTTCCGGTTGCGTGCCTTGATCCGCAGCGCGGGGACGCTGCAGGCCTCGCGCGATCCCTTGGAGTTGGAGCGGCTGCTCGTCGCCGACGCACTCACGGTGGCGGGATCGCAGTGGGCCGTGCTGGTGCGGTGGGACGGCGAACAGGACGTCGGGGAGATCCGCGCAGCGACGGCGAATGCGATCACCGCGGGTGTGAACCACGAAGGGCATCGCATCGGACCGGACACACTCGTCGGCGATGTGTGTGTGGGAGGGAAGGCTGCGGTCCATCCGGATGTTCGGGCGTTCGGGCGCGGGCAGGACGTGGTGTTCGGCGGGGAGGTGCCGCTGGTCGGCGTGGGCACCCTGTTGATCGTGCCGCTGCATCGCAGTCATGAAGAGAAGGCGATCGGTGCGCTGGTGTGCGGGCATCAGGAGCGCGCGGCCATGAGTGGTCCCGAGCTTCGGAATGCGCGCAACCTGGGCATCATCGCGGCGGGTGCGCTGGAGACGGCGTGGACCATCGAGGACGCGCGCCGAAACGCGCGTACCGATCCGCTCACCGGTCTCGCGAACCGTCGAGGATTCTCCGAGCGGTTCGCCCAGGTGATCACCGAGACCGACCGCTACGGCGGCAGCGCCGCACTCGTGCTCCTGGACGTGGACTTCTTCAAGAAGGTGAACGACACCTACGGGCACGAAGCGGGCGACGCGGTGCTCGTGGCACTCGGCAACGTGGTGGCCGAGGGGCGACGGACGGTGGACTTGGCTGCGCGATTGGGTGGTGAGGAGCTGGCGTTGATCCTGCCGCAGACGGACGCGAGTAGCGCGCGAGACCTCGCGGAGCGCCTGCGGAGGCGGATCGAAGCGCTGGCGGTGCGCACGAACAGCGGGGAAGTCCGCGTGACCGCGAGCTTCGGCGTGGCCGAGTACGTGGCGCGGTCCGCCGACGGTGACAAGGTATTCGAGCGCGCGGATCAGGCGTTGTATGCGGCGAAGCGGAATGGGAGGAATCGGGTGGAGACAGCGTGACCGCCATCTCCCCGCTCCCATCTCCGCACTGGAACCATTCTCGCACACCGGGTATATTCAATCTGTAGTGAGGGGGCGACCGGTTTCGATTGTGTGAGTGGCTCCGTAGCTGCGCGCCCAGGTCCTCGGGTTCCTGGTAAAACACTCGGGAAACGTTAACTGCGAATAACAACTTCGCTCTCGCCGCGTAAGTCTTAGGACTTGCTGTGGCAGTGCCTGTGAGGTAGCCCGCCCGGGGCGACACTCAGGTATCGCAAATCTGGGCTGGTTCTCTGGCGGGTCGGCGGTCAGAGGATGAGACAATAGCCGGCTCATCTGTACGTGGGTTGCCCAATGGCCAGCGTGCAGAAACACCAATCACTGGGATACGCGCGTAGACGTTGCGGAAGATCGCATGCAAGACGGGAGTTCGAATCTCCCCGCCTCCACGTTAGATGCAGATGGCAGATGGCAGAGGGGGGCGCCCGCGTGGGTGCCCCCCTCTTGTCTTGGCTTTCGGCCCGCTCGCGCCCACCGCGTTCACCCCGCCTCGATCGCTTCGACTACGGCTTTCGCTGCGCGCCCGACGCCGATGAGCGTGGCCGAGGCGAAGCCGGTCCAGTCGCCGTAGCCGAGCGGGTAGATGTGCGCTTGGGTGGCGGCGTGCAGGCCGTTCATGTCGAGTCGGCCCTTCGCATTCGGCGTGAGCGCGGGGGCGAGGTGTGCGAGGGAGGGGCGGAAGCCGGTCGCGCAGATGATCGCGTCGATGGCTTCCTCCGCGCCGTCGGGCCACACCACGCCATGCGGTGTGAGCTGCTGCGGCAGCGGCGACCAAGTCAGTCGCCCCGCATCACGCGCGGCACGAACGGGAGGCACCATCACGATGTCGCCCAGCGAGCGCGGCGGGTCAGGCGTGCGGCCCTCCTGGATGGCCTTGTACCGCGCCGTGCCTTGCTCGAACAGGTACTGCCCGTCCACGTGGTCGGGGAGGAACGTGGGTTCGTCGCGCACGCACCACGTCACCTGCGCCACGTCGAGCAGGTCCGCGACGATCTGTGCGCCCGAGTTGCCGGCGCCGATCACGAGCACACGGCGGCCCCGATACGCTTCGGCACCCTCGTAGGTGGCAGAGTGGATGCAGTGCGCGCCGAACTGCTCGCGACTGGGGAGCTCCGGCCAGATGGGAGTGCGCCACGAACCGGTCGCTGAGATCACCGCGTCGGCGTAGACGTCGCCGACGCTCGTGTGCAGTCGGAGCCGACCTTGCCGAGTGAACGCGGGAGCGCCCGCTGCCGTGCTGGTGTCCGCGTGCGTCTCGTGCACGCGTACAGGACGCCGCGCCGGGATCGCGTAGCGCGCTTCGTACGCACGCAAATACGCGAGCGCCGCGTCACGCGACGGGTAGCCCGCGGTGTCGGGCATCAACCACCCCGGCAGCGAGCTGTGGCGCGCGGGCGAGAAGAGATGCAGGCTCGGCCACGTGTGCTGCCACGCCCCGCCCGCGGTGGGCTGATCGTCGAGCAGTACGAACGATCGTGCGGTGCGTCGCAGGAAATAGCCCGCCGCGAGCGCCGCCTGACCGCCGCCGATCACGACCACATCGTATTCGCCTGGCTCCGGTGTCGATGTGGGGGCAGCGGGGGCGGATGTCACGCGCGCGTCAGAGCGCGAGCGTCATGACGGTCGCCGACGCGGGGCACGCACTCATGAACTCCATGCTCTGTTTCACCGAGTCAGGCACCGCATCACGCGAGACCGTGTGGAAGCCGAAGCGAGGGAACCATGCCTCAGCCGTGGTGGTCAGCAGGATGACCTGGTGCATGTGGTGGCGCCTGGCTTCGTCGAGCAGAGTCCGCACGAGTCGCTCGCCGATGCCGCTGCCGCGCGTGGAAGGCGCAACCACGGCGGAGCGGAGCAGCGCGGCATCGCCGTAGGGCTCGAGACCGATGACACCCACCACCTCGCCCTCGCGTTCCGCGACGAAGAAATGTGCGAGGTCGCTCGGCACGCCGTCGAGCGGCAAATCGGCGTGCGTCAGCAGTGACTGCACGGCCGCGAGATCCGCAGGCCGCGCGGCGCGGATGGTGGGGGTGGTCATCGCTCTCGTCCCTCGTCGTGACGTAATCAGGACTTCATGGGTGGCTTGACGGCGCGGACGAACGCACTGCAGAACGCGCCGTCGAGCGAATCGGCGACACGCGCCGTGTCCAGACCCGCGTCCTTGAGGAATGCGCGAGCATCCTCGGCCTTGTAGACGCGCGTCGGTTCGATCGACGGACCCACGAAGCCCGCCGCGTCGAGCAGCCGAACGAACTCCTTCTCCTCGAGCGCACCAGCGATGCAACCGACCCAGAGCTCCATGGACGTTCGCACATCCGCGGGGACTTCACCACGTACGACGACGTCGCTCACGGCGAAGCGGCCGCCGGGCTTGAGTACACGGAAGGCTTCACGGATGACCTGCGACTTGTCGACCGCGAGATTGATCACGCAGTTGGAGATGATCACGTCGACCGAGTCGTCGGGCAGCGGGATCTGTTCGATCTGCCCCTTGAGGAACGTGACGTTCTTCACTCCCGCCGCCTCGGCGTTCTTGCGGGCGAGGTTGAGCATCTGGTCCGTCATGTCCAAGCCGTACACGTGCCCGGTGGGGCCAACGCGCTGCGCTGAGAGCAGGACGTCGATGCCGCCGCCGGACCCGAGGTCGAGCACCGTCTCACCCTCAGCGAGCGAGGCAAGCGCAGTGGGATTGCCGCAGCCGAGTGAGGCGAGGACGGCGGCGGCGGGGATGCCGTGGACCTGCGAGGCGTGGTAGAGGTCGGAGGTGATGGGGTCCCAGGCGTCGTCGCCGCAGCCTGAGGCGCCGCAGCACGAGGAGCTCTTGCCCTGGTCGGCGCGCGCGGCTGCTGCGCCGTAGCGGTCGCGGACGATCTGATGGACGTCGCTTGCGGGCTTTGCGGCGGGCGCCGCGATCGCGACCGGCGCTGCGACTGGCGCTGCGGACGCGTCTGAACTGCAGCAGTCCGGGCCGCAGCAGCTGGTGGATTCTGCGGGGGCAGCGGTGCGCAGTGTGGTGCTGGACATGGTGGATCTCCCTATGGGATGGAGTTGGACTGCGGGGCCGGACCGCTGCGGGGGTCCGTGTTCGTCCGTAAACAGACGGCAGGTGGGGGATGGCAGACGGCAGATGCCCTCAGGCGCAGCAGGCCACCGGGAGCTTCTTGCGTTCGCTTGTCGGGACGCGGTAGGCGGCAGCGGCCTGTTCGGCGTGCTCGAAGGTGGCTGGAACCAGAGCGTAGAAGGACCAGCGACCCTCACGGCGTTGTGTGATGAAGCCGGCGTCGCGCAGGGTCTTGAGATGAAACGACAAGAGTGACTGGCCGCAGTTCAGCGCCGACTGCAGGTCACAGACACACTGTTCACCGCTGCGGAGCAGGTCGAGGATACGGAGCCGGCGCGGGTCGCTGAGGGCCCGAAAGAACGCAGCGTGACGGTCGAGAACGGTATCGGGTTTCTGCATGCATCAATGTAACAAGATTGGTTGATGTATGCAAGCCCCTGGTTTCTGCGGCTGACCGCGGGCGGCGGCGAGGTACCAACGACCACACCATGCTTCACCCGTCCACTGACCTCACATGACTGCCGCTACCTCCCGCGACTGGCGCTTCTTCCGGGCGGGCGGCTCCGATCAGGTAGCGCTCGAGCGCGGCACCGACCGCCTGAACCTCCAGCACCTTGACCCGAGGCTCTGCCAGGCCTTGGTGTGTCCGGTCGACGGGCTGGAGATCGACTCGGCGACGCTGCGGCTCAGGGACGCCGATAGCGACGGGCGGCTCGGCGTGCCTCCGCTGCTGGCGCCGGCGAAATGGGCCACCGGGCTGCTTCGGGGCCCCGAGACCCTCATGAAGGGCGGGGACCTGTCGTTGGCGATGATCAGCGCCGCCGCGGCGGAGACGGCTGCCAGCAGCGAGAGGGAGGCCGCTGAGACGAAGACGATCGACGTGGGCACCGTGGCGGCACTCGGTGTGGCATTCGGCGCGATCGGCAGCTTGCTCGTCATGCTCGTGGGTGGGTTGCTCCGTGTCCTGCCGCTGCCGTTCTGGAAGGTGGTGCTCGCGCTCGCTGTCATCTCGCAGTTGATCTTGACGCCGCCGATGATGAACGCGCCGTTCGGTGGGGCACTCACCAAGGTGGCGCCGCTGCCGGCCAACGCGGGCAGCTCATTGCAGGTGAAGTACCCCGAGCCGCCGATCGCGCAGGGAACCTGGTGCTCACGGTCGTGGTGAGCGTGTTCCACGCAAGCCAGCTCAATCACTTCGGCGTGATCCACTCGCTGAGCGGCGGGCAGCTCGGCAGCGAGGCCAAGCCGGCGTCGGCTGCTACTGCGGTGAAGCCGGCGGACGCGGGCGTTCCGTCAGTTGCGCCGCATGCCGTCGCTCTTGTCGCCACGCCCAGACGGCGAAGGCGAGCAGCGCGACGAAGAGCGCGGGGGCCAACATCACCGCGCCGATCTGGATCATGCCTTCGATGAGCGGACCGGATGACCGGTCCGCTCCGTCGCCGATGCGGAACGTGCGGCCGAAGGCCAAGCCGCGCCACACGGTGAGCGGGATCCAGGTGACGAAGAACACCAGGACCGCAAGCTGCGCCCCGCGTCGCACGTCAGCGGGCTCCCGTCGGGCGACCGATCACTTCGGCTTGTCCTCACGCAGTCGCATGAGACCTTCCTGCGCGACCGACGCGACCATCACACCGCTCTGCGTGTACACCGAGCCACGCACGAAGCCGCGCGCGCCGAACGCTGAGGGCGCATCGCAAGAGTAGAGCAGCCACTCATCGGCGCGGAACGGGCGATGGAACCAGATGGTGTGGTCGAGCGAGGCGATGAAGAGCCGTGGGTCGCGGAAGCCGATGCCGTGCGGGATGAGCGCGGTGGGCAGGAAGCCGTAGTCCGACGCGTAGGCAAGCACCGCTTGATGCAACATGGGCGCGTCGCCGATGCGCTCGGTGACCTTGAACCACACCTGTCGCTTGGCTTCTTCAGCGGGGCCAGGCTTTGGTGCGCGGAACGGATCGGCCGGGACGATGGGACGCACGTCGAGCGGCCGGTCCTGCGTGAGGATTCCGCGCAGCGGCTCGGGGATCTTGTCGGCGCGCGCGCGGATGCTCTCGAGTTCGTTGGTGAGCGTCTCCGGTGCCGGGACGTCGGGCATGCCCATCTGGTGATCGAGGCCCGGCTCCTCCACATGGAACGACGCCGACAGATGGAAGATCGCTTCGCCGTGCTGGATGGCGGTGACGCGGCGGCTGGTGAAGCTGCGCCCGTCGCGCGGGCGATCGACGAAGTACACGATGGGCGCGCGGAAGTCGCCCTCGCGCAGGAAGTAGCCGTGCACCGAGTGCGTCTCGCGGCCTTCACCGACGGTGCGGCGCGCGGCGACGAGGGCTTGGGCGAACACCTGGCCGCCGTAGACGCGGCCGGTGCCGACGTCGCGGTTGGTGCCGCGGTAGATATTGTGCTCGAGCGGTTCGAGCTCGAGGAGGTTCATGAAGTCGGCGACGACGGACATTGCTCGCTGGGTGAGATGGCTACTAATAGTTTAACGAACCGTTGCGCGGCGCGTTGCACGCCCGAGAGATTTCTTTGCTCCCGGAGCGTCTCATGAAGACCCAGTTCTATACCGCCGCGACCCTCGACGGCTTCCTCGCCGACGAACAGCACGCGCTCGACTGGCTGTTCACCTGCGGTGACACGCAACCCGACGGCTACGAGCCGTTCATGGCGCAGGTCGGCGCGCTGGCGATGGGCTCGTCGACCTACGAGTGGATGTTGCGGCACATCGTCGATCCCGGCGCGGATCACGCGGGACCCTGGCCGTACCAGCAGCCCACGTGGGTCTTCACGACGCGCACGCTGCGGACGCCGCCGGGCGCCGACATCCGGTTCGTGCGCGGCGATGTGCGTCCTGTGCACGCGGCGATGCGCGAGGCGGCGGCGGGCAAGAACCTCTGGGTCGTGGGCGGTGGTGAACTCGTGGGGCAGTTCTACGATGCCGGTGCGCTCGACGAGATCATCGTGACCATCGCATCCGTCACGCTCGGCAAAGGGATGCCGCTGCTGCCGCGCCGCATCGTGTTTCCGTCGTTGCGACTCAAGTCGGCGCGGGCGATCGGTACGGGGTTCGCGGAGCTCATCTATGATGTGACGCGGCCCTCGCCGGCGTCGTGAGAGCGGTGTGTCGCCGCAACTCTTCATGCAACTGTAACCTTCGGCCCATCGGGGACTAATCCACGTCCGCCACATTCCTCGGCGACCTGAACCCGAGGGTATGTGCTCGTATCGACCAAGTGGATCCTGCTCGCGCTGACCGTTGCGGGTGGCATCGCGAGTTCCGTTGGGACTGTCGCGATCGATCTCGAAGTGACCGTCGCGAAGACCGGTGCGGCAGTCCCGCATGTGCTGGTGTGCCTGGACGCCAAGCCCGGCAAGCGTGACGATTGGGTTGTGACGGGGCCTGACGGGGCTGTCCGTATCATGAATATCGAGCCGGACTATCGCCAGCTGCGACTGCAGGCGCCGGGGTATCGCTCCCGCAACATCGCGCTGCGCTATGAAACGGATACGCTGCGGATCAAGACGACGCTTGTCGCGGATTCGACCGTGAAGGCCAGCCCTCGCTGCGACTGATTGGTTCGCCGCTGAGCCCCACACCCATCCGCGTCATCGTGTGCGAGATCGCGCGGCGCAGCACGGACTTCTTGAGATCCAGCTGCGTGATGCACGGCCCGTTCATCACCCCAGCCAGTCCGTGCACGGTCGACCAGATGTAGAGCGCATCGAGTTCGATGCGCTCGCGCATCTCGGGCCCGTCGCCGTGCATGCGTCGGAGTACATCGCGCAGGACGTCGAACGCGTGCACGGCGTCGCGCACGAGTTCCGGGTTGTGCGCCGCCTCGGGCCAGTCGGTACTGAACATGAGCCGATACTCCAGCGGATGCAGCCTGGTGTACGCCAGGTACTGCTCACCGAGTGATGCGAGGTCCGCTTCGGGGTCATCGTGCCGCGTGCGCGCATCGAGATGCCGGGCGAAATGCTGGAAGCAGCGACGCATCACCTCGGCGAGGAGTGCGTCGCGGCTCTCGTAGTGTTTGTACGGCGCCTGATGCGACACGCCGAGCCGCCGCGCGACATCGCGCAGGCTCAGCTGCTCGATCCCATGCTCGGCGATCGCCTCGCGGGCGGCGACGATGCATGCCTCCCGCAGATCGCCGCGCGCGGTCATGCGCGCTTGGAGTCCGCATGCTGATGCTGCGTCATGCCCTTCATCACTTCAGTGATCACCATGACCTGTCCCCAGCGCGGAAGGATCGCGAGTGACCAGCCGAGCAGCTTCGACAGCCAACCGGGCCGCACCGTAGTGCGCCGACCGAGCGCTGCCATGGTATCGCGGGCGACGACCGTCGGTGGGAGGGTCTGCGCCATGTTCATGCGCGCGCGTGCGGCGAAGCCGGTGCCGATGGGGCCCGGCGCCGAGGCGATCACGTCGACGCCGTGCGCAGCCCATTCCACGCGCAGGCCTTCGGCAAGGGTCTGCACGTACGCCTTGGTCGCGGCATAGTTTGCCGCACGCGGCGTGCCCTGGAACGCGAGCAGCGAACTGAGGAAGACCATGCCGCCGCGTTGCCGCTTGGCCAAGCGCGGGCCGAAGAGCGCCGCCTGCGCGAGTACCGCGCGACAGTTCACGTCGACCATGTCCATCTCGTTGCCGAGATCGGCGCCGATGAGCTCGCCGGAGGTCCCAAAGCCCGCCGAGGCGACGATGAGTCCGACGTCGATGTCGCGCGTGGCCTCGTCGAGTCGTCGCGCGGAATCGGCCGGGGCGAGGTCCATGGCGATCACGCGGCACTCCACACCGTGGTCACGATGGAGGTCGCGCGCGAGCGAGGCGAGGACGTCTTCGCGGCGCGCAACGAGAACGAGGTGCAGCCCCTCGCGGGCGAGATGCTGCGCGAACGCACGACCGATGCCGTCACTGGCCCCGGTGACGAGCGCCCACGGACCGTAGCGGGAGGTGATTGCAGTGGACGTGGCCGGCGGCATGAGGGCTCCAGATGGACGAAGTAGACAGTGTCTACTAACGTACCCTGCGCACCCGCAGCGTCAAGTCCAACCGAGGTTCAGCGCACCCGAGGACCGCCGAGCGTGAAAAAATGCGCGACGATCATCCAGAGCGGTCCGACGCTCCAAGCGACAACCACGCTGCCCATCAGCCAGGCCTCGAGGCGGAGCAAACGCGCGAACTTCTCGGGCTCGTGTTCCGCGCGGATGACCTCGTAGTCGATGCCGTCGTGCTTGAAGATCCGATTCAGCATGAGCACGCCGCCCTCGCGCAGGTCGTGGTAACGACGCAGGGCCTTGTACGTGAGGAACAGCGGCACGACCAGCCCGAAGGGCACCCACTTGTAGCCGGTCCACAGTCGCAGGAAAAGATCGGCGCCGACGAAGATCGGCCACACGACAAGGCTCGCCAGCATGAGCGGCGGCCACCAGAGCAGGCGGCCGACGTGCAGGCCGTAGCCGGCGATGTAGGAGATCGTGGGGCGCATCACTCGGCTCGACGCGGCGGTGGTGTGGGGGAACGTACAATCCGGAACCCGATATGCGACGCGCCCGTGTCTGGCGCGCCTGACCCTCGCGCGCTCACCCGGTACCCGCGACAATAGACGTCGTTGCAGAGGAACGATCCCCCGCGGATGACTCGGGTCGGCTCGCCCTCGGTGCGCGGGTCGAGTCCCCGCGACGGACCGCTGGGATCGGCGACCGGCGCCCGATTCGCGCGCGTCGCGTAGGTGTCCGGGCGGTACCAATCACTCGTCCACTGCCATACGTTGCCTGACATGTCGCGCAGGCCGTAGCCGTTGGCCGGATACTGCCCGACGGCGACGGGTTCGGCGGGATGCAGCGGAAACGGCCCGTCGTAGATGTGCGCCTGCGGATGCGCGCTATCGTACGGTGCGTCTCCCCACGCGTGTGCGGCGTGCTCGCGACCACCGCGTGCCGCGAACTCCCATTCGGCTTCGGTCGGCAGTCGGCCGCCGGCCCACGTGGCGTACGCATTGGCATCCTCCCATGCGACGTGGACGACGGGGAGGTCGCGCTTTCCCTCCAGATCCGTCGCGGGCCCGCCGGGGTGCTGCCAGTTCGCGCCTGGCACCCACTTCCACCACTGTGACACGTCCCGGAGATCGACTTCACCCGAGGTCGGCGTGAAGACGATCGAGCCGGGCACCAACAGGTCCGCGACGGGCGGCGGCGTCCCGGGTGGCAGGCCTTCCATGATCTTCGCGAGGTCAGGCACGCGCTCAGCGACGGTGCGGTAGCCGGTCGCCGCGACGAACTGTTCGAACTCCGCGTTTGTCACCGGCGAGATGGCCATGAGGAAGCCGCTCACCTGCACGCGGTGCACCGGCCGCTCGTGCGCCAGCGCATGCATGCCGTCGTCACCCATGGAGAACGTGCCACCGGGGATCCAGGCCATGCCCGCAGGAACCTCATCTGGCGCCGGCGTCGCCGGCGCCGGGCGGTCTTCGACGGCGCAGGACGCACAGAGCGCCGTGAGCGCGCGGAGCGCGAGACGGGAGGCGCAACGGACTCGATGAACGCGCATCACGACAAACTAGCTCGACTCGGCAGCAGGTCGTAAGTTCCCGCCGTGCGCCCTCTCATGACTTCTCGTGTCGCTGCCCTCGCGGCGTGGATTGCGCTCTCCGCTACGAGCGCGTGCGCGCCGCCGGTCGCATCGGCGCCCGCGCGACCGAACATCGTCTTCGTGCTCGTGGACGACCTGCGCTGGGACGACATCGGCGTGGCGGGTCACCCCTTCGTCGAAACGCCGAACATCGATCGCCTCGCCGCCGAAGGTTCGCGTTTCCTCAACGCCTTCGCCTCGACGCCGCTCTGTTCGCCCAGTCGCGCGAGCATCCTTACCGGTCAGTATGTGCGTCGGAACGGGATCATCGACAACACCGCCCGGGATTCGGCGAGTCATCGACTGCCGACGTTCGCGATCCCGCTCGCCGCGGCAGGATACCGCACCGGATTCTTCGGCAAGTGGCACATGGGGAACGATGACTCCCCGCGCCCGGGCTGGTCGCATTGGGTCGCCATGCGCGGGCAGGGCGAGGCGGTGGACCCTCAGCTGAATATCGACGGCACGCGTCGCGTGGTGCCGGGCTATGTGACGGATGTCCTGACCGATCACGTGCTGCGGTTCATCGGCGATACGAGTGTGGCGGCACGGGGAGCCCCGTTCATGGTCTTCCTTGCGCATAAGGCCCTGCATCCCAATATCGTGCAGCGGAACGATGGGACGCGCGGGGTGACTGCCGCGGGACAACCGGAAGGGTTCGTGCCGGCGCCGCGGCATGCCGGCCGATACGAGACAGCGACCGTGCCGCGGCGCGAGAACGCCAAGGTCGCGCCGACGCGCAAGCCGGCGCTCCTGCGCCGGATCGCCGGACTCCCGCCGCTCAGCCCAGCGACGGGCACGAGCGATCGAGACATCCGGGCGCGGCTCGAGATGCTGCTCGGCGTCGACGAGTCGCTGGGGCGTGTGATTGCCGCGCTCGAGGCGGCCGGCACGCTCGACAACACCATCATCGTGTTCACCAGCGACCACGGCTATTTCTACGGAGAACACGGACTCGATCAGGAACGCCGCCTCGCGTACGAGGAGACCGCGCGCATCCCGCTGATCATCCGGTATCCCCGACTCGCGCGCGCGGGAGCGACGCCCGCGCAGTTGGTCCAGACGATCGACTTCGCGTCGACCGTACTCGCGATGGCCGGGGTGCGCGATACGGTGTCGCGCCAAGGCGTCTCGTTCGTGCCCGTCCTCGACGGCTCCGCGACGTCGTGGAGGTCGTCGGTCTTCCTCGAGTACTACACGGACATCGTCTTTCCGCGCACCCTCACGATGGGTTACGACGCCGTGCGCACGGAACGGTACACCTACATCGTGTATCGAGAGCTCACAGGGATGGATGAGTTGTACGATCTCGAGAAGGATCCCTATCAGATGGACAATCTGATCGGGACGGCGCGGGGGGATTCGCTCCTTCCCTCGGTTCGTGCGGAACTCGATCGGCTACGCAACGAAGCCGGCCCACGCGCCGGTGGGAAATAGCTGGCGCGGTCCCTACTCGGCAGTCGGAAGCGCCCGCGTCGGCTGCTCTTCCTGGTTGCGCATGAAGTCCGCGAGCTGGTGGAGCTTCACGCGCAAGAACTGGCGCGTGGGTTCATCGACGTCATGCTCGGCGAGCGCCCGGTCCATGCACCAGAGCCACTGGTCGCGCTCGCGGGCGCCGATGGTGAACGGCATATGCCGCTGACGCAGCCGCGGATGGCCGTACTTGGATTCGTACAGCGGCGGACCGCCGGTCCAGCCGGTGAGATACTCGAAGAGCCTCTCGCGCGAGCGCTTGAGCGACGGCGCGTGCAGGCGACGGATGTCGACGGCCTCGGACGCGGTGTCCATGAGATCGTAGAACCGATCGACGAGGGCGCGGATGCCAGGCTCGCCGCCGAGAGCGGCAAAGGGCGGGGTGGGCGACGTCATGCGTGGAAGATAGGCGATCCGCGGGGCTCCGTCGCGCATGGACCGTGGTCCACGTGGGCGGCTACCTTTGGTCATCTCCCTCGGAGCCTTCCATGAAAAACGCCGACGCCCTACTCAAGACGTTGAGTACCCGATTCGCTGCGCACCCCGAGCGCCACTCCGGCGTGACCTGGGAGCAGGTTGCCGCGCGGCTCAAGGCGCAGCCGAAGAAGCTCGCGGTGCTCGCCGAGATGGAGGCGACCGGCGGTGAGCCAGACGTGATCGCGTTCGACAAGAAGTCCGGGGCGGTGACCTTCTGCGATTGCGCGGAGGAGAGCCCCAAGGAGCGGCGCAGTCTGTGCTTCGACCGCAAGGCGCTCGACGCACGGAAGGAGAACAAGCCGCGAGGCAATGTGGAAGAGGTAGCGGCCGCCATCGGCGTCACGCTGCTCTCCGAGGAGCAATACCGCGCGCTGCAGACGCTCGGTGAGTTCGATCGCAAGACATCGAGTTGGGTGGCGACCCCCGCCGATGTACGCGCGAAGGGTGGTGCGCTGTTCTGCGACCGGCGGTACGGCAATGTGTGGTTGTATCACAACGGCGCTGATTCGTACTATGCGGCGCGCGGGTTCCGCGGGCAGGTGGTGATCTGATGCGCGATCGCCGTCGATCGTGGCCCCACGGCGCGGTCCTCTGCGCGGGGGTGTTCGCGGTGGGCGTCGTGGCCTGCGCTGAGGACGCCCCGCCGCGCCGTGAGCTGAGCGCCGCGCGCGCGGATTCCTCCTTCTGCGCCACGGTGCAGCGTCCGGTCGCACGATTGTCCGAACACCTCGCACCGGTCGCGGGGCTCATCGACTCGAGCACCGGTGTGTACACGCTCGAAGAAGGCGACCTCTCCATGGTCGCGCGCGCCTGGCTGAGCGAGGCGGCCGAGCGGACGATCGATGTGCAGTACTTCATCTTCACGGCGGACAACGTGGGGCTGATCGCCGTGGACTATCTGCTGCGCGCCGCCGACCGCGGGGTACGGGTGCGGTTGCTCGTCGATGATTTCATGGTGGAGGCCGACGGCGAGGCCCTGCTCGCACTCGACGCGCATCCCAATCTCGAGATCCGGTTGTACAACCCGACGACGAACATCGGGAAGAGCATCCCGTCCAAGTTGTTCAACCTCACGACGGACTTCCGCGGCTTCAATCAGCGGATGCACAACAAGACGTTCATCGTTGACGGGCGGGTGGTGATCACCGGCGGTCGGAACATCGCCGACGAGTACTTCGATTACGACCATGAGTACAACTTCCGTGACCGCGACGTGCTGTTGCTGGGCGGTGCGGCGGGCACGGTGCAGCAGTCGTTCGAGCGGTTCTGGGGTGACTCACTGAGCGTGCCCGTTGCGTCGCTCGTGAACGCGACCGTCGTGCCATCGGATACGGCGACGATCTATCGGTATCTGCACAACTATGCCTGCGACCCGCAGAACTTCTGGCCGCAGGTGCGTGAGCAGATCATGGCGGTGCCGGCTGCGTTCGAGCGGATCCGTGCGTCGGGGGCGCTGGTGTGGTCGGACAGCGTGACGTTCGTGACGGACGCACCGGGCAAGAACGACGGCAGCGAAGGACTGAAAGGCGGCGGGGCGAGCACGGACGAGTTGATCCGGCTCATCCGCGAGGCGAAGACGTCGGTGACGATCCAATCGCCGTATCTCGTGACTACAGCGGTGGGACAGGACGTGTTCCGCGAGGCGATCGCGCGCGGTGTGCGGGTGCGCATCCTGACCAACAGTCTCGCGGCGACCGACAATCTGGAGGCGTTCAGCGGCTATCAACGCGATCGCGATGCCCTGCTGCAGATCGGCGTGGAACTCTATGAGTTCAAGCCGGACGCCGAGGTGCGTCGGCAGGTGATGCAAGGGGCGTTGCAGACGAAGCTGGACTACTCGCCGATCTTCGGACTGCATGCGAAGTCGATGGTGATCGACGACGCGATCGCGGTGATCGGCACGTTCAACCTCGACCCGCGGAGTGCCAACCTGAACACCGAGTGTCTGGCGGTGATCCGGGATGTGCGTGTGGCGGGCGCGCTGGCGCGGTCGATGGAGGTGGACATGCGGCCCGAGAACGCCTGGCGGACGACGGCGGACTTCAATCCAGACGGCACGGTGGCGTTCGGGAAGCGGTTCGCCGTGTGGTGGCGGCGGGTGGTGCCGAAGTCGGTCCTGTAGGCGTGACGGCGGGAGGCCCGCCGTCGACGATGGGCAAGAGGCAACGATGACTGCCCCTGACCCCCGCTCGCGACCGCGAGAGGGGAGTCCCTGTGGTTCGCGCCCCGCAGACGGCTCCTCTGATCCGGCGCGTGTCATACCCGCGCGGATCGCCGAGGCCGGTCCGCACGGCCCCCAGCACGTTCACTCCGGCTCTCGTCTCGGTTTACCTGACTTCGGCGCTGTGTGCGCCACGGGTGGGAGCTGGTCTTCGTCGCGATGTTGCTGGGGCCTGACATCCGATACCTGTTCCGCGCTGGACCGCCGACCGCGTCGCGGAGTACGTCGCGATTGCGCTGAGTTTCATGTGGATTTCGAAGAGTGACGCTGTATCCGCGCCAGTCCGCGTAACGCCTTCGTTCCAACTCGGTAAGCACACTAGCCGTCGGCGCTGGGTCCGTCATGTTCACCGTCGTGACTACCACGACCTCAGCACTCCCCATCACGGCGATCCCGGTCGAACGGTTCGTCGAGCGGCTGTATGCGCCTCTCGCATGGGAAGCGACGGTGCGGCTCGGCGACCCCGCGATCGCGTCGCGTCTGGTCGAGCGCGTGCTGCACCGCGCGTGGGAGGAGCGTGAGCGTTTCGCGACGTTCGATTCGCTCTTCCGTCATGTGCAGGACGCCGCGATGTCGGCGATCACGGCCGAGGCAGAACGACGTCGCGACGTCACGCGGTTTGACGATGCGAGTGCGGATGTCCCGGTGCCGGGCAGTCTGGAGAGCATGTCGGTCGACGCGGTGCGTCGACGGATCGGAGAGGGATGCGCACCCTTGGCCACCCCGCCAAGCGTGATCGCGGCGCTGTCGACGCCGACGCAGGGTCCGCCGCCGCTCGCCGTCGCGACGCCCGTCGCCGCGCCCGTCGCCGGGCCAGCCGCCGTGCCAGCCGCCGTGCCAGCCGCCGT
>JBJXGK010000187.1:0-3958 GCA_046153705.1 Gemmatimonadaceae bacterium
ACGCGCCGAGAGCGCCAAGTTCCCTCGTGGAACTCGACCGACCCGCAGGACCCGAAGAGTCGCTGGTGGCTTTCTGATGGCCCATTCGCTGGTTTCCGCCTTGTGAGGATCCCGTGAGCATCTCCCGTCGTACTTTCGTCGAAGCCTCGGCCGTTGCGGCCGCCTCTCTCGCGTTGCCGAACCGCGCGTTTGCGATCGGTCGGAAGACCGCTGACCCGATCCGCATCGGCGTCATCGGATGTGGTGGACGTGGGACGGGAGCGGTGCGCGATGCGATCGCGGCCAGCGACAACGTGTTCATCACCGCGCTGGGTGACCTCTTCCCGGACCGACTTGCGCAGGCGCGGACCGGGTTCGCCAAGACCGCCGGCGAGAACCCGCGCTTCGCCGCCGCGTACAAGGTCACCGACGAGACGTGTTTCACCGGGTTCGATTCCTATCTGAAGGTCGTCGCGACCGACTGCGACCTCGTGATCCTCGCGGCGCCGCCAGCGTTCCGCTCGGCGCATCTGAGCGCCGCGGCACGCGCCGGCAAACACGTGTTCGCGGAGAAGCCGGTCGCGGTGGACGTCGCGACGGCCCTCGAGGCGATCGCCGCCGCCGATCTCTCCGTGTCCAAGGGCCTCGGTTACGTCGCCGGAACGCAGCGGCGTCACGACCCGCGGTATCGCGAGACCATCAAGCGCATCCATGACGGGGCGATCGGGGATGTGATCACCGGTCAGGTCTACTGGAATCAGGGCGGATTGTGGAGCAACGCCCGCAAGCCGGAATGGAGCGACACCGAGTTCCAGCTCCGGAACTGGCTGTACTACACGTGGGCGTCGGGTGACCATATCGTCGAGCAGCACGTGCACAACATCGACGTCGCGAACTGGGTGTTCGGTGGGCATCCGGTGAAGGCGACGGCACTGGGTGGCCGCCAGACGCGCACCGACGCCATCTACGGCCACATCTTCGACCACTTCGCGGTGGAATACGAATACGCCGACGGTCGGCGCTTGACATCGTATTGCCGCCAGCAAGACGGCACCACGAGCAAGGTCGCCGAGGCGTTCCAGGGCACGAAGGGCCGCTCGAACGCGTACGACACCATCGAAGGGGCGAACGCGTGGAAGCACGAGCCGCTGCAGGGCATGAACCCCTACGTCGAGGAGCATCGCAACCTCGTGGCGAGCATCCGTGCCGGGAAGCCGCTCAACGAAGGACATCAGATCGTGGAGAGCAATCTCACGGCGATCCTCGGACGCGAAGCCGCGTACACCGGGCAGACGCTCACGTGGGACGACCTGATCAAGTCGAGCCTCTCGATCCTGCCGAAGGAATGGGCGTTCGGCACGTTGCCGGTGCCGGCGGTCCCGACGCCGGGCGAGACGACGCTCATGCGCACGTTCGCCGAGGGCTGGTAGCATGGAGCGGCGCGACTTCCTGAAGACGAGCGCGAGCGCCGCGATCGGCGCAAGCGGGCTCGCGGCAGCATCCCCGACCGAAGCGCTCGGGGCGACCAGCGTCCGAACCGAACGCGCGGCGACTGCCGCGCCGGCATTCGCGCTCGACTACGCACCCCACTTCGGCATGTTCCAGCGCAGTGCTGGCGCGGATCTCGTCGATCAACTCCGCTGGATGCATGACCAAGGGTTCCGCTCGCTCGAGGACAATGGCATGCGCGGCCGCCCCGTGGCCGACCAGGAGCGGATCGGCAAGGAGCTCGCCCGACTCGGCATGCGCATGGGTGTGTTCGTGCTCAATCCCGAGACCGCATGGACCACGACGTTCGCGGCGGGAGAAGCCTCGTTCCGCGATGCGTTCCTCAAGGATTGCGAAGCGTCGATCGAGCTCGCCAAGCGCGTGAATGCGAAGTGGGCCACCGTGGTGATGGGGACCGTCGCGCCACGTCTGGAGTTCGAGTACCAAACGGCGAAGGCGGTGGAGATCCTCCGCGCAGGCGCCGCGCTGCTCGAGAAGGCAGGGCTGGTGATGGTGCTCGAGCCGCTCAACCGGCGTGACCACCCGAACCTCTTCCTCACCCGCGTCCCGCAGGCGTTCCAGATCTGTCGCGCGGTGGACTCGCCGTCGTGCAAGATCCTCTTCGACATCTATCATCAGCAGATCACCGAAGGGAACCTCATCCCGAACTTCGACGCGGCGTGGAGCGAGGTCGCGTACGTGCAGGTCGGTGACAACCCGGGCCGCAAGGAGCCGACGACGGGCGAGATCAACTACGCCAACGTGTTCGGGCATCTCAAGAAGAAGGGCTTCACCGGCGTCGTCGGCATGGAGCACGGCAACGCGAAACCCGGCGCCGAGGGCGAACTCGCGGTGGTCGCCGCGTATCGCGCGGTCGATCCGAAGTAGCCGCACGCGATGAGCCGATCGCTTCAGGTCCTGCTCGCGCTGGTCGTCGGCCTCGCGAGCGGGATCGTACTTGATTCGTCCGGCGTCGCGTGGCTCGACTCGCTGGTGCCCGTCGCGGATACGGTCGGGACGCTGTGGACCAACGCGATCCGCATGACCGTGATCCCGCTCGTTGCCGCGCTCACGGTCGCCTCCGTGGCCAGCACGGGCGCGTCCGCTGAGCTCACGCGTGCGATGGGCCGCGCGATCCTCGTGTTCGTCGTTCTCCTGGTCGGCGGTGGTGTGCTGGCCATGCTCATCGGCGAGATCGCCTTCGCCGACTTTACGCTTCCCGCCGATGTCGCCGCGCGCGTGCGGGAGACCGCGGTCGCGGCCGGCAGTACACCGGCGCTCCCGTCGCTGAGTCAGCGGCTCATCGAGATGGTGCCCGCCAATCCGATCAAGGCTGCCGCCGACGGCGCGCTGCTCCCGCTCGTGGTGTTCGCGCTCGCGCTCGGATTCGCGCTCAAGCAGGTGGTCCCGGCGCGCCGCGATCCCGTCATCGAATCCGCGCGCGGTGTCGCCGACGCCCTGCTGGTCGTGGTCGGCTGGGTGATCGCGGTGGCACCCATCGGTGTGTTCGCCCTGGCGTTCGCACTCGGCGCTCGCCTCGGTGCCTCGAGTGTCGGTGCACTCGCGCGATACATCGTCACGCTCTCGCTGGTGCTGACCATCTTCACCATCGCCCTCTACCCGGTGGTGGTGTTCATCGGGCGAGTGCCGTTCCGGAAGTTCCTGGCTGCGGCGGCACCGGCGCAGGCGCTTGCGGCCGGATCACGATCCTCGCTCAGCGCGCTGCCGTTGATGATCAGCGCCTCGCGCGACAAGCTCGGACTCGACGCGGCCGCGAGCGGGTTCGTGTTGCCGCTGGCGGTCTCGATCTTCCGCGTGAACGTGCCCATGGCCTGGGTGGTGGGCGTGATCTTCCTCGGCAAGCTCTATGGTGTGGACGTGCCGCTGCTCACCGTCGCGATGGTGATCGTCACGTCGACGCTGCTCAGCTTCAGCGTTCCGGGGATCCCGTCCGGAAGCCTGTTCATCCTCGCGCCGGTGCTCGTGGACATCGGCCTGCCCGCTGAAGCGGTGGGCATCCTCATCGCCGTCGACGTCATCCCCGACATCTTCAAGACGACGGCGAACGTGACGGCGCATCTCACCGCCGCCACGCTGGCGAGCAAGACGTAGGGCGATCCGGCCGAGCGCGGTTACGACTCCCGGGCGTTCGCTTCGTCGGGGCGGTCGCCCTCTGCGTCCCGCGCGCGGTACCAGTAGCCGACGCCGAGCAGGAACGCGCCGACGATCAAGTAGCTGGCAACGCGCCACCCGATGGCGTCGATGTCGCTGGCTTGTGCGCCCGCCTTGAGCCCAGCGTACAAGGCCATCGCGAGGCCGACGTTCCGCAGCGCCGCGACGCTCCGCCGCCGGCCGACGCCGATCATGACCACGCCGAGGACCGCATAGTAGGAGATGAGCAGGAACACGGCGATATCCGCCGAGAATGCGTAGGCGAACTCCTCACGGAACCAGAGGAACGCCACGAACGGACCGGCGATGCGCATCGGCG
>JBJXGK010000190.1:0-6829 GCA_046153705.1 Gemmatimonadaceae bacterium
GTGATCGCCCGTCGAGGCCGGAAGAACTTCAAGGCCTCGCCCTGGGAGCTCGAGGACGCCGAGGAGGAGTTGGTCGAGATCGTCGAGAACCACGCGCCGAAACGGTTCGTGCTCGAGGAGGGCAAGCTCGTCGGCATGGAGTTCGAACAGCTCAGCTGGACGGAGGACGCCTCGGGCCGTCAGAAGAGCACCGTGACCGGCACCGTCATCATCCCCTGCGATGCTGTGATCCTTGCGATCGGGCAGGACAACGCATTCCCATGGATCGAACGCGACCTCCGCATCGAGTTCGACCCCAAGTGGGACATGCCGATCGTCGACAAGACCACGCACCAGAGCACACGCGCCGGGGTCTTCTTCGGCGGCGACGCCGCGTGGGGACCGGAGAACATCATCTGGGCAGTGGCGCACGGACACGCGGCGGCGATCTCGATCCATCAACACTGCGAGGGCCTGCCGGTCACCGATCGACCACCTGTGGGGATGACGCTCACGTCGGCCAAGATGGGCATGCATTCGTGGGCCTACGACAACGATTATGAAGGCGCCAAACGTGCGAAGATGTCGCATGAGGCACTGACCAAGCGTTTCACCAGTGTCGGCGTCGAGGTGGAACTGGGCTTCACCGCCGAGCAGGCGGCGACCGAGGTGCAGCGCTGCCTCAACTGCGACATCCAGACGCACTTCACCGCGCCGCTCTGCATCGAGTGCGACGCCTGCGTCGATGTGTGTCCGACGAACTGCCTCACCATCACGACCAACAGCACGCCGATCGACGAACTACGCACCCGTCTCTCGGCCCCGGCACTCAACCTCGCGCAGGAGATCTACGTCTCCGACGCGCTCCCGCAGACCAAGCGCGTGATGGTGAAGGACGAGGACGTCTGCCTGCACTGTGGCCTCTGCGCAGAGCGCTGCCCGACGGCGGCGTGGGATATGCGCACCTTCGACCTCAAACTGCCGTACGCGGGCCGCGCGCTCGCCGGAGCGTCCGCATGAGCAACGCCCACCCACCGCGCGGCGGGATCAACGACTTCGCGTTCAAGATGGGCACGGTGAACGGCACCGGCTCCGCGAGCGCGAACAGCTTGCTCATGCAGGCGATCTTCCGTATGGGGATCCCCGTCACCGGGAAGAACATCTTCCCGTCCAACATCCAGGGGCTTCCCACCTGGTACGAGATCCGGGTGAGCAAGGACGGATACACTGCGCGCCCGTCGGCCGTGGACCTGGTGGTCGCGCTGAATCCCTCGACCTACGCCAAGGATGTCGCCACCGTGCGCCCTGGCGGCTACCTCGTCTATGACGCCACGTGGCCGCTCGACCCGGATCTCGTGCGCGAGGGCATCACCATCCTCGGCATCCCCTTCGGCGGGCTCTGCGTCGAACACTTCGAGGGTGACCGCGACCGTACGCTCTTGCGCAACATCGTCTACGCGGGCTCGCTCGCGGCATTGCTCGATATCGACATGACGGTGATCGAGAAGATGCTGACCGAGAAGTTCGGCAAGAAGCCGAAGCTGCTCGCGGCGAACCACCTCGCCATCAAGCTCGGCTACGACTACGCGAAGGCACACTTCACCTGTCCGCTGCCCTTCCGGCTCGAGAAGATGGACGCCACGCGAGACAGCATCCTGATCGACGGCAACGCAGCCGCCGCGCTCGGAGCGGTCTACGCGGGTGCGACGGTCGGCGCGTGGTACCCCATCACGCCCGCCACGGCGCTCATGGAGCAGTTCAAGGCGTTCTGTGAGAAGTTCCGGGTCGACAAGACGACCGGCCTCAACAACTACGCGATCATCCAAGCAGAGGATGAGCTCGCGGCAGCAGGCATCGTGATCGGTGCGGGCTGGGCCGGCGCCCGCGCCTTCACCAACACCTCAGGCCCGGGCATCTCGCTCATGCAGGAGTTCATCGGGCTGGCGTATTACACGGACATCCCGGCCGTGTTCATCGATGTGCAGCGCTGTGGGCCCGCGACGGGCATGCCCACACGCACACAGCAGGCGGACCTGCTTTCGCTCGCCTACGCCTCGCACGGCGACACCAAACACCTGCTGCTTTTCCCGTCTGACCCGCGCGAGTGCTTCGAGATGACGGTGCAGGCGTTCGATCTGGCCGAGCGGTATCAGACGCCGGTGTTCGTCGCCTCCGACCTCGACATCGGCATGAACGACTGGATGGTGAAGCGATTCGACTGGGACGATGCGTATCGCCCCGACCGCGGCAAGGTGCTCGACGCGGACGCACTCGCGAAGGTCCAGAAGTTCTCTCGTTACGTCGATGCCGACGGCGACGGCATCGCGGCGCGCACGCTCCCTGGCGTCGGCGGCAAGGGCGCCTATTTCGTGCGCGGCTCCGGGCACGACAAACACGCGGCGTACACCGAGGACTCCGACGCGTACCAAGAGGTGGTAGACCGCCTCAAGCGCAAGTTCGCGCACGCCGCGGACCACGTGCCCGCGCCGGTGATCGAACATCAGCCTGGTGCAGAGGTGGCGCTGGTGACACTGGGCGGCTGCGATGCGGCCGTTCGCGAAGCCGCCGACCTGCTCCGCGCCGAGGGTATCCACACGGACTACATGCGCGTGCGCGGATTCCCGTTCAACGCCGATGTCGCCGCGTTCCTCGCGCGGCATGAACACACCTTCGTCATCGAGCAGAACCGCGACGCACAACTCCGGTCGCTCTTCGCCATCGAACTCGGCGCCATTCGCGACCAGATGATCCCCGTCCTCGACTACGGCGGCATGCCGCTCACGGCCAAGACCGTCGTGGACGCCGTGAAGACCCACCTCGCTGGAGTGCCGGCATGACGTCCATCGCCAAGCCACCGGTCAAACACCCCACGGCTCGCACCAACGGCCTCGGTCTCACGCTGCGTGACTACGAAGGCGCGATGAGCACCCTCTGCGCCGGTTGCGGACACGACTCCGTGACCGCCGCACTCGTGCAGGCCGCTTGGGAACTCGAACTCGAGCCGCACCGTGCGGCCAAGATGAGCGGGATCGGTTGTTCGTCCAAGACCACCGCGTATTTCATGAAGCAGTCCCACGGGTTCAACTCCGTGCACGGACGCATGCCGTCGGTGACGTCCGGCGCCGCTGCAGCCAACCGAGGCCTCACATACATCGGCATCTCCGGCGACGGGGACTCGCTGTCGATCGGACTCGGCCAGCTCTCGCACGCCATCCGCCGCAACGTCAACATGTTGTATGTGCTGGAGAACAACGGTGTGTACGGTCTCACCAAGGGCCAGTTCTCCGCATCCTCGGACATCGGCAGCACCAGCAAGAAGGGCGAGGCCAATACGCAGGCGCCAATCGATCCCGTGTTGCTCGCCCTCACGCTCGGCGCGACGTTCGTCGCCCGCTCGTTCTCGGGTGACAAGAAGCAGCTGGTGCCCATCCTCAAGGCGGGGATCGCCCACAAGGGGTTCGCGCTCGTCGATGTGATCTCGCCGTGCGTGTCGTTCAACGACCACGAGGGCTCCACGAAGAGTTACGCGTACACGCGCGAGCATGAGGTCGAGGCCGTGCACGCCGACTTCGTCCCCCTGCAGCGGGAGATCACCGTCCCGGACTCGGACGAGATCGTACGGGTGGTCGAGATGCACGACGGGGCGCATGTGCGGCTCCGCGCGACGTCATCGGACTACGATCCCACCAATCGCGAGTCGGCGTACGCGCATGTCCGCGCGTGCCAGACGCGGCACGAGATCGCGACCGGGCTGCTCTTCGTCGATGAGGATGGCAAGGACATGCATGACCACCTCAAGACCGTGCCTACGCCGTTGGTGGATCTATCCTATGAGGCGCTCTGCCCGGGGAAGGCGGCGCTGGAGAAGCTGATGGAGCGGTACCGCTAGTCGCGGCACCGCTCCTGCTCGCTCCACTCAGCGAGGCGCGTTGCCCTAAAGCGCGGAGGCGATTTCCTCGATCCCTGGCCACGCCGCGGGATTGTACCGCGCGATCGTTTTGAGATAGTGCACCCCGTCCTCACCGTGCTCCGCGCGCACCTTCGCCGCTGCGCGCTGCACCGCGGCCGCATCGCAGAAGGGCGGCGTCAACGACTCGTCGATCGACGCGCCATCCCGCTTCACGCCGGCCTCGGTGAGGAACGTCGTCTGCACGGCCGGCTCCAAGTCCACATAGAGCGCCTGCAGCAGATCGATCTCGTCCTCGGCAGTCTGCGCGTTGAGGCGCACGACTTCCTTCACGAGGCGTTCGGCCGGCCACGAGAGCAGCGTGGCCGCGCGGTAGCCACCGCCACGCTTGATGAGGCGCTGGATGTACAGGGCACGCGCCTCTTTGCGTTCCGTGCAGAGCCGCGTGAGGATGGCGATGCGGCGCGCGGCGGGGAACGCGCGCCAGGGAGTCGTCGCACTCATGGTCACGCCGACCCCGACCATTCCTTCACTTCGATCTTCGTCGCGCTCGCCACGATGTAGTCCCGATTCATCTGCATGATCGCGTCGATCGAGATCCCCTTCGGGCACGCTTCCTGGCACTCGCCGAACAGCGTGCACCCGCCGAATCCCTCCTCGTCCATCTGCTCCACCATCGCCAACGCACGCTTCATGCGCTCCGGCTGACCCTGCGGCAATACGCCAAGATGCGTGATCTTCGCCGCGGTGAACAGCGAAGACGACGCGTTCGGGCATGCCGCCACGCAGGCACCGCAGCCGATGCAGGCCGCGTTGTCCATCGCGCGGTCGGCAGCCGGCTTGGAGATCGGCAGAGCGTTCGCATCCTGCGGTGTGCCAGTGGGCGCCGAGATGTAGCCGCCCGCTTGGATGATCCGGTCGAACGCGCTGCGATCCACTACGAGGTCCTTCACGATCGGGAACGCCGCGGCACGCCAGGGTTCGATCCAGATCTCCTCGCCGTCCTTGAAGCTGCGCATGTGCAGCTGGCAGGCGGTCGTCGCCTTCATCGGCCCGTGTGCCGCGCCGTTGATCATCACGCCGCAGCTGCCACAGATCCCCTCGCGGCAATCGTGGTCGAACGCGATCGGTTCCTGCCCCGATTCGATGAGGCGCTCGTTCACCACATCGAGCATCTCGAGGAAGCTCATGTCCGGGCTGATGTCCTTCGCCGGATACTCGACGATCTTGCCCGGCACGTTCGGACCCTGTTGGCGCCAGACGTGCAACGTGAGGTTGAGTCCCTTCGCGCTCACTTGTAGCTCCGCGTGCTCAGGTGGACGTTCGCGAACGCGAGCGGTTCCTTGTTGAGGATCGGGGGTTTCCCTTCCCCCGCATACTCCCAGGCCGCCACGTACGCGAACTTCTCGTCGTCGCGCTGCGCTTCGCCGTCCGCCGTCTGATGCTCGGTCCGGAAGTGTCCGCCGCAGCTCTCCTCGCGCGTCAATGCGTCGAGGCACATCAGCTCGGCGAACTCGAGGAAGTCCGCCACGCGCCCCGCCTTCTCGAGCGACTGGTTCAGGCTGTCCGCCGACCCGAGCACCTTCACGTTCTTCCAGAACTCCTCGCGGAGCTTGGGGATCTCCTGCAGTGCCTGCTTCAGCCCGGCGGCATCGCGCGCCATGCCGCACTTGTCCCACATGATCTTGCCGAGCTCACGATGGAACGAGTCCACTGTGCGCGTGCCGTTGATCGACAGCAGCCTCTTGGTGCGGGCCTCGACGGCCGCCTTCGCCGCCGTGAACTCTGCGTGGTCGGACGTGACCTTCTCGAGCTTGGTGTTCGCCAGATAGTCACCGATGGTGTACGGGATCACGAAGTACCCGTCGGCGAGCCCTTGCATGAGCGCGCTCGCGCCCAGACGGTTCGCGCCATGGTCGGAGAAGTTCGCCTCACCCAGCACGTGCAGGCCTGGAATCGTGCTCATGAGGTTGTAGTCCACCCAGAGGCCGCCCATGGTGTAGTGCACGGCGGGGTAGATGCGCATCGGGCGCGAATACGGATCCTCGTCAGTGATGCGCTGATACATCTCGAACAGGTTGCCGTAGCGCTCCTCGATCGCGGCCTTGCCGAGTCGATTGATCGCGTCGGCGAAGTCGAGATACACCCCGCGCCCACCGGGCCCAACGCCACGACCGTCATCGCAGGCTTCCTTCGCCGCACGCGACGCGATGTCGCGTGGCGAGAGATTGCCGAAGCTCGGGTACTTCCGCTCGAGGAAGTAGTCGCGATCCTCTTCCGCGATCTGCGACGGTTCCTTGCCGCAGTCCTCGCGCTTCTTCGGCACCCACACGCGGCCGTCATTGCGCAACGACTCCGACATCAGTGTGAGCTTCGACTGATGGTCGCCCGAGACCGGGATGCAGGTGGGATGGATCTGCGTGAAGCACGGGTTCGCGAATGCCGCACCCTTCTTGTGGGCGCGGTAGGTCGCCGTGACGTTGCAGCCCTTCGCGTTGGTCGAGAGGTAGAACACCGTGCCATAACCGCCGGTCGCGAGGATCACGGCATCGGCCGCATGCGCCTCGATCTCGCCCGTCACCAGGTCGCGCACGATGATGCCACGTGCCTTGCCGTCGATCACCACGAGTTCGAGCATCTCGTGCCGTCCGTACATCTTGACGCCGCCCTTGGCGATCTCCTTCTCCAACGCCTGATACGCGCCGAGCAGCAACTGCTGGCCGGTTTGGCCACGGGCGTAGAACGTCCGCGAGACCTGCGCGCCACCGAACGAGCGGTTGGCGAGCAGGCCACCGTACTCGCGCGCGAACGGCACACCCTGCGCGACGCACTGGTCGATGATGTCCACGGAGACCTGGGCGAGGCGATACACGTTCGCCTCTCGGGCGCGGAAGTCGCCACCCTTGATGGTGTCGTAGAACAGCCGCTGCACGGAATCGCCGT